>DATMVT010000098.1:0-36510 GCA_035562895.1 Patescibacteria group bacterium | reverse complement strand
GTTACGTGCTTGACCATGAAATCGCGCCGCAGCTGGCCGCGCATGGCGGGCGCGTGTCGCTCGAGGAAATCGACGCCGAGGGCGTGGTCGTGCTCCGCTTCGGCGGCGGCTGCCATGGCTGCGGCATGGTCGAAACCACAGTGCGCGAAGGCATCGAAAAAACGTTGAAGGCGCGGGTGCCGGGAGTGAGCGCCGTGCGCGATGCGACCGACCACAGCAGCGGCGAGAAGCCATTCATCAAGCGCTGAAAAACGAAAGCCCCGCTCTGGGCGGGGCTTCGCGGCGCGGCAGTTGACCCGTTGCCGGGATCACTTGTGCGGAATTTCCTTGAGGTCGCCTTGCTGCGTCGCATAGTAGGCGGCCAGATCGTCGATATCCTGGTCTTTCAATGCAGCGGCCTGCGCGCCCATGATCGCGTTCGCCCGTGCGCCCGAACGATAGTCGCGCAGGACCTTGGCGAGATAGTCCTCGTACTGCCCTGCGAGTTTCGGCGTGTTCGCGTCGATCGGCTTGTTGCCGTCCGGGCCGTGACAAGCCGCGCAAACGGTCGATTTGGCCTTGCCGGCCGCAGCGTCACCCGCCGCAATGGCGGTCGGCGCGAGGGCAATCAGGGCGAGGGCGGACAACAGCGGGAGATGGCGCATCGGAGTCGTCCTCACTTCGCGGTGGAAAGGTACGCCGCGATATCGGCGAAATCCTGGTCGGAAAAGCTCTGGGCCTGCGCCGCCATGGTCGGGTGCTTGCGTTCGCCCTTCTTGTAGGCGTTCAGCGCGTTGACCAGGTAGGTCTCGCTCTGGCCGGCGATCCGCGGCACGCTGTACATCGGGTAGGTGTTCTTGTAGCCGGGAATGCCGTGGCAACCGGTGCAAGTGTATGCACGCTTCTTGCCCGCTTCGGCATTGCCGGCCGCAGTGACGTCGAAGGTGATGGTGCTGGCAGCGAGGGCCAACGCGGTGATCAGCAGGCGGGACATCGTCGGATCGGTCCTTCTTTCATGCGGTTGGCGACCCAACCGGGGGCGAAAAACAGCCGCAGAGTATAGCCATGGTGCCGCGAGGTGGATAGCCGAGGTCGATCGATCGGACGCTTCAGCGAGAACCCGACCGCAGTGACCCTGTGTGCACGGATTGTTCCGCCGACATGGGCCAGACCGTTCCGATGGCGATCGGCGGGTGCGACTTTCGGCCCATGTCCAGAATTTGGTGTGTTATTAAGATACAACACCAATACTCCCTGCCTGCGATTCAATCGGCGACTCAAAAATGCATAAGAAACAGATACGTGGTTCGTTGTTTTCGGTCGGAATCTTCGTCGCGACCTTGTTGCTTGGTGCGTGTGGCGGACCGCCGGGCGGTCAAGGCGATGCCAAGTCGGACGACAGCGACGTTCCGGTGCCCGTGGAAGCGGCGACCGCTGTCCGCAAGGCCATCGTGGCCAGCTATTCGGGTACGGCTGCGCTCGAGCCGGAAAACCAGGCCATGGTCGTCGCCAAGACCAGCGGCGTACTGCTGAAACTGATGGTCGAAGAAGGTGATGCCGTGCGCGCGGGCGACCTCCTGGCGCAACTCGATCCGGAGAAGCCGCGGCTCGAGCTCGCTCGCGCCGAGGCCAACCTCAAGCGTCTCGAGAATGACTTCCGCCGCTCCACCGACCTCTACACGCGCAAGCTCGTCAGTGCCGAAGCCCAGGAAAGGGCGCGCTTCGACCTCGAGACACAGAAGGCCGTCCACGACATCAGCAAGCTCGAACTCGACTACACCCGCATCATCGCGCCGATCAGCGGCGTGATTTCGGTACGCATGGTCAAGGAAGGCAATCTCATCCAGGTCAATCAAGGCCTGTTCCGCATCGACGATTTCGATCCGCTGCTGGCGGTGCTGAACGTGCCCGAGCGCGAACTGACGACGATGCGCCCGGGGCAGTCGGTGTCGATGCACGTCGATGCCCTGCCGGGCGTTCGGTTCGATGGCACGGTCGCGCGCGTCAGTCCGGTCGTCGATGCCGAAACCGGCACGTTCCGCGTGACCACCGAATATCGCGACGCCACGCAGCGGCTGAAGTCCGGCATGTTCGGGCGCGTCGAGATCGTCTACGACCAACGTGCCGATGCCCTGGTGGTGCCGCGCGAAGCGCTGATCGAGGGAGATGCCGAGGCCGCCTTGTTCGTGCTTGAACCTGCACCGGCGGTCGTCGCCAAGCCGCCGGAAAAGGCGAGCGCGCGCTGGTACAACGGCCTGTTCGGTGCGGAGGTCGAAGTCGGCAAAGTGGCGCGAAGCAAGGATCGCGAAGCGCCCGTGTTCCTGGCCAAGCGTCGTGAAGTCAAGGTCGGCTATACCAGCGGCGTCGATGCCGAAATCACCGAAGGACTGAAGGACGGCGATCGCGTCGTCACCATCGGCAAGGCGGCGCTGCGCGATGGCGGCAGGGTCCAGATCATCGAGGCGAACTCGCCATGAGCCTGATCGAAGTCTCGACGCGTCGCCGCGTCACCATCGGCATGGCGACCTTGACCGTGATCCTGTTCGGCCTGATCGCGCTGGCCGACTTGAAAGTGAACTTGTTGCCCGACCTGTCGTACCCGACCTTGACCGTGCGCACGGAATACAGCGGCGCAGCGCCGGTCGAGATCGAGAACCTGATCAGCGAGCCGGTCGAGGAAGCGCTGGGCGTGGTGAAGAACGTGCGACGCGTGAAGTCGATTTCGCGTGCCGGGCAGTCGGATGTGGTCCTCGAATTCGCCTGGGGCACGGACATGGACATCGCCGGGCTCGAGGTGCGCGAAAAGCTCGAAGTCCTGGTGCTGCCACTCGAAGCGACGCGGCCGCAGTTGCTGCGGTTCGATCCATCGACCGAGCCGATCCTGCGTTACGCGCTGATGGGTGCCGGTGACAGCGTCAGTTTCAACGAGGCCGAACTCAAGCAGTTGCGACGGTATGCGGACGACCAGTTGAAGAAGCGACTGGAACCGGTGTCCGGTGTCGCCGCCGTGAAGATCGGCGGCGGACTGGAGGACGAAATCCAGGTCGAGATCGATCAGCAGAAGCTGAAGCAATTGAACCTGGGTGTCGGGCAGGTGATCGATCGCCTGCGCGCCGAAAACGTCAATGTGTCGGGTGGACGCCTCGACGAGGGCGCGCAGCGCTATCTCGTGCGCACCATCAACCAGTTTGCCAACGTCGACGAGATCGGCGCGATGCTGCTCACGCCGGACGGCGAAGTGACCTTGCGCCTGCGCGATGTCGCGACCGTGCGCCAGGGCTTCCGCGAGCGCGAGTCGGTGATTCGCGTCGATGGCCGCGAGGCCGTCGAAATCGCGATCTACAAGGAAGGCGACGCGAACACCGTCGCGGTCGCCGAAGCGGTGAAGAAGGCCGTGGCACAGCTGCAGCGCGACAAGCAGTTGCTGCCGAACGCCACCTTCGAGAACATCGACGACCAGAGCCGCTTCATTCGCAGTTCGCTCGACGAAGTGAAGTCCGCCGCGATCCAGGGTGGCCTGCTCTCGATCCTGGTGATCTTCCTGTTCCTGCGCGATGCCTGGTCGACCTTCGTGATCGGTCTGTCCTTGCCGGTTTCGATCATCGCCACCTTCTTCTTCATGGGCCAATTCGGAATCAGCCTGAACGTGATGTCGCTCGGTGGTCTCGCGCTCGCGACCGGCATGGTCGTCGATGCCGCCATCGTCGTGCTCGAGAACGTTTCGCGGTTGCGCGACAAGGGCATGGGCATCCTGGAAGCGGCGATCAAGGGCACGCAGGAAGTCGGCATGGCGGTGACGGCATCGGTGCTGACGTCGGTGGCGGTGTTCTTTCCGCTGGTGTTCGTCGAGGGCGTGTCCGGCCAGTTGTTCCGCGACCAGGCCTTGACGGTGACGATTTCGCTGCTGGTATCTCTGGTGGTGTCGTTGACGCTGATTCCGATGCTGTCGTCCCTGCGCGCCGACATCGGTCGCCATGCCGTCGGCGACGAGCGGCCGACGCCGGGAGCGCCGCTGCCACGGAACCCGGTGCTGCGCCTGTTCGCGATGGTGTTCCGTGCGATCGGCATCGCGCTGCGTTTCGTCGTCTTCTGGTTGATGCGAGTCCTGAGTCGCGTTTTCGGAGGAGTCGGCACCGTCTTGTCCATCGTGCTGTCGCCGCTCGCGCGCTGGACCAACCTCGCGCATCATGCCGTGGAAGCGCGCTATGCCGGCTTCCTCCCTTATGCGATCAAGCATCCCGGCCAAGTGCTGGGGACCGCGTTCGTCGCATTCGCCGCCAGCTTGATGTTGATACCCGGCTTGGGCGTGGATCTGGTGCCGCAATTGTCGCAAGGCCAGTACGAGGCGACGTTGAAGCTGCCGCCGGGCACGCCGCTCGCACGCACCGACACGATCGTGCGCGAGATGCAGCGCCGGCACATGGACGATCCGGAGATCGCCACGATCTACGGCGTCAGTGGCGCCGGAACCCGTCTCGATGCCAGTCCCACCGAGAGTGGCGAGAACATCGGTCGTCTGGTCATCGACCTGGCCGAAGGTGCCGGCTCGGATGCCGAAGCGCGTTCGATGGCGAAGTTGCGCAAGACCGCCGAAGAACTTGGCGTGCGCGACGCCAACTTCGCGCGCCCGGCATTGCTGAACTACTCGACGCCGCTCGAAATCGAAATCGCGGCCTATGACCTCGACCGCCTGAAGGCGGCCGGGCGCGCCGTGGTCGCGGCGCTGAACACGTCCGATCGCTACACCGACGTGAAGTCGACGGTCGAGCAGGGACAGCCGGAGATCCAGATCCGTTTCGACCAGGAGCGCGCGGCGGCGCTCGGACTGAGCACGCGCCAGATCGCCGATCAGGTGGTGCGCAAGGTGCGCGGCGAAGTGGCCACGCGCTACAGCTTTCGCGAGCGCAAGATCGACGTGCTGGTGCGCGCGCTGGAAGAAGATCGCGGTTCGGTCGAGGACATCCGCAACCTGATCGTGAATCCGCAGAGCGACAAGCCGGTGACGCTCGCGGCCGTGGCCGACATCGTCGCGACCGAAGGCCCGGGCGAAATTCGCCGCTCCGACCAGGAGCGCGTCGCGATCGTGTCGGCGAACCTGGCCTTTGGCGACCTCGGCACGGCGGCGGACGAGGCGCGACGCCTGCTCGCCGAGACATCGTTGCCTGCGGGCGTGAGCGTGCGCGTGAGCGGCCAGAGCGAGGAGTTGCAGGCCTCGGTCGATTCACTGCTGTTCGCGCTGGGTCTCGCCGTGTTCCTGGTGTATCTGGTGATGGCCTCGCAGTTCGAGTCGCTGATGCATCCGTTCGTCATCCTGTTCTCGATCCCGCTCGCGGTGGTCGGTGCCGTGGTCGGGCTGAAGTTGTTCGGCATGCCGCTGTCGGTGATCGCGGGCATCGGCATCATCATGCTTGCCGGCATCGTCGTGAACAACGCCATCGTGCTGATCGATCGCGTCAACCAGTTGCGTGGCGACGGTGTTTCGAAATTCGATGCCTTGGTCGAGGCCGGACGTTCGCGCCTGCGAGCGATCACGATGACCACGGTGACGACGCTGGTCGGGTTCCTGCCGATGGCCATGGGCCTCGGTGACGGCGCCGAAATCCGGCAGCCGATGGCGATCACGGTGATCGCCGGGTTGACCGTGTCGACGGTGCTGACTCTGGTGGTGATCCCGGTCGTCTACATGCTGATGGATCGTCGTCCGGACTCGGATTATGTCGAGGCGGCGCGTCGTGCCGAACTCGCTGCAGCGGCGGCGGAGTGAACGCATGAGTCTGGTCGATCTCAGCTTGCGTCGTCCGGTGACCACCGTGATGGCCTTCATTTCGCTGGTCGTCGTCGGCCTGCTCGCGGCCGTGCGCTTGCCTCTCGAATACCTTCCGGAAATCGATGCGCCGTTCCTGTTCGTGCAGATTCCGTATGCCGGCTCGACGCCGGAAGAAGTCGAACGCTCGATTGCGCGGCCGGCCGAGGAAGTGCTGGCGACGCTTTCCGGCATCAAGCGCATCAATTCCAATTCCCGCGCCGATGCGGCGGAGATCTTCATCGAGTTCCGCTGGGACGTCGATATCGCGATCAAGGCGGTCGAGGCGCGCGATCGCCTCGAAGCGGCGCGTGGCCAGATGCCGAGCGACGTGCGCCGCTTCTTCGTCTTCAAATTCTCGACTTCGGACCAGGCCGTGCTCAGCCTGCGCATTTCGTCGGGTCGCGACCTGAGCAATGCCTATGACTTGCTCGACCGCAAGCTGAAGCGACCTTTGGAGCGACTGCCCGGCATCGCCCGCGTCGAATTGCAGGGCGTGCAGCCGCCGGAAGTGCAGATCGAGCTCAACGCCGACCGCATCAGCGCGCATGGCATCGATCTCGCGAGCCTCAATGCACGACTGGCGTCGTCATCCTTCTCGACATCGGGTGGCGTGATCAGCGATGGCGACTTGCGTTACCGGGTTCAGCCGATCGGCGAGATCGAGTCGTTGGAATCATTCCGCAACCTGGTGATCGACGAACGCGGATTGCGACTCCGCGACGTCGCCGACGTGCGCCTGCGTCCGCGCGAGCTCGACTACGAGCGTCGCCTCGACATGCGTCCGGCGATCGCGGTCGAGATCTTCAAGGAGCGCGGCGCGAATCTGGTCGACGTCGGGCGACGTGCCCTGGCCGAGGTCGATCGCATCGGCGAAGACCCGGACATGCAGGGCATCGACATCTATTTCATGCAGGACCAGGCCGAGGGCGTGACCAGTTCGCTCTACGAGCTGGCGCATGCCGGCATCATCGGCCTGTTGCTGTCGGTGCTGGTGCTGTACCTGTTCCTGCGCCACTGGGCATCGACGTTGATGGTCACGCTGGCGATTCCGATCTGCTTCGCGATGACGCTCGGTTTCATGTATTTCGCCGGCGTCACCCTGAACATCCTGTCGATGATGGGTCTGCTGCTCGGTGTCGGCATGGTCGTCGACAATGCCGTGGTCGCGGTCGAAAGCATTTACCAGCAACGCGAGAAATGGCCCGATGATCCGATCCGCTGCGCCAGCGTCGGCGTCAAGAACGTCACCATCGCGATTTCCGCGGGCACGCTTTGCCACTGCGTCGTGTTCCTGCCGAACATCTTCGGCGAGCCGAATTTCATCAGCCTGTACCTGAAGAACGTCGCGATCACCATCACCATTTCCCTGCTGGCGTCGTGGCTGGTCGCGATCAGCCTGATTCCGATGATCTCGGCACGCATCGAGACGCCCAAGCAGGGCTTGCAGCAGGGATGGGTGATCGCTTTCCGCAATCACTACGCGAACATCATCGACTGGACCTTGCGTCATCGCGGCAAGACCATGGCGATGATGTGGGGACTGCTCGCGCTCAGCCTGATCCCGATGAGCCTGACCAACAAGGACATGTTTCCGAGCGGACAAACCCGCGAGATGCGCATGCAGTACGAGTTGAACGGCATCTACCGGCTCGACGAAGTGCGCAAAGGCGTGGAGCAGGTCGAGCGCTACCTGCTCGACAACAAGGAGAAGTTCGAGATCACGGCGGTGTACAGCTACTTCGACGAACGCGGGAACGCGCAGACGTCATTGGTGCTGACCGAAGACAAGGTTGCGAAGAAGTCGAGTCTGCTGATCCAGGAAGAAATTCGCGAAGGATTGCCAAAGCTCGCGATCGGTTCGCCGGCTTTCGGTCAGGGGCGTCGAGGCGGTGCATCGGACGGCCTGCAGGTGACGCTGATCGGAGAGTCCAGCGAGCTGCTCGACGATCTCGCGCCGATGGTGCGCGATGTGTTGTCGAAGGTCGAGGGTGTGCGCGACGTCAAGACCGGTCGCGGCGGCGAGGAGCAGGAGATCCAGGTGCGCGTCGATCGCGAGCGCGCTTTGCGCTACGGATTCTCGGCCGAACAGGTGGCGCAGTTCATCGGCATCGCGATGCGCGGCGCCAACCTGCGCGAGTATCGCCATGAAGGCCAGGAAGTGCCGGTGACGGTGCGTTTCCAGGGTGCCGACGCGCAAAGCATCGATGACCTGCGTGGGCTGCGCATCAAGTCGCCGGACGGCGAACTGGTGCCGCTGATGTCGCTGGTCGACGCGCGCGTGCAGGCCGGCCCGACGCGGATCAGTCGTACCAATCGCCAGACGGCATTGCAGTTGCAGCTGAACCTCGGCAAGAACGTCGCGATGGATCAGGTGAGGCCGAAGATCGAGCAGGCAATGAACGCACTGGCGTTGCCCGCAGGCTATCGCTGGTCGTTCGGTGGCGGCTTCAACGAGGAAGACGAGGCCGGCGCACAGATGGGTTTCAACACGCTGATCGCCCTGCTGATGATCTTCATCGTCATGGCCGCGGTGTTCGAGTCGCTGCTGTATCCGCTCGCGATCCTGACCTCGATCGTGTTTTCGGTGTTCGGCATCTACTGGCTGTTCGCGATCACCGGGACGACCTTTTCGCTGATGGCATGGATCGGCGTGCTGATCCTGATGGGCGTCGTCGTCAACAACGGCATTGTCATGGTCGAGCACATCAACCAGTTGCGCGAAGAAGGTTTGAGTCGCCATGACGCCTTGGTGCA
The DNA here is from genome assembly GCA_035562895.1 of Patescibacteria group bacterium. Classification (GTDB taxonomy): domain Bacteria; phylum Pseudomonadota; class Gammaproteobacteria; order Xanthomonadales; family Ahniellaceae; genus JADKHK01. The sequence goes on along the minus strand of DATMVT010000098.1, from coordinate 27,971 downwards.
GGGCAGTCGCGATCGCCTGCGTCCGGTGCTGATGACCATGGCGACGACCATTCTCGGGATGCTGCCGCTGTGCATCGGCAGTACCCAGGTGGGCGGCGACGGTCCGCCGTATTTCCCGATGGCGCGCGCCATCGTCGGCGGATTGATCTTTTCGACCATCATCACCTTGCTGGTGTTGCCGGCCATCCTCGCGATCTTCGACGACTGGCGCATCCGTTCGCGCGCCTTTTTCGGGCGAGCGATCGGGCGCGGCTTTTTCCGGCCGGAGTCCGACAGCACGTTCTAGCGACTGGCCGGGCTGAGCAGCCCGGCCAGCGTTCTCAGTGCTTGGCGACGATGGCGCCCATCTTCGACACCGCGACGTAGAACCCGATCGCGGTGCCGAGATTGGTTAGCATGAAGACCACGAAGACGTGCGCGACGCGATTGCGCCACCAACCTTTCCAGTGCAACAGGTCGTCGCGCAATGCGGCGAAGTCACCGACCGTCGGGCGTCGCAGCCAGGCTTCGACAGCGCCCGAAAACATGCCCGACGACAACGCCGGATGCAGGGTCGTGATCGGAGACGTGAGTGCACCGGCAAGAATCGACAGCGGATGCGCCATCGCCGCGATGCCGCCGATCAGGCCTCCGGTCGCGGTGACGAGCGCCCAGGTCTCGACCAACTGCCAGCCCAACTGCATGCTCTTCGAGAAAGCGACCGCGAAGAGTGCGACCACGAGCAGGGTCAAGCCGATGCTGAACCAGGTGCCGAAGCGGGAAGGCGGCGGCTCGGCGCTGACCGGCGCCAGCATGGCCTGCGGTGATTCTCTGCCTTCATCGAGATGCTTGGCGATGCCCTGGAGGTGTCCGGCACCCAAGACGGCCAATACCTTGGTCGGCCGCACGGCTTGGGTCGCGGCATCGCGCAGCTTCGCGGCCATGAACTGGTCGCGTTCGGCGATCAAGGCGCGGTAAAGGTGTTCCGACTGCTTCGCGAATTCCGAGAAGGTGCTGTGCAGCACGTCGCCCTGTTTGAGCTTTTCGATCTCGGCTTCGGAAATGTCGTCCGAGGACAGGACCGAGCCGATCATGCCGGCGGTCAACGTGGTCTTGTCCCAGAAACCGAGCGCAGCGCGAGCGCGACGCAACGTCAGTCCGACGTCACGGTCGATCAGCCAGCAGTCGATGCCGCGGCCCTTCGCTTCGTCCATCGCCGCGCGCATTTCGGCACCCGGCTCGATGCCGAATTGTTCGGCCAGCCGACGCTGGAACGCACCGAGCGCGAGTCCGGCCACGACGACGCCGGCCTTGCCTTCGCGCAGCACGCGGAACAGGTCCATCTGCGCGATCGCGTCCGGATCGCGCATCGAACGGGCGCGGTGTTCGCAAAGCTCGACCGCGATCACGTCGAAGGACTCGGCGGCGATGATCTCGCGCACCGCCTCGGCCGAACGCCGTGAGACATGCGCGGTGCCGAGCAGCACGAATTCGGTGCCGTCGCGGTGGATGCGGAGGATGGGTTGGTCGTGGGCCGCGGGTGTGGTGTTCGCGTCGGACTCAGTCACGGTAACGTTTCATCAGGTCGGCGTAGGCGTCGATGCGACGATCGCGCAGGAAGGGCCAGATGCGGCGCACGTTCTCGCTGCGCGCGAGATCGATCTCGACGCAGAGCAGGGTCTGCGATCCGGTATCGGCTTCGGCGAGAAACTCGCCCTGTGGACCGGCGACGAAGCTCGTGCCCCAGAATTCGATGCCGGAACCGCCGGTCGGGCTCGGTTCGAATCCGACGCGGTTGCAGCTGAGCACCGGCAGGCCGTTGGCCACGGCGTGGCCGCGCTGCGACAGTACCCAGGCCATGCGTTGGCGCTCTTTCTCGTCCTCGCTGTCGTTCGGGTCCCAGCCGATCGCGGTCGGGTACAGCAGCAGTTCCGCGCCAGCGAGCGCCATCAGGCGCGCCGCTTCCGGATACCACTGGTCCCAACAGACCAGCACGCCGAGCTTGCCGACCGAGGTCTGGATCGGCTCGAAGCCGAGATCGCCGGGCGTGAAGTAGAACTTCTCGAGGAAACCCGGATCGTCGGGAATGTGCATCTTGCGGTACTTGCCGGCGATCGAACCGTCGCGCTCGAAGACCACGGCGGTGTTGTGATACAGCCCGGCCGCGCGGCGCTCGAACAGCGAGGCCACGACGACCAGGCCGAGTTCCTTCGCCAGCGCGCCGAGGCGTTCGGTGCTGGGGCCGGGAATCGGTTCGGCGCGGTCGAATTCGTCGACTGATTCGTGCTGGCAGAAGTACGCGCCGTTGTGCAGCTCCTGCAGCAGCACCAGTTCGACGCCGTTGGCAGCGGCTTCGCGCAAGCCGGCCTCGATGGCATCGAGATTCGCCGCAACCGTGCCGCGATCCTTCTCCTGCAGCAGGGCAACGGACAGGGACTTACGTGGCATCGATGACTCCTTCGGGCAGTTGCATGGTGATGCAGTGCAGGCTGCCGTTCTGTTCGATCAGCGATCGCGCCGGCACCGCGACGACCTCGCGGTCCGGGAAGGCGCGTGTCAGCACGCGCAGTGCATCGGCGTCGGCTTGATCGCCATAGGCCGGCATCAGCACCGCACCGTTGATGATCAGGAAATTCGCGTAGGACGCGGCGAGGCGGCGCCCGTCCTCGGCATGAACGGGCTTGGCCCAAGGCAGCGCCAGCAATCGATACGGGTGGCCATCGACGTCGCGCATCGCGGCCAGTTCGTCGCGCATCGCCGCAAGCGAGGCATAGTGCGGGTCGAGTGCGTCGTCGCAGGCCTGGAACACGATGGTGCGGTCGGGTGCGAAGCGGGCGAGGGTGTCGATGTGGGCATCGGTATCGTCGCCCTGAAGCTCGCCGGACTTCAGCAGCACGACTTGGGCGACCGAAAAGATCTTGCCCATTGCCTCGCACAGTGCGGCCTCGTCCATCGCCGGATGGCGCTGGCGCAGGCAGATCAGGGTGCTCATCAAGGTGCCGTTGCCATCCACTTCGATGGCGCCGCCTTCCAGCGCGAAGTCGATGCGCTCATGATCTGCGTTGCGGAACAGTCCGTTCGCGAACAGCGTGCCGGTCAGCAGGTCATCGCGCGAGGCACCGAACTTGCCGCCCCAGCCGGTGAAGCGGAAGTCGAGCAACCGGAAACGATCGCCATCGCGTTGCGTGATCGGACCCGAGTCGCGCAACCAGGTGTCGTCGTATTCGGCGAGCACCAGACGCACGCGGCCGAGGTCCACCCCGGCGCCCGCCAGACGCACGCGCACATGTTCGCGCAGCACATCGTCGACGACGACGACCACCAATCGCTGGAAGCGCGCGATCGCCGAGGCCAAGGCGACGTAGGTCGACTCGACATCGGACAGGTTCGCGGCCCAGTCGGTGCCGGCATGCGGCCAAGCGATCAGGACCGCCGACTGGGAATCCCACTCGGCGGGGAGTTGCCATGCAGCATCGTTCATTGGGCGGGTTTCGGACCTTGTTCGTTGGGGGCCGACTTGTTCAGCACGGCATGCACGACGTGATCGTGCTCGAAGTACACCGTGAACGCCGGATAGATCCAGCGCGTGATCGGCGGTTCGCCCACGGCTTCACGGCGCTCGCTGGGTGCGCCGAACTGGGTCTCGACCGTGCTCATCGGGCTGCCACGGTGCGGCAAGGTCGCCGATTCGGCGCGCTTGCTGCGGTCGACCAGCAGGGTGTCGGCGTGGGCGGCGGTGACTGAAAATGCAACGGCAAGGGTGATCAGGAAACGCTTCATCTGAGGCTCCGATCAAGAGTTGGGGCGGGCTTTGTAGCAAATGCCGGGCTGCAGCGCCATGACGCGTCAACCAATTCGGCGGTGCGGCGTTATCCTGCGTTACCACTGGGCGGGAGTTCGGCGATGGATCCGGCAAGACGAGCGTTCTTCGGCGCGGCGCCTGCGAAATCGATGCCTTACGCCAAACACGATGCGCCGCACCGCGACGACCCCAGCTTGCCGTTGCCGGACACGATCAGCTTGCTGCTTGGTCGGGCCACGTTTGGCGCGCGACAGGAAGAATTAGTGCGCGCCCGGACGATCGGTTTCGCGGCCTGGATCGAAGAGCAGCTGGCCTACGAGTCCATCGACGACTCGGCGCTGGAGAATCTCCTGTCCGCCGCGTTCCCGACGCTGTCGATGAGCAATCGCCAGCTGATCGAGAACTCGCTGATCGAAGCCAATCGCTTTCAGGCATTGGGCGAGTTGCGCGCCGCGACGTACGCACGGCAGCTGTACAGTCCGCGCCAGTTGTACGAGGTGATGGTCGAATTCTGGAGCAACCATTTCAACATCGAGCATATCGACGGCCCGCTGCGCGAGTTCAAGACCGTCGACGATCGCGAAGTCGTCCGCCGCCACGCGCTCGGCACGTTCCGCGACCTGTTGCAGGCCAGCGCGAAGTCGGTGGCGATGCTGTACTACCTCGACAATTACACCAATGTCGCGATCGGACCGAACGAGAACTACGCGCGCGAATTGATGGAACTGCATACGCTCGGTGTCGATGGCGGCTACAGCGAGACCGATGTCCGGGAAGTGGCGCGCATCCTGACCGGATGGTCGATCGATGCCCGGCTGGGCAGTGGCGCCGAGATCACGTTTCTGTTTCGCGGCCTGTCGCACGACATGGGCACCAAGCGCGCTCTCGATGCTGATTTCCCCGCAGGTCACGGTCAGGACGAAGGTGAGCGACTGCTCGATTTGCTGGCCGGGCACCCGTCCACCGCAAGATTCATCGCGCGCAAATTGGCCATGCGATTCGCGGGAGACGTCCCGCAGCAATCCCTGGTCGATGCGATGGCAGCCACGTTCGCGGCGACCGGGGGCGACATTCGCGCGGTGTTGCGCACCTGCTTCAACAGCAGCGAATTCCGCAATTCGGCCGACCAAAAGCTGAAGCGCCCGGCCGAGTTCGTCGCCAGCGTCCTGCGCGTGACCCAGGCCAGCACCACCGGCAATTTCTATCGGCCGCTGACCGAGACGCTCACCACGCTCGGACAGGTGCCGTACCTGTGGCCGGCTCCGAATGGCTATCCCGACGTCATGGGCTACTGGATCAGCACGACCTCGGTGCTGTCGCGCTGGAACTTCGTGTTCGATCTGCTGGAAGGCCGATTCGCACCGGTTTTGCGCGTCGATCTCGCGGCATTGCTGGGAACAGCGGCGTCGCCGGAAAGCATCGTCGACCAGCTCGCTTCGCGGCTATTGCGACGGCCATTGGCGGATCAGGACCGGGCGCAGTTCGTCGCGGTCGCGGCAGCGAACTCGGCGACACGACGCCCGCTCCCCAGCGGGTTGCGCTTGAATCGGGCGCGCGATGTGGCCGCGCTGATGCTGTCCTCCCCGTACTTCCAGTATCGTTGAGGAATATACGCCATGGCATTGACTCGACGTGATTTTTTCCGTGGCGCTGGGGCATTGGCCGCACTTTCGGCGGCGATGCCGCGACTCGCATTCGCGAAGGCGGCGTCCACGACCGATCGTGGCGTCTTGCTGGTCATTTTCCAACGCGGCGGCATGGACGGATTGAACGTGGTCGTCCCCCATGGCGATGCCGACTACTACCGCCTGCGACCCGGCATCGGCATTCCGCGGCCGGGGACGCCGAATGGCGCGATCGACCTCGACGGATTCTTCGGCCTGAATCCAGCCTTGTCGCCGTTGCTGCCGCTGTACCAGGCCGGGGAACTCGCCCTCGTCCAAGCCACGGGATACCGGCACGACAGCCGCTCGCACTTCGAATGTCAGGACCACATCGAACGCGGCACCCTGCATCTGCATGACACGCCCTCGGGTTGGCTGAATCGTCATCTGGCGGTGGTCGGTGGCGACGCGAACTTCCAGGCGATCGGCTTCGGTGGCGCCATCCAGGCCAGCCTTCGCGGCATGGCCCCCGTGATCGGCGTGAACGACATTGCCGACTTCACCTTGGCCACGGATTCAGTGCAAAAGGGCGTTTTGCAGTCAGCGCTCGAGCGCCTTTACGACGCGAGCACGCTGCTGGCGGCGACTTCGGTCCAGGCGCTCGATGCGGTCGACGAGCTTGCGGAAGTCGAGCCAGCGCAATTTCCGGTCGAGGGCGGGGCGAGCTACCCGACCGGTCGCTTCGGCAGCCAGTTGCGGGAGCTCGCCCAGATCATCAAGGCCGGCATGGGCCTGGAAGTGGCCTGTGTCGACATCGGCGGCTGGGACCATCACGCGGCGATCGGGCAAGTGCTGCCGCCGCTGCTCACCGAACTGGCGCAGGGCCTGCTGGCTTTTCGTACCGACCTCGGCGCGCGCATGGCTGACGTGACCGTGGTCACCGTCACCGAGTTCGGTCGTCGTGCCTATCAGAATGCATCGGGCGGGACCGATCACGGCAGCGCGTTCAGCAGTCTCGTGCTTGGTGGCGGCGTCAACGGGGGCCGCGTCTATGCCGACTGGCCGGGCCTGCGCGATGCCGATCTCTTCAACGGCGACCTTGACGTCACCATCGACTATCGGACCTGGTTGGGTGAATTGCTGGAAAAGCGGGCCGGAAACCCTGAAGTCGCCAGCGTATTTCCGGGTTTCACGTCCGGTCCAGGGCTCGGGTTGTTCCGCTCGCGGTTTTGATCGACTCCGGGAATTCGGGCCACAAAAAAGCCGGCTTGCGCCGGCTTTTCGTCGTTCCGCCTGTCGGGCGTCTCAGCGCTGGCGCGCCTTGAAACGCGGGTTCGACTTGCAGATCACGAAGACCTTGCCACGGCGACGGACGATCTTGCAGTCGCGGTGACGGGCCTTCGCGGACTTCAGGGAGTTGAGGATTTTCATGGCAAAGGGCCTGATTCGTCGTGAAGAAAGCGCGGAACTCTAACGGGTGGTGGCCGCCGAAGCAAGTCTTGCATCGCATTCCCCGCCTGCCGCAGTGCGGCGCACGGATCTGGCCGTTTCTCCGAAACCGTGTCTAAGCTCGCGTTTTGCATCGCCTTTCGTGGTACTCTCCGCGCGATTTCAACCCTTCAATCCTACCCCTTTCCTGGAGTCCCCATGGCGCTGGAACGCACCCTGTCGATTATCAAACCCGATGCCGTTGCCAAGAACGTGATCGGTGAAATCTATTCACGCTTCGAAAAGAATGGCTTGCGCGTCGTCGCCGCCAAGATGAAGCAGTTGTCGCAGGCCGAGGCCGAAGGATTCTACGCCGTGCACCGTGAGCGTCCGTTCTTCGGCGCGCTCGTGAAGTTCATGATTTCGGGCCCGGTGATGATCCAGGCGCTGGAAGGCGAGAACGCCGTCGCGAAGAACCGCGACCTGATGGGGGCCACCGATCCGAAGAAGGCGGACAAGGGGACGATTCGCGCCGACTTCGCCGATTCGATCGATGCCAACGCCGTGCACGGTTCCGACTCGGCGGAGAATGCCGCAATCGAAATCGCGTATTTCTTTTCGACCACTGAAGTCAGCAGTCGCTGATCCGGAGTTCTCGTGAGCGAAGCTGCTGTCGCCGCCGCACCATCGATCAAGGTCAATCTGTTTGACCTGGATCGTGCCGGGCTGCAGCAGTTTTTCATCGGGCTCGGCGAGAAGAAATATCGTGCCGAGCAGGTGATGAAGTGGCTGTACCACCATCAGGTGGACAGCTTCGACGCGATGACCGATGTCGGCAAGGCGTTGCGCACGAAGCTCGACGCCTGTGCCGAACTGGTGCTGCCGAAGGTGATGCACGAGCAGCAGTCGGCCGATGGCACCACCAAGTGGGTGCTGGCGTTGCCGGGCGGCAATGCGATCGAGACCGTCTATATCCCGGAAACCAGTCGCGGCACCTTGTGCGTGTCCTCCCAGGTCGGTTGCTCCCTGAACTGCAGCTTCTGCTCGACCGCGAAGCAGGGATTCAACCGCAACCTCAGTGCCTCCGAGATTATCGGCCAGGTCTGGATCGCGAACCAGCGCCTCAAGGCGCTCGGCCGTGGCGAGCGGCCGATCACCAATGTCGTGATGATGGGCATGGGTGAGCCATTGATGAACTTCGACAACGTCGTCGCCGCGATGGATCTGATGCGCGACGACTTCGCATTCGGCATGGCGAACCGGCGTGTCACGTTGTCGACCGCCGGTCTGGTGCCGATGATCGACCTGCTTTCCGAAAAGAGCGATGTCAGTCTGGCCGTATCGCTGCACGCACCGAACGACGAATTGCGCGACCAGCTGGTGCCGTTGAACAAGAAGTATCCGATCGCCGATCTGATCGCCGCCTGCAATCGATATGTCGTGAAGCGACCGCGATCTTCGATCACGTTCGAATACACGCTGATGAAAGGCATCAATGACAAGCCCGAGCATGCTCGCGCGCTGGTGAAGCTGCTGCGTCGCGTGCCCTCGAAGTTGAATCTGATTCCTTTCAATCCTTTCCCGGGCACTGAGTACGAGCGTTCCGATGCCGCGACCATCGATGCGTTCAAGAAGATCGTGATGGAAGCGGGCTTGATCGCGACCGTGCGGCGCACGCGTGGCGACGACATCGATGCCGCTTGCGGTCAACTGGTCGGGCAGGTGCTGGATCGCACGCGTCGATCACGCGAGCACCGGGCCCGGCTGGAGGGACGCGTCGATGCTGCGTGAGTCGCTTTTGCTGCTCGCGTGCCTGATCGTTGCAGGCTGTGGTCCGAGCAAGGATTTTTCGCGCAAATCGGAAACGCGTCGGCCGACCGCGACCGACAACATCGATACGCGCCCGAGCAGCGACCAGGCCGGCACGATCAACATCCAGTTGGGCCAGGCTTATCTGAGCCAAGGCAAGCTCGACATGGCAATGGACAAGCTCAAGAAGGGCATTGAGCTGTCACCGCGCAATCCCGACGGACACACCGTGATCGCGGTGTTGTATGAGCAGTTGGGGAATGCCGAAATGGCTGGAAAGCACTATCAGGAAGCGCGAAAACTCGCTCCTGAATCAGGATTGACGGCCAACAATCTTGGCCGCTTCCTGTGTGGCCAGGGACAATATGACAAGGCCGATGCGCTGTTTGCATCGGCGTTGATGGATCCGTTTTACCGCTCGCCCGAAACAGCGCTGCTCAATCGCGGCAGCTGTGCGATGTCGGCCGGGAAACTCGATCTCGCATTCGAGTACTTGCGCCTTGCCCTCGAGCGCAATCCGAGCATGGCCGACGCGCTCTATCAATCGGCTTCGCTGGCGATGATGCGCAAGGATCCGATGCGTGCCCGCGCGTTCATGGAACGGTATCTCGGCATCGCCGCGGCCACGCCCCAGGCGCTGGCGTTCGCCATCGAGATCGAGCGTTCACTTGACGACCAGCGTGCCGTCGCGCGTTACCGCGAGCGGCTGATCCAGGAATTCCCGGAGTCCGCGGAAGCGGAATCCCTCAACCGCACGATGGGTTCACGATGACACGCGCACCACGTACCCGAAAAAAGAAGGCGGCACCGGTTGCCGACGCGACGGCTGCGGCCGTGGCCGACGTCGCGACGTCGAGTCCCGAATCCATGCATCTCGACTTGTCCCTGCCGGAATCCGAACTGGCCCGGGACGCGGCGCAATGCGCGGCGCTTCCAGCGGCGGCCACGGTTGCAGCAACGACGATCGATCGTGTCGTCACCGAGGGCGACGCGCCCGCGGTCGAAGCCGAAGCCGAGACCGTGCGTCCTGCCGCAATCGATGAACGCAGCACGCTGCGCGTCGAGGTGGTCGATGATCGTTCGCACATCGGGCAGCGGCTGCGTGCCGCGCGCGAAGTGCGTGGCTGGTCGCGCGAGGACGTTGCGCACCGCCTGCATGTGCCGACGACGGTCGTTGCGGACATCGAGACCGAGCGATTTGATCGCCTCGGCGCACCGATCTACGTGCGCGGCTACTTGACCAAATACGCGCAATTGCTCGGGTTGCCGATGGTCGTGGTGCATCGTGCCATCGAAGGCATGATCGAGCCGACATTGAAGGCGTCGACGGAATCACCGCGGGTGGTCGCGACCTGGGAGCGGTATCGGGTCGCCGTGATCGGTGGCGTGATCACGCTGGCTCTGGCGATTCCCGTGCTGACGCTGGTCGCGAATCGAGGGATCAACGCCCCGGTGCCGCAGGTACGCAGTCTCGACGAGTCCGAACTGGGTGACACCGTCGCCGTCGCGCCACGCACGGAGACACTGTCCGTGGCGGTGACGCCGCCGATTGCCGCGAACGATGTTGTGCCGGGTTCAGGTTCCGGACTCGCCGAGGCAGCGATGTCCGCGATTCCGCAGGTCGACATCGCCGTGCCGCCGGTGACGCCTGAGTCGGCGCCCGAGAATCCGCCGCTGCTGGCCTCGATGGCCGGTTTCGCCACGCCTGCAGCCGATGGCATGCATGTGCTGGAAGCTCGCTTTCGCGAGGACAGCTGGATCGAGATCTTCGACGCCGACGGTCGCGTGATCGAGCAGAACCTGGTGCGCGCCGGCCAGAGCCGCCGCTACGAGTCCACTGGCGCGGTCAGCATCAAGATCGGTAATGTGGGCGGGGTCGACGTGCAGGCGGATGGCAATCCGATCGATCTCGCCACCCACGCCCGAGCCAATGTCGCGCGTTTGCGTCTGTTCGAGGAAGCGGCCACGACGCCGACGCCTTGAGTCCATCCGGGACGCGATCGCGTCCCTGCAACAACGGGAATGAAGCATGTCTCTTGAAGAACTCGACGAACACGAGCGCAGCGAACGCGTCCGCGAATGGGTGCGCAAGAATGTCGGCTCGATCGCCTTCGGGCTGATTGCCGGCATCGGCGCGATCTACGGCATCGACCAGTGGAATCACCACCGTCAGCGCAATGCCGGTTTGGCCGGTGACGAGTATCGCGCTTACGCTGAAGCGGTGGCCAAGAAGGACGCGACGGCGATCGCCACCTTGGGCAAGAGCGTGCGCGACAAGTACCCGGAGTCGCCGTATGCCGCGATGGTGGCGTTGAGCGATGCTGCCACGGCCGTGACTGAAGGCAAGACGGACGCGGCGCTGGAATCGCTGACTTGGGCCGAAGCCCATGCGACGATGCCGGAACTGAAATCGTTGGCCATGCTTCGTCGCGCGCGCTTGTTGCTCGCGGCCGGCAAGGCCGATGCCGCGTTGGAACTGGCGACCAAGATCGACAGCGACGGCTTCAAGCCGTTGGCGGCTGAAGTGCGCGGCGATGCATTGCTGGCGCTCAAGCGCGACAAGGAAGCCGTTGCTGCCTACGACGAGGCCCTGGTCGGGCTCGATTCCGGTGCGGCGCGCCGGCCGATCGTCGAGATGAAGCGCGATGATCTCGGCAGCGTCAAGGCAGGCAGCTGATGAAGCGTTCGATCCTGATGGTCGCGTTGTGCGTGCTCGGATTGTCCGGCTGTCAATGGCTGAAGGGCCGCTCGACCAAGGACAATCTGGATCCGCCGGCCGAGTTGGTCGATTTCGATGCCACGGCGCCGGTCGACAAGTCCTGGTCTCGGGACCTTGGCGACGGCATCGAACGCAGCGGTACGCGTCCGCGTCCGATCGAAGCCGAGGGCGTGGTCTACGCCAGCGACCTCGACGGTTCCGTGGTCGCGATCGACCTCCTGAGCGGCAAGCAGCGCTGGTCGGTCGAAGCCGATGTGCGGCTGTCGTCGGGTCCCGGGGTCGGTGAGGGACTGGTCGTGGTCGGTGGACTCGATGGTGACGTCATCGCGCTCGATCGAGACAGTGGTTCGGCGAAATGGACGACCAACGTGTCGTCGGAAGTCTTGGCGACGCCCGTCGTGCAAGACGATATCGTCGTGGTGCGCAGCAACGATGGCCGGGTCTTCGGCCTCAATGCCGCAGACGGTGCGCGCGCCTGGCTGTTCGACCGCGGCGTGCCGCTGATCAGCCTGCGCGGCAATGCCACCCCGGTCGTGGCCGACGGCAAGGTCTATGTCGGTTACGACGATGGCAAGGTGGTTGCGTTGCAGTTGGCCGATGGCAACCTGCAATGGGAGCAGACCATCGCATCGCCGCAAGGCCGCACCGAACTGGAACGGATGAGCGACATCGATGGCGACCTCGTCGCCAGCGAGGGCGAGTTGTACCTGGTCACCTACCGCGGCCAGGCGGCCGCTCTGGCGCGCGATTCCGGTCGAGTGCTGTGGACGCGCGACATGTCCTCGTTCACCGGCGTCAGTGTCGCGGCCGACGAGGTCTATCTCAGCGACGCCGATGGCTCGGTATGGGCACTCGATCGACGCAGCGGCAGTTCGCTGTGGAAGCAGGAGGCGCTCGCGCATCGCTGGCTGAGCACGCCGATGGTTTACGGCGACTACCTCGCGGTCGGTGATTTCGACGGTTACCTGCACATTCTGTCGCGCCAGGATGGCGCCACCGCCGCACGCTTCCGGATCGGAGACGATGCCGTAAGGGCCGCGCCGCTGGTCGTGGGTGCGCATGTCCTCGCGATTTCGACCGACGGCGAGCTTGCTGCCTTCGTGCTCGAAGCCGCGAACTGAATCGATCCGGGAGTCCAACATGTTGCCAGCCGTTGCGCTTGTTGGGCGCCCGAATGTCGGCAAGTCCACGCTGTTCAATGCCATCACGAACACGCGTGACGCGCTCGTCGCGGACGAGCCCGGGGTCACGCGTGACCGTCATTACGGCGTTTGCCGCACGGCCGCGCGCCCGTTCGTGGTGGTCGATACCGGCGGCCTGACCGATGATCGCGAATTGCTCGCCGAACTCACCGTGCGCCAGTCCCTGGCGGCGGTGGACGAGTCGGCGGTGGCCGTGTTCGTCGTCGATGCGAAGGACGGCATGACCGCGGCGGACGAGACCATTCTCGCGCAATTGCGACGATTCGGTCGTCCGATCATCCTGGCCGTGAACAAGACCGATGGCCGCGATCTCCAGGCCTCGCTCAACGAATTCGCGGCGCTCGGATTGGCGCGCGTGATTCCGATGGCGGCGTCGCATCGGCGCGGACTGCCGGAACTGTTCGAAGCGATCGACGACCTGCTGCCCGAGGAAGTCGACGCCGAGGAATTGCCCGACGAGGCCGGCGTCAGGGTTGCCATCATCGGGCGCCCGAACGTCGGCAAGTCGACGCTGGTGAACCGCTTGCTCGGCGAGGAGCGCGTGATCGCCAGTGAAGTGCCCGGCACGACGCGCGACGCGATCGAAGTGCCGCTGGTTCGCGACGGCCGCGACTACGTCCTGATCGACACCGCCGGCGTGCGCCGCAAGGGCCGGGTCGAAGAAGCGATCGAGAAGTTCAGCGTGATCAAGACGCTGCAGGCGCTGGAACGCGCGCATGTCGCGGTCCTGATGATCGATGCCGCCGAAGGCGTCACCGATCAGGACGCCTCGGTGCTCGGGTATGCGCTCGACGCCGGCCGTGCGCTCGTCGTTGCCGTCAACAAGTGGGACGGCCTCGGCGAATATCAGCGCGATCGCTGCGAAAGCGAACTGCAACGCCGTCTCGATTTCGTGCCCTGGGCCGAACGCATGACGATCTCGGCCAAGCATGGTTCGGGCCTGCGCGAATTGATGGCGGCGGTCGACCGCGCCTATGCCTCGTCGATCGTCGATCTGGGGGCGAGCGAAGTGACCAAGGCCGTCGAAATCGCGGTCGAGAGTTTCCAGCCGCCGATGGTGTCGGGCAAGGTCGCGAAGATTCGCTACGCGCACATGGGCGGGCGCAATCCGCCGCGGATCGTGCTGCATGGATCGCGCCTCGACTCGTTGCCGGCCAGTTATGTCCGTTATCTGGAAAACTTCATGCGGCGTCGCTACAAGCTGGTCGGCACACCGGTGGTGATCGAAACGCGTGCCGGCGCGAATCCGTTTGCCGGCAAGAAGAACGTGCTCACCGACAAGCAGGTGCAGCGCCGCCGGCGCTTGATGCGCCACGTCAAGGGACGCTGATCGGCGCCCACTGCATACACCCGATCGAGTGCGCGCAGCGCTTGCGGCATACTGCGCAGGCGGACGAGGGTGGATCGATGTCGGAACGAAATCGGGTGACGGGCGGAATTCTTGCGGGTGGACGCGGCCTGCGCATGGGCGGCGTCGACAAGGGCCTCGTGCTGCACGAGGGGCGTGCGCTGGTCGCGCACATGATCGAGCGTCTCGAGCCGCAGGTCGGTGGCCTCATGATCAGCGCCAACCGCAATGTCGATCGCTATTCGACGTTCGGTTTTCCGGTCCTGACCGATGATGACGAAGGATTCCTGGGTCCCCTCGCGGGGATCGCGCGCCTGCTGCGCGAAGTCGAGACCGATTTTCTGGTGACTACGCCCTGCGATACCCCCGACTTCCCCGAAGATCTGGTCGCGCGTCTGCTCGCACGGCAAACCGAGACCGGTGCCGATGCCGTGGTCGCGCACGACGGCGAACAGCGCCAGTTCCTGTTCGCGTTGTACAAGCGCGGCCTGGCCGATTCCGCTGCCGCGGCACTGGCTGCCGGCGAGCGCGCGGTCTGGCGCTGGCACGAGAATCTGAACCTTGCCGAGGCCGCGGTGCCCGGCGGCGATGCATTCGCGAACCTGAATTCGCGCGCCGACCTCTGATCGCACGATGGCACCGACACCGTTCGATCAAGCCGTGCAATTCCTGCGCGACGAGGCCGCGGCGCGCTTGCTGCCGCCCGAGCGGATCACGCTGGCTCAGGCCCGCGGGCGTGTCCTTGCCGAAGACGTGATCGCACCCATCAGTGTGCCGGGGTTCGCGAATGCCGCGATGGACGGCTATGCCTTGCGGACCGATGCGCGCGGTGCGAGCGCCGGCGCGTGTTTCCGCGTCATCGATCTGGCGCTGGCGGGTGCAGCAACGCAACGCATCGACGATGCCGCCACGTGCGTCGAGATCGCGACCGGCGCCGCCCTGCCGGCCGGCGCCGATTGCGTGGTGCCGTATGAATCGACGACACGCGCGGGCGACATCGTGCAACTGCGGTCGGACATCGCTGTCGCGGCGAACCTGCGCGGCGCGGAAGACGACTACGCCCGTGGCCAGCGCGCATTGCATCGAGGTCGTGTGCTCGATGCCGGGGCGCTCGGCGTGTTGGCCGGACTCGGACTCGGCGACGTCGTCGTGCGACGTCGTCCAAGCGTCGCGGTGATCGTCACCGGTTCCGAATTGCAACCTGCGGGCGCGACGCTGGCACGAGGCCAGATCCACGACAGCAATTCGACGACCTTGCGCGCCTTGCTGCGCGCGCAAGCCGAATCGTTGACGATGATCGGCCCGGTCCGGGACGAGCGCGAATCGCTCGCCTCGGTGATGCGTGAGGCCGCGCGTGTCCACGACGTGCTGGTGACGGCCGGTGGCGCATCCGCCGGTCGTGCCGATTTCATCCCCGGTCTCGTGCGTGAACTCGGCGAGATCCGCCTGTGGAAGGTCGCGACGCGCCCGGGCATGCCGTTCCTGTACGGCCGCATCGGCGACTGCAGCGTCTATGGCTTGCCGGGCAATCCGGTATCGGTGTTCGCGAGCATGCTCACCTTGGTGTTTCCGGCGTTGCACGCGATGCAGGGCAGGGCGCCGAGCACGCCGCAGTACGCGTGCTTGGCCGAGGCGGTCCGCAAGCCGCATGCCCGGCTTGAATGGCGGCGCGGCGTGATCGACAGTCGGCCCGACGGCCGGCGCGTGATCGCCCCGCATGCGGCGCAAGGCTCGGGCATGTTGCGCAGTGTGGCGGAATCGAATGCGCTGTTCCGCATCGACGCCGATACGCGCGGTCTGGGCGCTGGCCAGATCGTGCAAGTGTTACCGTTTCCGGCATGACCGCTGCATTTCCGCCGCTGGAAATCGAATGTGCCGACGCGCGTGACGCGCATGCGCGTGGCGAGTTGTTCCTCGATGTCCGCGAAGACGCGGAACGGGCGCAAGGCGTGTGTCCGGACGCGGTCTGCATCGCGTTGTCCTCGGGTCTTGATCCGATCGTCGATTGGGCCCGTGCACGGGCCGGGACCGTGCACGTCCTGTGTGCCGGTGGCGCACGCTCGTTGCGAGTGGCACAGGTGCTGCGCGACGCCGGCATTGCGGCGACATCGGTTCGTGGCGGCATGCAGCAATGGCGGCAGCAGGGCGGTGCGTTCGAGCCGCGCCCGACGCCATCGACCGCCGATGATCGCTATTTGCGTCATTTGCTGCTGCCGGAAGTCGGTGCCGAAGGACAGCGGCGTCTGCAGCAGTCGCGTGTCGCCCTGGTCGGTGCCGGCGGTCTCGGTTCGCCGGCCGCGTTCTATCTGGCTGCCGCCGGCGTCGGCAGCATCCGCCTGATCGACGACGACGTCGTGGAACGCAGCAACCTGCAGCGCCAGATCCTGCATCGGGACGATCGCATCGGTGCGCGCAAGGTCGATTCCGCAGCCGCGACCTTGGCTGCGCTGAACCCGTCGGTGCGCATCGAGCCGATCGCGCAACGCCTGTCGGCCGACAATGCCGTCGCCCTGTTCGAAGATTGCGATGTGGTGATCGACGGTGCCGACAACTTCCCGACGCGCCAACTCGTCAATGCCGTCTGCATGCGCCACGGCGTGCCGTGGGTGTATGGCGCCGTGCACCGGTTCGAGGGCCAGGTGAGCGTGTTCGATGCGCGTGCCGGCCGCGGTGTCGTGCCGTGCTATCGCTGCCTGTTCCCGGAGTCGCCACGACCCGAGGACGCACCGAATTGCGCCGAAGCCGGCGTGCTCGGGGTGTTGCCGGGCATCATCGGCACGCTGCAGGCTGCCGAGGCACTCAAGCTTCTGCTCGGCATCGGAGAGGTGCTGGTCGGACGCTTGCTGTTGTTCGATGCGCTGCCGATGCGCTTTCGCGAGCTGCGCTACGGCGTCGATCCACGCTGTCCGGGCTGTGGTCCCGAGGCGTCGCCGGAGGCGCTGCCGGACACGCGCGCCGCGTATTGCGCGACGGGCTGATCACTTCTGGAACTTGGACTTCCACGCGGCGTAGGGCATGCCGTAGATGCGCTCGCGCGCGGCGTCCTTGTCGAGTGATTCTCCGGTGGCTTCCGCCGCCTCGCGATACCAGTCGGCCAGGCAGTTGCGGCAGAATCCCGCGAGATTCATCAGATCGATGTTCTGCACGTCGCTGCGTTCACGCAGGTGCGCGACGAGGCGGCGAAAGGCGGCGGCTTCAAAGGCAGTGTGGTCGGACATGGCGGCCCTGGAACGGATCGACGGATGAGGCGATCCTGACATGGACCGGGGCGCAAGGGCACCCGCGACCTGAAGCGGCCCCGGCTCAGTCGCGGCGGAGTGCCGCGGAAAAGTCGGATCGGTCCGCGACGGCGGCGCGCGCGTTGATTTGATGCGCGGCGCGATAGGTCTCGCGCGGCAGCGCGGTGTCGATCAGGTCGAGGTCGTAGGCGAGGTCATCGGAATACGCGGGCAGCAGGGTCTTGTAGCTCCACGGCACGCGTCCCGGCGCGATCGATTCGATGTGGTCGACGATGTTGCTGGTGCAGGAATTGGTCAGGGTGTTGTAGAACTCGGGTGTCGTCGCGACGCGGTTCGCGCGTTCCAGCATCGACACGAACAGGGCGCGCGCTTGCCGATGCGTGGCGCGGACCGGATACAGGAACACGTCGTCGCGGCGATGGTTGGCGCGCAGGCCGATCAGGTCGCGTTCGTCGCCGATCACGTAGGCGATCTCGTACTGGCGCAGCAAGCCGAGCACGGGAGAAAACGCCTCGCCGCGCTCCTTGCGGATCTCGACCGAGATCGCGATGTACTCGCCATCGTCGAAACCGAAGCTCAGGAACGTATGCGCCGGGCCGCGCCAGTCGGCGAAAGGTTCGACGATGAACCACACCGAATCCAGGCGTGACAGGTCGAAGCGGCGTGTTTCCCAGTGCACGTCGAAGTCGCGGGTCGAGCGGTAGACGGCGTTGCGGACGTTGCGGATCGTCACTTCATCCTCGACGACCACGGCCGTCGCCAACCGCGCCTGATCCAGATTCCAGTCACGCTCGTTGGACGGTTGGACCAGCAGCACGAGCAGCAGCCACGCGACGAGCAGGCTCGCGACGATGGCCAGCATCCATCGCATACGCGCGTGGATGGCAGCGATCACGACAGCGCCAGCACGACGTGCCACTGTTGCGCGCCGGCGCGAGTGGAATCAGCGCGGACTCGCAATTTTGCCCTGCTGCATGTCCACCGTCCGATTCGGCATCCAATCGAGCGGCTTCGAGGTGATGCCGTTGGGGCCGTCGACATGGTCGTTCACCCACCACGGTTTGCCTTCGGCGTCGAGGTAGAGATTCGACATTTCGGGGTGGGTGAATGGGCGCGAGCCGATGCGGCCGAGCACGGCGATCTGGCCGCCGGTTTCGTCGACGGCGCGGTCGCGTTCGAGGCCGCGTGAGAGTGATGTGGCGGGCGAGGGCGTGGGCCAGGTCGCGATCAGGTGCGGCTTGGGCTGCGGGCTGAAGCCGTAGAACTTCGGCTGCGTTTCCGGCGAGAACAGCTGGATGACCTTGAGGCCGTTCACGCCGTCGGCGACGTAGCCGAACAGCGAGGCATTGGTCGCGGCAACGACGATGTCGCGAGCGTCCTTGATCGCGCCGTCGGCGTCGAACCTCTGGTACAGCGTCGGTGCTTCGGGTTTCGTCACGTTGACGATGGCGATGCCATCGGCGCCGTTCGCGACATAGGCATAGGTGCGCGCGACATGCAGCTTGGCCGCATGGGCCAGCGGCACCCGCGCGTTCGGCACGACACGCGGTTGCGCCGGGTTCGTCACGTCGACGACTTCCAGTCCCTTCGCCGTCGTCGCGAACAGGTAGCGGAACTGCACTTGCGTCGCGCGCGCATCGGCCAGCGGAATGGTCGTGACCGCGCGCGGTTGCATCGGATCGGTCATGTCGAGCACGACGATGCCGCGCGGCGTGCTGGCATAGAACCAGGTGCCGGCGATGGCCAGGTGGCGCACGCCATCGAGCACGCCATCCGCGTTCCAGGTGAGTGCACGCTTCAGCTGGTTGTTGCGCAGTTCGCCGTCGGCCAGCGTGTTGATGTCGACCAGGATCAGGCCTTCCTCGGCATCGGTCAGGAACGCGAAGTTGTAGATCGCGAAGAACGGTTGTTCCTGATTGGTCACGCGCATCAGGTCGCCCTGGTTGCGATCTGGATGGATCGGCTGCGTGGTCGGCAGCACGACGCAGGTCGCGGCCTTCGAGGCGACGACGGTGTCGTGGCCGAGCGGCGAACTCGGTGCGCTGATGATGCGCTGGCTGAAGCCCTTGTTGGCGACGCTGGCGATGTCGTAGACGACCAGGCCCTTGTCGCGTTCGGCGACGTAGAGGTATTCGCCGCGATGCTGCAGGCAGCCGACGGTGCCGTCGCTGTCGTGCGTGAACCCTTCCGGCAATACGCGAGAACGCGCCTCGTGTTTGGCGTAACGCTCCGGATAAGCGTATCGGTGCAGGTAGGAGCCGATCACCGATTGCGGCTCGTCCCATTCCGTGACGGGCACCGCGCTCAGTCCCTTCTCGCCGCCGACGTAGGCGTTGTAGCCGAGGAAGTCGACGAAGTCGGTTCCTTGCAACATGAGTTGGGCCATGATCGCGTTGTTGTCGTTCTGCTGGCTCAGATGGCAGTCGGTGCAGGTCTTGGTTTCGCCGCGGCGTTCAGTGTGCGGGTAGTGCGGCGCGAAGGCCTGCGACGAGAATCCCGAGGCCGCGATCGGCGGCTGCTGGATATAGATGCGTTCGCGGTTGCTGTTCGTCGACGACAGCACCAGTGCCGAACTCGATCGCACCGGCGCGATCTTGCCGCCCTTGATCTCGCCGTGGCGGCCGAGCTGGAACATGTCGTCGCGCGCCACCTGCGGATTGTAAGTCGCGTAGTTGCGCGTTTCGCCGCCCTCGTAATGCTGGCGCTCGGTCTTCCAGTTCGCCTGGATCGGCAGATGGCAGCCGCCGCAGCTCGTCGTCCAAGAGGTGTGGCAGCTGTAACACAGCATCTTGTCCTCGTTGTGCGCGCGTTCTTCCTTCGGCACCTCGGCGCCCCAGTTCTGCTGCACGGTGTCGTTCGACACCGTGTGCGCGCGCGTGGCCTTGGCGTTGTACGCCGAGGACCCCTGATTCGCGACGTCCTTGAGCAATGACATCGACCACGCCAGTCCGGGCGTGACCGCCGAGCGCTGGATCAGCTTCCCGTCCATCCATTCGAAGCGCTTCTTGCCGTCCGGATTGCGGATCAATGCGAGTTGCTTGCCCTTCGGGCTGGCCATCGGACCCGACGTGCTGAGCGACGGGTAGTCATCGACCGTGCCGTGGCAGTCCTGGCACTGGATCTCGACGCCGGCCATCACCTCGCCGACGATGTGGCCGTTGCCATGCGCGTCCTGCGCGAAATGGCAATCGACGCACTGCATGCCGAGATCGACGTGGATCGAGGACAGGTGCACCGCCTTCTCGAACTTTTTCGGATCGTTGTCGTCGATCGGCTGGTTGTCGGCGGTCAGCATCGTGCCCTCGCGGTCGCGCTTGAACACGGCGCGGAAATTCCAGCCGTGGCCGTGGTAGTCGGCGAACTGCGTGTCCTTGAGGTTCGGGTTGTTCTGCGACACCTGCTGCAGGAATTTCGGATCGGACCAGAGGCCGCGGATCGCCGCTTCTTCGGGATTGCGCTGGTTGATCTCGCGGATCTCCGAATCGGTCGGCTTGCGTTCTTCCTTCGGCCACATCGCGGCCGCATCCGACTCGTAATCCCACATGATGTAGCCGAGCATCGTGTTGATGAACATGTTCGGTTGATGCATGTGGCAAATCATGCACTGGCTGGTCGGGATCGCGCGCGTGAATTCGTGCTTGAGCGGATGCCCGGGTTCATCGCGCGGAATGGTCGGATCCTTCTGCTGCGACGTGCCGGTGCTGCCGTATTGCGCGTAGCCGGCCGAATGGCGCGGATCGCGATCGTTGGCATAGACGACATGGCAGGACGAACAGCCGGAGCTGCGGAAGTCGCCCGGGTTGTCGTTGGTGCCGAGGAACCACAGATGCGGATCGTTCAAGCGCGATTTGTGGATGTTCAGCGCCGGAATCGCGACGCGTTGTCCGGTGGCCGGGCCGCGATTGCTCTGCTTCAGGTCCGGGCGACCAGGTTCTTCGAGGCGCTGGATCTGGCCGAGCGAATTCGGCAGTCCGGTCTCGGCAAAAGTGGTGTTGATGTTGCGGCCACCGCGTTCGAAGACGCGGAACACATCGGCGGGCGGGATCACTTCCCAGGCCGGCAGCGGGAACAGCTGCGGCAAGATGCCGCGACTTTCCATCTCCGGCGTGATCGCGATCAGGGCCTTGACCACGTTCGGCTGCGAATCGCGCGTGTAACTTTCGCCGAGCATGTAGCGCTTGTAGGGCAGGATGCCGTTGTTGTAACTCGCGCCGCCCCAGAGCATCGCGCTGGTGGCCATGATGCTGCGTTCGCTGGCCTGGATGATCGGCAGATGGCAGGCGCCGCAGGCTTCGCGCGCGATGCGCAGATCGCCGGGATTGACGAAGCGCACGAATTCCGGCGCTTCCTTGTTCAGTGCGGCGTAGGTGTGCGCCGGATTGGCGCTGTCTCTCCACTTCGACGGATAGCGCGGCAAGACGTGCGCGTCATCCATGGCCGACTGGTACAGCGGATCGAACGGACTGTGCGCGCCGAAGCCGTGATCGTCGCCGTGATCCTCATGCGTCTTGTCGCCATAGTGGCGAGCACTGCGCGCCCGGAAATCGACGTTGGCGGGCGCCTTGATCGAGGCATCGCCGCCATGGCAATCGGTGCAGCCGAGGACGACGGCGGGCGAGGCATGCATGGTGTGGCGATCGGTCGCGGAATGGCAGCTGATGCAGCCTGCCGACTTTGAATTCGCCTGGTCCCAACGCTGGGTCTTCGGTGCGGAGGGCGCCGTGGTGTAGTTGCGCTCGACCGGCTTCTCTTCGGAAGCCTGCGCGCCGATGCTGCACAGCAGGCCCAGCAATATCGGCGTGAAGTGGCGTTGGATCATGGTCGTCACCTCAGTAGTTCAACACGATGTTGGCGAGCACCGTGGTGTAGGTGTCATCGCTGCCGTACAGGTCTTCGAGGCCGCTGGCCGGGAACAGCGCGGCGGCAGACAGCCTCAGGATCGCGTTCTGGCTGGCGAAGGGTCGCCAGATCCAGGCCACGGAGACATCGGTGCCGATGCTGCGGTCGATCGGTCCCTGGTTGCGCGCGACTTCAAGTGTCGCCGTGTCGTCGAACCAGAGCTGATTGAGGTTCGCGGACACGCGTGACTGCGGCGTCAGGTCGAAGTCGGCACCGAGGCCGACCAAGTGCAGGCCGGGGTTCTCGAAGTTCGATTGGCCCAGTTCACGCGACGAACGCAGCGACGGCAGCAGCGAGTTGCGCCCGGCCAGTGCGACGCCGCCACCACCGATCAAGGGCAGGTTCTGGCGTACCCAGTAGCTGGTGTCGGCGCCGGCGAAGATCGGGTTCTCGAAGATCGCATCGTAACCTTGCGACTTGTCGTCGAACGGGTCGCTGTCGCCGCTCGCGTAGGCGAGTGAGCCGCGCACGCGGATCCAGTCGAAGTCCATTGAGGCTTCGGCGGCCACGAAACCGGCTTCAAGGTCGCTGTCGCGTCCGGTGAAGGTGCCGATGTTGTCGCCGAACAGGTAATAGGCGCTGGCCGTCAGGTTGAGGCGACCGAAGTGGCCGTCGCCGTTGTAGCCGACATAGGTGGCGTCGTATTCGCGCAGGGTCTCGGTGCCGAGTGAGGATGGGCGCGCGAGGAAGCCGTTGTCGTCGAAAAAGAATTCATCCTCTCGATTGCGGTTGTGCACGATCGTCGCCTGCGAGGTGAAACCGACGCGCGGCCAGTCCTGGCGATAAAGATTGGCGATGAAGATGTCGTCGTCGCGCAGTCCGGCACCGACGTCGTTCAAGCCGGAGTTGGTGTCCTTCTCGATGCGCCGGAACCAGGCCAGGTTGTACTGCCAGCGATTGTTGTCGCGGTTGCCGAACAGGCGCGCGCCGAACTGCAGGTCCTGGAACAGAAAGCCGCGGAAGTCGCTCGAGAACGGCTGGATGCCGAATCGCACGGCGTCGAAGTCGTAGCGCGCGGAGACGTCGCGCAGGTGCTTGTCGACGAACAGTTCCTGCACCGCGACGAAGCCGTCATCGCGCGTGTCGCCAAGGCGCGGGTCGATCTGCAGCACGCGGCGATCGTCGACATCGACACGGTTGTAATTGAAAGCCAGCGTCAACCGGTATTCCCACTCCGGAGGCTTGAACGTGGTGTTGCCCTTGTAATAGACGAGGCCGGCGAGAAAGGTCTGCGCCAGAATGGTCTGTTCGATGTCGCCGAACACGTCGTTGCTGTCCGGGTCTTCGGTGGACTGCGCGCCGACCGGCGTTGGAATCGTGCGGGGCTCCAGCACGGTGTCGGACACGCCGAGCAGGCTCAGGAACCAGTCATCACCATGGATCGGTTTGTCGCCTTTCCAGACATTGTTGTTGTACGGGTCGTACCACGGGTACTTCTGGCCGAGCGCTTCCATGATGCGCCAGCGGTCCGGCAGCGGCACGAATTCGCCGACGGCGTCGGGCGGCGCGGGTTGCACGGCACCGTCATTGCGGTCCGGCCATTCGGGTCGTTCGGGCACGGGATGGCCGGGACGACGACGCGGGATGGCCGAGTCGTAGGGGTCGTAATTCACCGCGTACAGCGTGGCCAGATCGAGCGTGGCATCGCCATTCGGAACCTCGATCAACTTGGCGTTTGCCTGCGATCCACACAACGAGGCGATCAAGACGGCAAGGGCATGGCGGCGCATCTCAAAGGCCCTCGCAGACATTCTGTTCGTTGGAGTCGATGAAGGGCGACTGCGGGCATTGCACGTAGCGCAGACGCACGCCTTGCGGGGCGAAGCGGTCGCTGCGGATCGCGGCGGGTGCATGGCTGTAACTGCCGCCGGCATTCTTCAATGCGAGCGCCGCGATCATGTCGTCCTGATCGACACCGTCACCGGAAGCGCCGATCGCGCCGACCAGCATCGTGCCGGCATAGATCGGCACACCGCCGGGAAAGATCTGCAGGCCGTTGCGCAGCTGCGGCAGGCGGGTGCAGCCAACGTTGCCGAGTTCAGGGCGCAGTTCCAGGATCGGCAGGCTGTCCTCGGTCAGGTAAGCCGTCAGGATCTGTCCGATCTGGTTGTTCAGCAGGTCGTACTGCAGGCCGGTACTGAACGGGCTCCACTGAGGAAACGGCTTCGAGAACGGCCCGTGTTGGGTGCCGACCAGACCATCGGGAAAGTAGGGCCGCGCGAGATTTCCAATGGCGCGAGGCGTCAACGCGACGGGGCCGGCATTGAGCCCGCCGCCTTGCGCGAGCAAGTTCGGTATCGCGAAAAAACGGCGTGCGTCGGTGACCACGTTGCCGAAATCGACGACCGTCGCGGTGGGTGAACCATCCGCATTCAGGTAACGCGCATCGGGCAGGGCGGCGAGGGCATCACCGGCACCGGCATGACTGAAGAACAGGGCCGAGCGCGCCTTCTGGACCGCGACATCGATGCCGAAGACGGGCGCATCGCGGGTGCGTGCCAGCGCCTGGATGTTGCCTTGCGCGTCGACCACCGAAATCGTCACGCGTGCCGGCGTACTCGTCGGCCTGCGGATTTGCGCGCGACTGCGGTTGGCGACGCGCAGGCCTTCCGCGACGATCGTTCGTGCAACCGCCGCCGTCATGAAACCGGGCGAGCCCTGACCATCGCGCGGTGCATATCGAGGCGCATCCGCGCGGTCGACGAGCACGAAGGCATCGAGTCCGGCGTAATCGCCCTGGTCGGGACGGATGCCGGACGCCGCCGTGCCGAAGGCGACGCCGGGCTGGATCGTGCCGTCCGAAAACGCGAACAGCTCAAGCAGCGCGCCGGTCGCAGCCGCCAGCGATGCGAAGGCCGGTGCCTGAGACGGATCGCGGCCGAGATCGGCGAATTCGACATCGCTGTAGCGGAAGGTCTTGCCGTCGGCGGTGATGCGGTCGCCGCGACGATCGAGCGGGGCGCCGAAACCGAAGGTCGCGGCGGTGGCGACGAGTTCGTCGACATCGCGGTCACGGTCAATGGCATTCAGGTCGAGGCCATACGTGCCGTCGGCCACGACACCGACGCCGCCGACGGGCGTCCCGGACTTGTACAACGGAAAGCCGCCGGGGTCGGCGCTCAGTCCGAGCGGCGATGCCTTCGGTCCGACGCCGACATTCGCACCCGGCGCGAACAGCCCCGCGAGTACCGGTGCCGGAAGATTGATCACGTCCGAGCACAGCAATTGCGAAAACTGCACGCCGAACAGAGGCCCGGAAGGGCCGCCGAATTCGCCCGGATTGAAATGCTCCTGCACGATCTGGCTGGCGGTGCGCGTCGAGAACGCGTTGCCCTCGGACGACAGGTAGGCGCCGGTCACGGCTTTGCTGATGGCCGCGAGTTCGCTCGGGATGATGGCGACGCCTTCGAGGCCGCCGACGACGCCGCGACCGGAGTCGATCGTCACCGTCGTGCGCGCACCGGCCATGCGATAGACACCGAGCACGTTGCCGACGCGGTCGACCACGGCAATGGTCGCGGGCTGGTTCTGCGCTTGCGCCTCGTTCACTGCCTGCGCGATCACCTTCTGCACGTCGGCGACGCTCAACAAGCTTGCGGCCGTCGCGCAGGACCCGGTACAACCGGAATCGGTCGATCCGGTCGACGGTGGCGGCGCAGTGCCGACCGGATCGCCGGAATTGCCGCTGCCGCTGCAGCCTGAAACGAGGGCAGCGACGACCGCCAATCCCCACAGGCGATGAAGTCCTTGCATCCGCCTTCTCCCCAAGATCGGTACGCGCCCGGAGTGTAGCCCCGAAATCGTGCCGAATTGTAGGAGCGAGCCCCGGCTCGCGACCGACGGTTCGATGCGCGCCGAATCACCAATCCCGATGGTTCAGCACCTGGCCATCGCGACGGACCGCTTCGACCCGATCGAAATCGAGATCGGCGAAGATCCACTGCGTTGCATCGAGTTGGCCCTCGGCGACGATGCCGTTGGCCGGGAAGCCGTGGTCGGGTGGGGCGAAAACCGCGGCGGCACCATGGTTTTCGTCGATGGCCGGCGATTGCGGCAACGCACCGACGGTATGCGACACCGCGACGTAGCACTGGTTTTCCAGCGCGCGCGCCTGCGACCCGACTCGCACGCGGTGATAACCGGCGAGCGAGTCCGTGCAACTCGGCACCAGGATCAGTTCGGCGCCGAGATCGACCTTCTCGCGCACGTGGTTCGGGAACTCGCTGTCGTAGCAGATCGCGACCGCGCACTTCACGCCCTTGACCTCGAACAGCGCATGGCCTTCGCCGCCGCTGATGCCCCATTGCTCGTGCTCGAAGCGGGTCATCCGCCGCTTGTCCTGCACGTGTTCGCGGCCGTCCGCAGTCGCGATGAAGCAGCGATTGCGATAGCGGCCGTCTTCGTCGCGTACCGGGATCGATCCGCCGACGATGGCCATGCGGAAGCGCTTGGCGCGGTCGCCGACGTACAGCCGGTACTTGCGGATCCAGGGCTGGAGCGCCTCGAGTTGTTTCGGCAGCGACTCGCGCACGGCCGGTGCGAACATCGTCGCCAGTTCCATCGTGAAATACTCGGGCAGCAGGGCGAGGTCGGCGCCGTCACGCTTGGCTTCGCCAAGTACGAGATCGAGCTTCTGCGCGAAGGCGTCCCAGGAGGCGATTGTTCCGACCTGGTATTGGCAAGCGCCGATGCGCAGCGTGCGGCTCATGTCAGGCTCCCAGGTGCTTGCGCCAGAACTGCATCGCTTTCGGTGACTCCGAGGTCTCGCCGATGTCCTGCCAGTTGAGCGTGGTCGTGCAGCCGTCGATTGGTGCATAGCCGCGCTTGCGCCAGAAGGCGTCGAGCGGCACGAACCCGGTCGGTCGTCGCGGGTCGGCCTTGTCGCGCTGCACCGCGCAGAACACACAGCGCATCAAGCCGAGACGCGCGGCATGCGCTTCGCGATGCTCGAAGAAGGCGACGCCGATGCCGCGTCCGCGATAGGCCGGGTCGAGCACCGACTCGCCGAGGTAGAGCGTGTCTTCGGTACGATCGAACGGTCGCCGGATGTCCTCGGTCTCGTGTGCGAGCGGCAACGCGGTGGACGCGCCGACGACACGTTCGCCGTCGAAGCAGAGCGCGACCATCGCGTCCGGCGCGTCGATGTAGGTTCTCAGGTAGCGGCGTTCGTAGTCGGCGTCGCCCTCGTACAGATACGGCCAGGCGCGGAACACCTGGATGCGCAGGCGCGCGATGTCGTCGAGATGGCGACGCAAGGCGTCGCCGGTCTGCGTGACGACGCGCAATTCGCTCATGCCGAGACCTGCGCGATCCAGTCCTGCAGGTTGTAGTAGTTGGTCACGCGCCGGATCAGGCCATCACGCACGTCGAAGAAGGCCCCGACCGGCAGCCGATAGCGCTGCCCGCGCGCCGGCGGCAAGCCCGCGTCCGTGACCTTGTATTCGCCCTCGATGACGAACTCGGCGGCGGCACGTTGATCCGAGGGTTCGGTCAGCACGACCAGATCGACCACCTGTTCGCGGTAGCAGCGGTCCATGTGCGACAGGAAACTGCGGAACCAGGCCTTGCCGGCGTGGCGTGAACCCTGATTGGCATCGTGCACGACATCGTCGCCGAGCAGGGCGATCATGGCCTCGTGATCGGCACGGTTGAAGGCGGCGTAATAGGCGCGGATGATGTCGGCGTTGTCCATCGAGTCGGGCTCCAAGGGGCTCGTCCGATTATGCGGCGCCGGGCTTGCAGCGTCATCGTGCTGCGGCAATCTGCAACGATCCGTTTGCCTGGGATGCATGCCCGCTGGGTTATAAAGGCAGGCCAGAACACAGGTGTCCATGAGCGCATTTCCGGAAATCCCCGGCTATCGCATCGAGCGTCGACTTGGCGAAGGCGGCATGGCGGCCGTCTATCTGGCTACGCAGTTGTCGCTGGATCGTCCGGTGGCG
>DATMVT010000097.1:0-29387 GCA_035562895.1 Patescibacteria group bacterium | reverse complement strand
GCGCTGGACGCGACCCTGCGCGTCGATGCGCGCCCTTTCGTCGCGCTCGGTCTGCGCGGTCCCGAGGTCGGCAAGGCCGTGCGCGAAGAGCGCTGTCGACTGCTGGCCGCTACGACGACCGGCGTGGCGTGAATCGCCGGTCCAGCGCCAGCAGCCAGGCGCGCGCCGGGGTCAGGGCGGTCAGTGCCCCGAGCACGATGCCGGTCGCATTCGCATAGACATCGCGGATGTCGCCGCGACGCAGGCCGGAAGCCTGTTGCAGGAACTCGAGCGCGATGCTCATCAGCAGCAGGCCGAATGCGGCGCGCGACCAGTCGCTCCCGGCATCGCGCAATTGCACCGCGAACGCCATCAGCACGAAGTACGCGAGCAGATGGCCGACCTTGTCGTTGCCGATGAAGTCGACTTGGCGCAGCGAATCGTTCGAGACCAGAGACAGCACGATCACGACGGTGATGGCCAGCGCGAACAAGCCGCGCCACAGCCACGGATGCGGAAACGGTCGCAGGCTCACAGTCGGCGACTCTGGTCGTAGCGGGTGAACGGTTCCGGCACCTGATCGATGCCGCGCGCGAAACTCATGACCTTGAAGCGCTCGCCCATTTCGCCGGGCAAGGTCAAGCGCTTCACTTCCTGCGCCAGGCGGTAGCGTTCGATTTCGCTCAAGTGCGTCGCTTCTTCGACCATGTCGAGGATGCCGGCCGCGATCAGGAACGAGGCCTGGGCGTTGAAGCCGGCCAGCGGCAGCCGCGCGTGCGTGCCGGCGAGCGCGAGCGCGGTGAAGTCGACGAAGCTGGTGATGTCCTGCAGGCCCGGCCAGCGCAGCGCGTCGCCGTGCGCGCGATGGTGGTAATGACAGATCAGAGTGCCGTCGTCGCGTTCCGGCAGGTAATACTCGCGGCGCGGGTAGCCGTAATCGACGAATACCGCCAGGCCCGCGTCGAGTTGGCCGCAAATGGCATCGATCCACCACGGCAGCTGCGGCAGCACTTCCGAGCGATAGCCCTCGGGCAACGGCGCCAGCAAGTCCTGCTGCAGGGCGGCGATGGCGCCGATCAGCATGGTGTCGGCCTCGCGCTCGCGCTCGATGAAGCGGGCCTCGGCATCGAGGCCGACATGCAATTCGCGCGGCTCGCCGTCGCGCATGACGAAGCGATGCACCGGCAGCGCATCGATCACCTCGTTCGCGAACAGCACGCCGCGCCAAGGCTGCTCGGGCGGCGTGTCCGGCCAGTCGACGCGATCGAGCAGGTGCGGCAGTTTCGCCTCCAGCAGCGCGTGCTGGCGCGCGCGCAGTTCGGCGCTGCGATCGAGGATGCGGTAGCGCCTCGGCAGGCATCCGAGGCGCTCCCACTCCGCCAGCGCCGCCACGGCGAAAGTCCCGCTGCCTCCGCCCACTTCGATGAACTCGGTCTCCTCGCCCGCACGCAGGATCGACGCCGTGGCACGCGCGACGCAACGAGCGAACAGGTGGCCGAGCTCGGGCGCGGTGATGAAATCGCCGGACGCACCGAACTTGGTCTTGCCGGCGCTGTAGTAGCCGAAGCCGGGGGCGTACAGCGCCAGCTCCATGAAGCGCCAGAACGGAATCGAGCCGTGGCTGCGGATCTCGCTGCGGATCAGGTCGCAAAGCGCCGCGCTGTGCGCCAGTTCGTCAGCGCTGGGCTGGGGAAAGGGGCTGGTATCGAGGTGGGGCAGCAAGCGGATCTCCGGAATGACGCCAACGACACGGGGAATCACGCACAATCGACGTCCGAATGGGCGAGGAGCATACCCGATGAAGGATTCATCCCGGCCGGTCGTGGTCATCACGGGCGCGGCGAAGCGGGTCGGTGCGGCCATGGCGGACACCCTGTGCGATGCGGGCTACGACCTTGCGATCAGTTACCGGCATTCGCGGGCCGAAGCCGAGGCATTGGCGGCCCGTTGCGAGGCGAAACGCGCGCAGTCGTGCCTGGTGCTGCCGCTCGATCTGTCCGACCTGGCCGCATTGCCGTCCTTCATCGCGCAGGTGGCCGCGCATTACGGACGCATCGACGCGCTGATCAACAATGCATCGAGCTTCTTCCCGACGCCGGTCGGACGCGCCAGCGAAGCGCAGTGGGACGACTTGTTCGCGGCGAACGCGAAGGCGCCGTTCTTCCTGTCCCAGGCCGTCGCGCCGCACCTCGCGAAGACGCGTGGTTGCATCGTCAACCTGATCGACATCTACGGGGAACGCCCGCTCGCGCACCACCCGATCTACAGCATGGCCAAGGCCGCGCTCGGAATGATGACGATGGCGCTGGCCAAGGACCTCGGACCCGAGGTGCGCGTCAACGGCATCGCGCCCGGTGCGGTGCTGTGGCCGGAAGCCGGCAAGGCCGAGAGCGAACGCCGCGACCTGCTCGCGCGCACGCCGCTCGGGCGTGCCGGCGAGCCCGCCGACATCGCGCGCACCGCGCTGTTCCTGTTGCGCGACGCGCCCTACATCAGCGGCGAGATCATCCGCGTCGACGGCGGTCGCGCCTTGTCGATCTGATCAGCCACCCGCCGCCTGCGGCAGCGCGTCCAGCAGGAAGGCGCGCGCGGTGTCCCAGTGGCGACGCACGGTGCGCTCGGTGACGCCACGCACTTCGGCGATCTCGACGAAACTGAGTCCGGCGAAGAAATGCCATTCGACCAGTTCGGCGAGCTCCGGGTCGACCGCTTCGAGCTTGCGCAAGGCATCGTCCAGCGACAGCAGTTCCTCGAGCGGCATGCCTTGCTGCACGAAGCCTTCGGTGAGCTGGGTGCGGACCAGGCCGACGCCGCGCTTGACCGCCATCTGTTCGCGCGAGAAGTCGATGATGACCTGGCGCATGGCCCGCGCCAGCAGGCTGTAAAAGTGGTGGCTGCCCTCGAACTTGCGGCCGAGATCCCCGGACAGCTTGATGTAGGCCTCGTGCACCAGGGTGCTCGGGTTCATTGTGACGCCACCGCCGGCCTTCTTCAGCGTCGAACGCGCGATGCGCTTCAGTTCGTGATACGCGAGTTCATACAGTTCGCGCTGCGCCGCCGCTTCGCCGCGGCCGACGGCGTCGAGCAGGTTGGTGACTAGCGGGCGTTCGCTCATCGCGGTCCTCCGGGAAGACCGTCAGTGTCCCGATCCGGCGAAGTTCCGGCAAGGGCGCTGCCGATGTCCGGTTTTTCGCGCACAATCCGTATCCTCGGGAAATTCGCCGGATGGTTGCCGGCGTTCAGCGGGAAATGGTGTCCATGAGCGATCACGCGGAATTGCTGTTCGATGTCTATTCGCACTCGGACAACGCGATGTTGCGCGCCACCCTGGCCCCGGTCATGGCCGATCCGGACGCGTTCGCGACGCACTTCTACGCGAATCTGTTCGCGCGTGCCCCGGCCCTGCGCAGCCTGTTTCCGAGCGACATGAATCTGCAGCGCATGAAACTGGTGCAGACCCTCGGCGTGGTCGCCGCCGGGCTCGATCAACCCGAAATGCTGATCGGCACGCTGGAAGAACTTGGCGCACGCCATCGCGGCTATGGCGTCAAGTTCGCGCACTACGTCGAAGTCGGCGAGGCGTTGATCGCCGCGCTCGCCGAAGTGAATGGCCCGGCCTTCACCGGCAGCGCCCGCAGCGCCTGGCATCGCCTCTATGCCTGGGTCGCGGAGCAGATGCGGCGCGGGTGAACTCAGCGTTTGACCGCGAACGCCGAATCCAGCAGCGCCCGGTCCATGCCCAGCGTCTCTTCGCCCATGGCGTGTCGGTACAGCGCCGCCGAATAGATCCCGGACAGCGCCGACTGGATCAGCGCCAGCAGCAGCATCGCCAGCACGCCGGTCGCAATCACGAGGGCGATCAGGAGCATCGACTTCGTCGACGCCACGAGGATGACGGCGAGCACGGTCAAGGCGATGACGACCAATTGCAGCAGGCCGAAGACGAGTCCGACGCCACCCTGGCCGATCAGGTTCTCGCCCCAGGTCTTCTTCAGCAGCAGCGCGCTTTCCTTGACCGCGTCGACCGGGCCGATGTCGCGGCTGACGAGGATCGGCACGGTCATGAAGGTGACCACGGTCCAGGCGGCGCCGAGCAGTCCCGTGACCCACTTGCCGATCATGCCGGCGCGTTCTTCGATGGCGCGCAGGATCATGCCCACGGTCGCGGCGATCAACGCATAGCCGAAGATCGTGCCGACCTTCGACCAGGCGATGTTCAAGCCATCACGCACGGTCGGGTCTCCGCCACGCAGGCGGATCATCGCTGCGCCGACCAGGGCGGTGTTGAAGTAGAAGATCACGAAGTACTGCGCGAGATAGAACAGGAACACCCACGCGTACAGCCACACCGGCTCGCGCTCGCCCTGTTCCAGGGCCTTGAAGTCGAGCAGGCCGAACAGCGGCAGGATGAAGCTCGCCATCACCAGCAGGGTGGCGATCACCGAGATCACCGGGAAGACCAGCAGTTCCTTGTCCTGCCGCAGGACGCTGGCGCTCGATTTGACCAGAGACCAGCTGCGCGAAAACTTTGCGAACATGACGATGCTCCGGCGCGCCCGATGCGCGATGCCGGAACGCTAGGGCAATCTCAGGCGCTTGTCGATGCGAGATCGACAACTGGCCCGATGCCGAGGCCGGACGCCGCCCACATCGTCGCCAACGAGCGACCGATGCGCGGATGCACGTAGTCCGGCGCGAGGTCGGCGAGCGGCTTGAGCACGAAGGCGTGCTTCAGTTCGTCGCGCGGGATCCGCAGGTGGCCTGGGCCGTCCAGCGTCAGGTCGTCATAGAACACGAGGTCGATGTCGAGCGGGCGCGGACCGAAGCGCGGCCCGCTGCGGTCGCGGCCGTGCGCGTCCTCGAGCGCATGCAGCCAGTCGTTCAGCGCGAACGGGTCGAGATCGGATTCGAGGGCCGCGGCGGCATTCAGGAAATCGTCGCCGTCGAATCCGATCGCCGGCGTGCGATACACCGGCGACACGCGCACGTCGCCGAAGCGGTCGCGCAGGGCCGCGATGGCCGATCGCAAGTGCTGCGCCGGCGCAATATTGGAGCCGAGCGAGAGATAGGCGCGGCCCATCAGTCCGCTCGGCGCCCGCGTTCGATCTGCACGCCGACTGCGGCCGCGCCACGCACCGCGCCGGGCTTGCGGATGCGCAACTTCAGCCACGACACCTTGAATTCGTTCAGCACGATCTCGGCGCAACGCTCGGCCAGAGTCTCGACGAGGCCGAACTGCGCGTCACCGACGAAACCGACCAGGCGCTTGGACACCGCCTTGTAATCCAGCGTGTCCTCGATGCGATCGGTCGCGGCGGGGATGCGGTTGTCGAAGGCCATTTCCAGATCGAGCACGACCGGCTGCTTGGCGCGGCGCTCCCAATCGTAGATGCCGATCAGGGTGTCGATCTTGAGGGCTTCGACGAAGACGATGTCCATGTTCATACCTTGAGAAGTTCTTCCAGCGGCCAGCGCGGTCGCACCGCGATCGCGGCGTCCTGATGTTGCCCGGCGACCAGTCGCATCGCCCCGGCGAAGGCGATCATCGCGCCGTTGTCGGTGCAGAACGCGTGACGCGGAAACGCCACGGTGAAGCCTTCCTTCCTGCCGGCCTCGGCGAGCAGCGCCCGCAAGCGCAGGTTCGCGCCGACGCCGCCGGCGACGACGAGCGAGCGCAGGCCGGTCTCGGCCAGCGCTCGGCGGCACTTGATCGCGAGCGTGTCGGTCGCCGCTTCCTCGAAACCGCGCGCGATGTCGGCGCGCGTCTGTTCGCCGTGATCGGATTTCTCCCAGGCCAGCAGCACCTGTGTCTTGAGTCCGCTGAAACTGAAGTCGAGGCCGGGGCGGTCGCACATCGGGCGCGAAAAGGTGAAGCGACCGGGCACGCCCGAACCCGCCAGCGCCGCCAGCTCCGGGCCACCCGGATAGGGCAGTCCCATCATCTTCGCGGTCTTGTCGAAGGCTTCGCCGACGGCATCGTCGAGGGTGTCGCCGATCAGCCTGTAGTCGCCGATCCCGCGCACCGCGATCAGCTGGGTGTGTCCGCCCGAAACCAGCAAGGCGACGAAGGGCGGCTGCGGTGCACCGGGCTCGAGCAGGGGCGCGAGCAGATGCCCTTCCATGTGATGCACGCCGATCGCCGGCAGATCCAGCGACCAGGCCAGCGCGCGCGCAGTCGCGGCGCCGACCAGCAAGGCGCCGACCAGCCCGGGGCCGCTCGTGTAGGCGACGCCGTCGAGATCGCGCACGGTCAGCTGCGCCGAAGCCAGCGTCTCGCGCAGCAGCGGCAGCAGCTTGCGCACATGGTCGCGCGAGGCCAGCTCCGGGACCACGCCGCCGTAGGCCTGGTGCAGGTCGATCTGGCTGTAGACGGTGTGCGCGAGCAGGCCCGCGGCCGTGTCGTAGACGGCCACGCCGGTTTCGTCGCAGGAGGATTCGATGCCGAGCACACGCATGGGGCGCGCAGTGTAACGGTTCGCGCGACAATGCCCGGCATTCCCCACGTGAAGGAGCGCGACATGGCCTTGGTTCTCGTCACTGGTGCCTCGAGCGGCATCGGCCTCGAATTCGTCAAGCAGTTCGATGCGCGCGGTGATCAGGTGATCGCCGCGGCGCGCCATTGGCCGCAAGGCGAATCGCGCGAGCGCTTCGAGGTCGTCGAAGGTGCCGATGTGCGCGACGCGGCCGGGCGCCAGCGCATCGTCCAGGCGATCGGCCAGCGCAAGCTCGATGTCGTCGTGCACAACGCCGGCGTGCTCGCGAACGATGCGCTCGGCCAGATCCGCGGCGAGTCGCTGGAGGCGCAGATGGCGGTGAATGCGTTCGCACCGATCCTGCTCACCCAGGACCTGCAGGCGCAGCTTGCGAACCCGTGCAAGCTGGCCTTCATCACCAGCCGCATGGGCTCGGTCGCCGACAACGGCTCGGGCGGCTATTACGGTTATCGCATGAGCAAGGCGGCGCTGAATGCCGGTGCCAAGTCGCTGGCCATCGATCTCGCCCCGCGCGGCGTCGCCGTCGCGCTGCTGCATCCCGGTTACGTGCGCACGCGCATGACCGGCGGCCAGGGACAGATCGACGCATCCGAATCCGCGCGCCTGCTGATCGCCCGCATCGGCGCGCTGAACGCCGACAACAGCGGCACCTTCTGGCACGCCAACGGCGACGTGTTGCCGTGGTGAGGCTCAGCCTTCGTCGCGGATGATGTCGCGCACCAGTTGCACGGTGAGGCGACGCTTGCGCGCCAGGGTTTCGCGGTCGAGGCGGTCGAGCAGATCGAGCAGGGCGCCGAGGTCGCGCGGATAGCGGCGGAACAGGAAGTCGAGCACGTCGTCGCCGACGTCCATGCCGCGTGCCGCGCCGCGCGCGTGGATGACGCGACGGCGCGCGACGTCGTCGAGCGGTTGCAGGCTCAGCAGCCCGAGGCTGGCGAGTCGGGAGGCCAGATCGGGCAGACCGATGCCGAGACGCGGCACCGCGGCGGGTGCGGTGATCAACAACGCGCCACCGGCATTCCGGGTGCGGTTGAACAGGTCGAACAGGGCGATTTCGGCAGCCCGCTTTCCGGCCACGGCATCGACGTCGTCGATGACCACCAGCGCGCAGGCCGCCGTCGCCGCCACCGCGGCTTCGGCCTGTGCGCCGAGTTCGGCCAGCGGCAGCAGCGCGTAGTCGCGCGTCGCCGCAGCGGCGACCGCCATCGCCAGGTGCGTCTTGCCGGTACCGCTGGCGCCGGTCAGCAGCACACCGGGTGCGGCAGGGGCCTCGGCGAACGTGCGCAAGGCCGAGACCACCGCCTCGTTGCCGTCGGCGGCGTAGCGATCGAAGCGTGCACCTTGCGGAAAGCGCAGGGCCAGAGGCAACTGCCGATGGGTCACGCCGGCGGTGCCGGTGACGTGGCGGAAGTCGCTGTCGATGCCGCCGCGCTCGCTGCGCTCGTCGCCGCGGGCGGCGGATCTGCAACGGCCTCGGGCGCGGCCGCTGCCTTCGGTTCGGCGCCGTAGATGTCGCTGCCGAGGTAGCGTTCGTGGGTGTGGCGAAGCACGACCACGATCACCGCCGACGCCGGCAGCGCCAGCAGCACGCCGAAGAAGCCGAACAGCTGGCCGCCGGCGAGGACCGCGAAGATCACCGCGACCGGATGCAGGCCGATGCTTTCGCCCACGAGCTTCGGCGTCAGCAGGAAGCTCTCGATCAACTGGCCGACCATGAACACGGCCAGCACCAGCGCCACGTTCACCCAGATGTCGCCGCCGGTGACGATGGCCGAGATCAAGCCGCCGCCGATGCCGATCACCGGTCCGAGGTAAGGCACGAAACTGACGAGGCCGGCGACGATGCCGATCAGCATTCCGAACTTCAATCCGGCCAGCGACAGGCCGGTGGCATACATCGCCGCCAGCGCCAGCACGACGCTCATCTGTCCGCGCAGGAAGCTGCCGAGCACGAGGTCCGATTCGCGCACGAGCCGCGTCACCGTCGGTTCCAGCGGCCGCGGCACCAGGCGATGCAGCCGTTCGACCATGTGCGTCCAGTCGCGCATCAGATAGAACGTGATCAACGGGATCAGCAGCAGATTCGCGACCCAGGCCATGACCGCGGCCCCGGACGTGGTCAGGCCACCGAGCAGCTTCGGCACGAAGCGGCCGATGTCGTCGAGATGGGCGCGCAGGCTGGCGAAGGCGCGACCGGGATCGAGTGCCGTGAGGGTGAAGTTGAATTCGCTCTGCAGCCAGGGCGCGGCGACGCGGTCGTACCAGGCATGCAGCGCATCGATGTAGCCGGGCACGCTGCGCGCCTGATCGATCAGGGCCGGAATGATGATGGCGAGCAGCAAGGCCACCGCCAGCGTCATCAGCAGGAACACGATCGCCACCGCGCTGCCGCGCGACATGCGCCGCGCGGCCAGGCGTTCCACCAGCGGATTGCCGAGATAGGCGAACAGTGCCGACAACGCGAACGGCGTCAGCACCGGCGCCAGGAAATACAGCAGGCCGCCGATTGCGGCGGCGATGAAGAGCCAGGACCAGACCCGGCGATCGTCGATCATGTCGCGCTCCGTGGACGTCGTTGCATCAATGCACCAGGCGCAGACGCGGGGCCTGGTCGGTGGGTCCGGCGTCGAGCAGTTCCATGCGGCCGTCGATGGCCAGCAACTGTCGCAGTCGTCGTTCGCCGACGGCGAGGTCGAGCCTCACGTTCAGGCGCTCGCCTTCGGCGCGCAGCACGTGCAGTTCGCGCACGAACTCGAGTCGGCCGAGGTAGCCGGCGACGGCCGCGTAGTCCTGGGCGGTGCGAACCCCTTCGATCCACCATGCGACACCGCCGATGGCGCTCCCCAGTGGTTCCAACGCATGGCGGCGCGCCAGTCGGTCGCTGGCGCCGTCGATGGCGGCCGCGAGCAGGGCATTCGACTGCGTGTCGCTCAGTTCCCATTCTTCGTAGCTGCGTCCGTCGATCAGCGTGTAGCGCGCACGCCAGGGCGTTCCGCGGGTGAGGCGGATGACGAGCATCGTCTGCACGCCGTAGCGCTGTCCGGCCGCGAGCACGGTCTGCGGCGGCGCGCCCCACAGCGTCACCGGGTTGATGCGATTCTGGTCGATGCCGTCCATGTGCGGCAGCAGGATCGGCAACCCGCGCGCGCGCGCGCTCTGGGTCATCGCGCCGAGTGCGGCGATCTGGTTGGCGTTCGCGATCTGCTTCTGGGTACCGTCGTCGATCCCGAGCCAGACGAGCACGGGCGGACGGTCGTCGTGCCAGACCGGGCGTCCCAAGGCCGCGAGGCGATCGTGCACCGCGCCCGGGTCGAAGTTCGCGACGAGGATGCGGGAGCCGTCGGCCGACGTGCGCGCCGACACCGTCAGCGCGATGCGGCGGGCGTCGTCGAGCACGGCAGCGAGCCCGGCATCGGCGGCGACGCTGCGATCGCCCGAGACCTTCACCAGCACCTGCGCCAGCGCCGCACGCAGGGCGGCGGCGTCCTGTTCGGTCTGTCCGGCGGCCAGTGCGGCCTCGCCTTCGTAGATCGGCATCTGCAACGCGAACGCAGCGCCGCTGGCGAACCCCAGCAACATCGACAACAGCATGGACAGACGTGCGCGCATCGACCGCGATCCCCGACAAAGCAGCGATGATACTGGCGACGCGGGTAGACTGGGCGGATGTCGACCCGTCAATTCCTGTTCGTGGCCCTGGCCGTGATCGCTGCCGCGATCCTCGGCTTCCTGTTCGCACGCCAATGGCGCGACGCGCGCTTCGCCGACGTGCCCGAAGTGGCGGTCGCCGGCGTGGCCCAGATCGGCGACCTGCGCCCCGAATTGTCCTTGCCCGATCTCGCGGGTGCGCCCGTGCCGATGTCGCGTTTCGACGGCAAGCCGGTGTTGTTGAATTTCTGGGCCAGCTGGTGCCCGCCCTGCATCGAGGAAATGCCGGTGCTCGATGCGTTCGCGCGCGCGCACCCGGACTGGCATGTCGTCGGTGTCGCGGTCGAGCCGGCCGAGGCGGCTCGCGACTATCTGGCCGAGCACCCGGTGTCGTACCCGATCCTGATCGGCAGTGACGACAGCCCCGACGAATCTCTGCAGTTCGGCAATGCCCGCGGCGTCCTGCCCTATACCGTCTTGATCGGCGCTGATGGCCGGATCGTCAAGCGCCATGCCGGTGCCTTCGATGCCGAGGCACTGGACGACTGGGTGCGCTGAACGCCGGATTTGCGTTGCGGCGCGCGCTTGGCGAGCATCGTCCCCCAGAGGTGGCGATGGACGAGTCCAGCGACGATGCTGCAATCAGCCGACGCGTGCGCGAATTCGAGCTCGCGCGGCGCCCGGCTTCGGTCGGCGTGTTGAACGGACAGCTGGCCGATTGGCTGCCGTCGTTCGGGATTCCGGATGCCACCCTCCATGCCGTGCTGGTCTGCTGCGACGAGCTGGTCGCGAATGCCTGCCAGCACGCCGGCACAACGGGCGGACCCATCGGGATGCGCATCGAGGTCATGGATCGCGGCATGCTGATAGGGTGTTCGTATCGAGCCCGCGACTTCGATCTGTCGGCGCATCGATCCCCGCAACTGCATACGCCCGTTTCCCTGCGCGACATCGGTGGGTTGGGTCTGCATTTGATGTACGCCTTGTGCCAACGCTGCGATTACCGATTCCATGACGACCACCACCACATCACCCTCGAATGGCGCTGGTCGCCCTGACCGGAACGTCGGGTTCATCGTTCTGTGCCACGCGCTCGTGCTTGCGGCCACGACCGTGCACGCCGGCGAGCGCAATCCGGACAAGCCGGTCCGCGAGAAGTCGCTGCGTGCCGTCCAGGTCAGCGCGACCCTGACTCCCGAAGACGCCGCGAAGGTGCCGGGCGCCGTGACCGTGGTCGACCGCGCCGACATGGCGGCCGCGGCGAGTACGGCGATCGAGCAGTTGCGCGGCGCGACCGGCGCCTTCGTGCAGCAGACGACGCCGGGGCAAAGCGCGGTGATCGTGCGCGGCATGAAGGGTTCGGAAGTCCTGCACCTCGTCGATGGCTTCCGCTTGAACAGCACGATCTTCCGCAATGCCCCGAACCAGTACTTTTCGCTGGTCGATGGCCAGGCGCTGGAGCGCATCGAGCTGGTGCGCGGCGCGAATGCCAGCCTGTACGGCTCGGATGCGATGGGCGGTGTGGTGCAGATGTTGACGCACGCACCCGAGTCGATGTTCATCGACGAGCGCGGGGTTCGCCATCAGGTGCGTGCCCGCTACGGCTCGGTCGACAGCCAGCGCCTGCTGCACTACCAATTGCATGGTGGCGACGCGACGCGCGAATTCGACGTCGGCATGACCCGCCAGAAGTTCGGCTTGCGCAAGACCGGCGACGGCACAACCCAGCCGTTCACGGGATTCGAGAGCGAAGCGGCCAACGCGCGCTTCGCCTGGCGACCCGCCGAAGCGCACACGGTCGTCGTCAACCTGCAGCACGTCGAGCAGCCGCTGACCTATCGCTTCGATGAACTCGTCGCCGGCTACGGCCAGACGCAATCGGCATCGGTGACGGCGAACTTCGAGCCGCAAAAGCGCGACTTCGCGCAGTTCGTGCACCGTTACGACGCGGCGTTGCCGTTCGCGGACCGCATCGAATGGCAAGTCGGCGCGCAGACCATCGTCGACGATCGGCGCAGCCGCGATCGCGGTGCCGCGACAGAGGCGCGCGAATCCAACAGCGACCGCCTGCGCGGCGTGCTCGGTTCCGCCGCCAAGCGCCTCACCGACACGCACGAAGTCCGCTACGGATTCGAGTACTACAACGACCGCGTGCGCTCGGCGCGCGAGCATCGGCACGTCGTCACCGGTGTCGTCACCGGCGCGTCGCCGCGCTTTCCCGACAACGCCCGCCAGGACAGCGGCGCCGTGTACGTGTTGAGCGACTGGCGTCCGCTCGCGCGCCTCGACCTCGTCACCGGTCTGCGCTGGAACCGTTTCGATCTGGCGATTCCCGACAGCGCTGCACGCGCCGGCGTCGATCTCTCCGACAGCGCGTTCACCGGCCAGATCGGCGCGACCTGGGCGCTCGCCGACGCCACCCGTCTGGTCGCGAATGCCGGACGCGGCTTCCGGGCCCCGAACGTGTTCGACGTCGGCCAGTTTGGCGACCGTCCGGGAAATCGCTTCGCGATCCCGAATCCGGACCTCGGTCCCGAGCGCGTGCGCAGCATGGACGTCGGGGTGAAGCATGCGAGCATCCGTTTCGAGGCCGAGGCGTATGTCTGGCAGAGCCGCTTCACGGATCGCATCACCACCGTGTTCACCGGCGATGTCACCGCCGGCGGTCGACGCGTGGTGCAGAACGTCAACCTGGCGGATGCGCGCCTGCAGGGCGTCGAGGCGGGTGCACGCTGGTTCGCCAACGACGCATGGACTTTCGCGGCCGCCATCAACCACACGCGCGGCGAGGAACAACTGGCGCCGGAAGCCGGTTACACCGCGGGTGACCGCATCCCGCCGCTGAATGCACGCATCAGCGCGAATTGGCGCAGCGATGATCGCTGGAGCTTCGATGCGGCGATGTTCGGGGCCGCGCGCCAGGATCGCCTGAGCGAACGCGACCTGTCCGACCCGCGCATCAACCCGGCCGGCACCGCCGGCTTCGGGCGTGTCGATGTCGGTGCGCGCTATCGGGTGAACGACGATCTCGTGATCGAGGCGCGCCTCGAGAACCTTGGCGACACGCACTATCGCGAACACGGCTCCGGCATCGATGCGCCCGGCCGCAACCTGCTGGTCGGCTTCGACTGGGGAATGTGATCGCGGCGTCGGATGCGACGCGTCAGTCGCGCCCGATCGCCCGGTGCGCGATGTCGCGGCGGTAGTGCATGCCGTCGAAGCGGATCTTCCCGACTTCGGCATAGGCCTTGGCGCGCGCATCGACGATGTCGGTGCCGAGCGCGCACACCGTCAGCACGCGGCCTCCGGCGGTCACGACGTTCGCGCCGTCGCGCATGGTGCCGGCGTGGAAGACCTTGGTGCCGGGCGCATGCGGCGCATCGAGACCGCCGATCGCGTCGCCGTTGCGAACCCGGGCCGGATAGCCATGCGCGGCCAGCACCACGCCGATGGCCGGACGCGGATCCCAGGTCGCGTTGACTTCGTGCAGGCGACCGGCGAGCGCGGCATCGATCAGGTCGACGAGATCGGACTGCAGGCGCAACAGGATCGGCTGCGTCTCCGGATCGCCGAAGCGCACGTTGAACTCGAGCACCTTGATCTCGCCGCGGGCATTGATCATCAGTCCGGCGTAGAGGAACCCGATGAAGGGATGGCCGTCCTGGCGCATGCCGGCCAGCGTCGGCTTGATCACCGTGTCGATCACGCGCTGATGGATCTCCGGCGTCACCACCGGGGCCGGCGAATACGCGCCCATGCCGCCGGTGTTCGGGCCGAGGTCGCCATCGAGTGCGCGCTTGTGGTCCTGGCTGGTCGCCATCGCCAGCGCATGTTCGCCGTCACAGAGCGCGATGAAGCTGGCTTCCTCGCCCGCGAGGAACTCCTCGACCACGACGCGTGCACCGGCCTCGCCGAGACTCTGGCCGCCGAGCATGTCGCGCAAGGCCTGCTCGGCGTCGCCGAGCGTGAGCGCGACGACGACGCCCTTGCCGGCGGCGAGCCCGTCGGCCTTGATCACGATCGGCGCACCTTCGCGATGCACGTAGGCGAGCGCCGGCTCCAGCGCGGTGAAGACCTGGTATTTCGCGGTCGGAATCCGGTGGCGCGCGAGGAAGTCCTTCGCGAACGCCTTCGATCCTTCGAGCTGCGCCGCGGCCGCGCGCGGACCGAAGATGCGCATTCCGGCATCGCGGAAGCGATCGACGACGCCGAGCACCAGCGGCACTTCCGGGCCGACCACGGTCAGGTCGATGCGTTCGTGCCGGGCCAGGGCGAGCAGGCCGTCGATGTCGTCGATGCGCACCGCGGCGTTGCGCAGCCCGTGTTCGCGCGCGGTGCCGGCATTGCCGGGCGCGACGATCACCTCGGAGACGCGGATCGACTGCTTCAGTTTCCAGGCCAGCGCGTGCTCGCGGCCGCCGGAACCGATCACCAGAATCTTCATCGCGCGTGTTCCTTCAAGTTCAGTGCCGGAAATGACGGATGCCGGTGAAGACCATCGCGAGACCGTGTTCGTTCGCGGCGGCGATCACTTCGGCGTCGCGCATCGAACCGCCGGGCTGGATCACCGCGCGGATGCCGGCCTTCGCGGCCGCGTCGATGCCATCGCGGAACGGGAAGAACGCGTCCGAGGCCATCACCGAGCCGGGCACCACCAGTCCCGCTTCCTCGGCCTTCATGCCGGCGATCCGGGCGCTGACGACGCGGCTCATCTGGCCGGCGCCGACGCCGATGGTGCGTCCATCCTTCGCGTAGACGATGGCGTTCGACTTCACGTACTTGGCGACGCGCCACGCGAACAGGAGGTCGTTCAGCTCGGCCTCGCCCGGCGATCGTTCGCTGACCACCTTCAACTCGCCGCGCGTCACTTCGCGGATGTCGGCGGTCTGCATCAACAGGCCCGATCCGACGCGCTTCACGTCGATGTTGTTCCTGCCGGTGCCATGCGGAATGCGCAGCACGCGCACGTTGGCTTTCTTGGTGCAGTACGCGAGTGCGGCGTCATCGTAATCGGGTGCGATCAGCACTTCGACGAACTGGCGATCCAGGATCGACTTCGCGGTCGCACCATCGAGCCTCGTGTTGAACGCGATGATGCCGCCGAACGCCGAGGTCGGATCGGTCGCATAGGCCGACGCATACGTGTCGCCGCAGTTCGTGCCGACGGCGACGCCGCACGGATTCGCATGTTTCACGATGACGCAGGCCGGCTGTTCGAACTGGCGCACGCATTCCCACGCGGCATCGGCATCGGCGAGGTTGTTGTAGCTGAGTTCCTTGCCCTGCAGCTGGCTGAAGGTCGCGAGCGTTCCCGGCACCGGCCACAAGTCGCGATAGAACGCGCCTTGCTGATGCGGATTCTCGCCATAGCGCAGGTCCATCACCTTCACGAAACTGCCGTTGTTCTGCGTCGGGAACAGCGCCTGCGTGCCGTCGTCCTGCACGGCGGACAGGTAGTTGCTGATGAAGGCGTCGTACTGGGCGACGCGGTTGAACGCGGCCACGGCGAGCGCGAAGCGCGACTTCGCGCTCAGCGCACCGTCGTTCGCGTCGAGTTCGGCCAGCAGTCCGGGGTATTGCGCCGGATCGGTCGCGACCGCGACGTGCGCGAAGTTCTTCGCCGCCGCGCGCAGCATCGCCGGGCCGCCGATGTCGATGTTTTCGACGATGTCGTCGAAGCTGCTGTTCGGGTCCGTCGACACGCGTTCGAACGGATACAGGTTCAGCACCAGCAGGTCGATCGGCGCGATGCCGTGTTCGGCCATTACCGCATCGTCCTGGCCGCGGCGTCCGAGCAGGCCGCCGTGCACCTTCGGATGCAGGGTCTTGACGCGGCCATCCATGATTTCCGGAAAGCCGGTCAGGTCGGAGACATCGCGTACCGCCAGCCC
Source organism: Patescibacteria group bacterium (assembly GCA_035562895.1). Taxonomy (GTDB): domain Bacteria; phylum Pseudomonadota; class Gammaproteobacteria; order Xanthomonadales; family Ahniellaceae; genus JADKHK01. The sequence continues at coordinate 13,375 of DATMVT010000097.1, read as the reverse complement.
GGCGTCGCGAATCGCTTTCGCGGTACCACCGGTGGAGAGCAGTTCGACACCGCGTGCCGCGAGCGCGCGCGCGAGGTCGATCAAGCCCGTCTTGTCGGAGACGGACAGCAGCGCGCGGCGCACGGCCACGGTCGTTGACGCGGTCATGTGATCTTTCCGGTGCCTTGGGAGGCGCGCAGTATAGGACTGCGCCGATCTCGCCCTTCTGGCTTATCCGAGGCGATGCTCGGCGAGCTTCTTGCGCAGCGTCGCGCGGGTGATGCCGAGCAATTCGGCGGCGCGGGTGAGGTTGCCTTCGGTGTGGCGCAGGGTCTCGCGCAGCATCGGTGCCTCGACTTCGGCCAGCACCAGGCGATACAGGTCCTGCGCACAATCCTTCCCGGAATGCGCCAAGTAGCGCCGCACCGCACGCGACACGCACTCGCTCAGCGCCGGCGCGGATTCGGACGCGGACGTGGCTTCGACACGCAGGGGCTGGAACACATTCATCGTGCTGCTTCTTCTTGTTGGTTCTCGAGCGCCGCACGCATCGGAATGCCGAACGGGCTGGGGAGTCTATCGACGCCCCTCGCGAACGCAAGCGGGTTTTTTCGCATCCGTCGAATCAATCGTCCGCGCGCACTTGTTGCCGTGCGTTCGAACAACGAGGGCTATACTGCGGAACATGATGGAAATTTCGACGCATCCCGCCGCGCCGTTCGTGCTCGGCATCGTGCTGGCCTGGCTGGCCGGCGTTCGCGTGTACCTGACGATTTTCGGCGTCGGGCTCGCGGCGCATTTCGGCTGGATGGATTTGCCGGAATCGATTGCGCTGGCGAAGTCGCCGGTGGTGATCGGCGTGTGCGGCGTGCTCGCCCTCGTCGAATTCGTCACCGACAAACTGCCCGGCGTCGATTCGGTCTGGGATTTGCTGCACACCCTGGTGCGCATTCCGGCCGGCGCGTTCCTCGGCGGCATCGCGATTCCCGCCGACGGTGGCGAAGCCAGCGTCACCGGCATGGTGCTGGGCGGCACGGTGGCGGCGCTCAGTCACGGACTCAAGAGCGGCACGCGCGCCTTGATCAACACATCGCCGGAGCCGGCCAGCAACTGGACCGCCTCGATCGCCGAGGATGGCGTCGTCCTGGCCGCACTGGCACTGGCGATCGCGCATCCCGGGTGGGCCTTCGCGTTGCTGGTGCTGGCGACCATCGCGTTCGTCGTGACGATCCTGCTGCTGTATCGATTGATGCGCCACGTCGCGCGCCGCGTCCGCGCCGCGGTGGCCTGATGCTCTGGCTGAAGGCGTTCCATGTCGTGTTCGTGGTCGCGTGGTTCGCCGGCCTGTTCTACTTGCCACGGCTGTTCGTCTATCACGTCGACGTGGTCGATGATGCCGCGCACGAGCGCTTCGTGGTCATGGAGCGGCGCCTGCTCGGCATCACCCATCTCGGCGGTGCGCTGGCGCTGGCCTTCGGTACCGCGTTGTTGATCGGGTGGCTTGCGCATGCGCCTGGCTACCTGCAGCAGGGCTGGTTGCACGCGAAGTTGGCGCTGGTCGGTCTGCTGATCGCGTTTCACGCCAGCATGGCCGTGTTCGTGCGCCGATTCCGCGCGCGTTGCAACACTCGCAGCGGGCGCTGGTTTCGCGTCTACAACGAAGTTCCGGCCTTGCTGCTGATCGGCATCGTGGTCCTGGTCGTGGTGCGACCGTTCTGACTCGGCCACCCGGTGCGGGGCGTTAGGCCCTGCGATATAGTCCGGCGACCCGCCGAGATCGCCTGCAATGCTCAGTCCGGACGAGTCCCAACAAAGCGCCGAACTCCGACAGGTGTTCGTGAAGACGCTGCCGAAGCGTCTGGAGACCGTGCACCGTCGTGCGCGCCGCCTGCTGATCCAAGGTTGGGACGTCAATGTGCTCACCGTCTTCTTTCGCGACGTGCAGGCGCTGTCGGGCGCTTGCGGCCGCTACGGCGTGCTCGATGCGGGCGAGGTCCTCTACGGCATCGAGATGTTCGTCGCACCGCACCTCGAGCGCTTGAGCCTGCCGGAAGCCGAGCAGACGGCGCAGTTCCAGCGCATCGTCGAAGTCCTCGCCAAGCTGATCGCCAAGCACGTCCCGGAGAAGCTGGCGGTGATGGCACCGGGCGCGGCCGTGCCGCTGGTGGCGGAGCGCGGCGGCATCCAGACCTTGGTGATTCCGCCGCGCGAATACTGGCGACGCTGGGGCATCGGCGATGTCGACAGTACCGTGGCGGCGGCGGCGTCGGCGGCCTTGGCTGCCGAGGTGGCCCGGCCGCAGGCGCCGGTCGCAGCGACGACACCCGCAACGGCGAACGCGAATGCGGCAGCGGGCACGACGGCGGCAGCGACTGCGCGCACCCAGTCGAAGCCGATCCGCGCCGGTGCCGACAAGCGCATCTATCACCTCAGCGACGGCGGTCCGCTGGCGGCCGACATCGACCATCGCCTCGAAGGGTCGCGCTATCCGTTCGACGTGATCGAGGATGCGGAAACGCTGCGGGAAATGCTGGGCGCGTTCGCGCCGGCCATGGTCGTCGTCGACGCCGCTTTCCTGCCCCAGCTCGACGCGATCGGCGATGGCCTGCGCCTCGCGCGCAGCCGCACCAGCCAGAAAGTGGCCCTGGTCGTGTTCGCCGACAACAACGACATCGCCACGCGCCTGAAGGCGATGCGCGCCGGTGCCGATGCCTTCATCACGATGCCGGTCACCGCGGCCGACGCGCTGGTGCGCATCGAAGAGCTGCTCGATGGCGAGAACGGCGAGCCGTTCCGCGTGCTGATCATCGAGGACGATCGTTCGCAGGCGCTGTTCGCCGAGTCGATCCTGCGCAAGGCCGGGATGGAGACGCGGGCGGTGATGGATCCGATCAGTGCGCTCGAGGAGTTGAGCGCATTCCGCCCGGAACTGATCCTGATGGATCTGTACATGCCCGATTGCGACGGCATGGAACTGACCACGCTGATCCGCGAACGCGACGCTTACACCAACATCCCGATCGTGTTCCTGTCCGGTGAGCACGACGAGGAAAAGCGCTTCGACGCGCTCTCGGCCGGCGGCGACGACTATCTCGAGAAGCCGATCCGGCCGAAGCACCTGATCTCCGCCGTGACCAATCGCGTGCGCCGCGCGCGCGCGACCCTGAAGCGCGTGCAGGCACACAATCCGCGCGATCCGGTGACCGGGCTCTACGATCGTGCACATGTCCTCGAGCGCGTCGGCGAATTGCTGGCCGAGGACGAGACGCATCGACTCGGCGGTGGCCTGCTGTTCCTGCTCGTCGATGGCGCCCAGAACATCCGCGAACGCATCGGCCTGACGGCGTTCGACCAATTGATGGGCCAGGCCGGCGCGTTCCTGACCGGGCTGGCGCCGGCGCGTGACCTCTGCGCCCGTTTCGGCGACACCAGCTTCATCGCGCTGGTGCCGGAACTGGACGAGCTGCAGCTGTTGTCTGCGGCAACGACGATCCGCGAAGCCTTCGACCAGCATGTGTTCGAGATCGGTGATCGCAGCATCACGTTGGCGGTCGCGATCGGTCTCGCCACTTTTGCGCAGAACCTGGGCGAGGCGGCGTCGATGGTCAATGCCGCGGAACGCGCCTGCGTACTCGCGCGCCAGAATCCCGACCAGCGCGTCGCGCTGTTCCAGACCCAGATCACCCAGGCCGGCGACGCCGACGAGGATCTGCTGGTCGGCATGATCCGCGACGCCATCCGCAACGAGAACTTCCAGCTGCTGTTCCAGCCGATCGCGTCGTTGCGCGGTGGCCATGACGAACAGTTCCAGACCCTGCTGCGCCTGCGTGGCGACGGCGGACGCACCTATACCGCGGCCGTCGTGGTGCCGGTGGCGGAGCGCGCCGGACTGATCCACGGCGTCGATCGCTGGGTGTTGTCGCGTGCGCTGCTGGTGATTTCCGAGCGCGCCCGCGATGGTCATCCGGTGCGCCTGTTCGTGAGCCAGTCGATCGAGAGCCTGAACGACCCGCAGCGGCTGAGCTGGCTGAAGCAGGGCATCGAGACGCGGCGCATCAATGCCGAGCATCTGGTCGTCGAGTTCCGCACCAACGACGCGCTCGCGCGCATTCGCCAGCTGGTCGCATTCCACGAGAATGCGAAGCGCCTCGGGATTCGCCTGTGCCTGTCGAACTTCGACGCGACGATGGCCAATTTCCAGTTGCTGCAGCACGTGCATGTCGATTACGTGAAGGTGGCCCCGAAATACACCGGTGCCGACGGGCAGAATCCGAAGATGCGCGCCGAGTTGCGCCAGACCATCACCCATCTGCGCGAGCGTGGCATCCGCATCGTCGCGCCGCAGGTCGAGGATGCACAGGTTGCGGCCGGACTCTGGAGTACGGGCGTCGACTACATCCAGGGCAATTTCGTGCAGCAGGCGACCCAGGATCTCGATTTCGATTTCAATGCCTCGGCACTGTGACGAGGAACGATGGATGATGGAGCAGGCATGACGAGCATGGAACGCAACGCGACTGGACAGCCGGGGCTCGGCCTCGTCACCACCCTGATCGTGCTCGCCGTCGGGGCGGCCGTGGTCGCGGTCGGTCTCGCCGATCAGCTCAAGCCGATGCTGCGCTACGCCGCTGCGGGGGTCTCTGCGGCTTTTGCGATCGCCGCGATCGTCGCTGCGCTTTCGCTTCAGAAACGCTGGCGTGAACTGCTCGAGATCGCCGAGTCGAAGCCGATGGCGGCGCCTGCGCCGGTGCTGCCGCGCGTCGCGCCGACGGTGGCTGCACCGACGAATCAGAGCGAGCTCGAAGCCGAGATCGAACGCCTGCGCAGCATCGAGCGCGAACTCACCTCGGCCAAGGTCGATGCCGAGGCGGCGATGATGGCCAAGGGCGAATTCCTCGCGACCATGAGTCACGAGATTCGCACGCCGTTGAACGGCATCATTCCGTTGCTCGACCTGGTCCTCAGCACCAAGCTCGCGCCGGACCAGAAGGAATACCTGACGACCGCGTACCAGAGTTCCCGGCAATTGCTGTCGATCGTCGATGACATCCTCGATTTCTCGAAGCTGGAGGCGAACAAGCTCGAGCTCGAGACCACCGGCATCAATCTCAAGGAACTGGTTGACGGCGTCAGTCGCCTGATGGCGCGCAATGCCGAAAGCAAGGGGCTGCAATATTCGGCGACGATCGATCCGAACGTGCGACTGGCGATGCGCGGTGACCCGACGCGGCTGCGCCAGGTGCTCACGAATCTCGTCAGCAACGCGATCAAGTTCACCGAACGCGGCGCGGTCGCGATCCAGGTCAACAAGCGCTCCGAGACGCGCACCCATACCGAATTGCTGTTCGCGATTCGCGACACCGGCGTCGGCATCTCCGCCGAAGGCCAGAAGAAGTTGTTCCAGGAATTCTCGCAGGCCGACAATTCGACCACGCGCACCTTCGGCGGCACCGGGCTCGGGCTGTCGATCTGCAAGCGCATCATCGATCTGATGGGCGGGCAAATCGGCGTCAAGTCGGAGGTCGGCAAGGGTTCGGTGTTCTGGTTCACCGTGCCGATGCTCAAGGCCCTCGGCGACGTGCAGCCGGCGCGCAGCGAGATCGAGGGCGCACGCGCCATGATCGTGACCGGCGACCAGGCCTTCCTCAAGCGCGTCGGCACCACGCTGACGTCGTGGAAGATGCCGTTTGCCCAGAACAATGCCGCGGCGGAAGTGGTGGCGAAGCTCAAGGCCTCTGCGGGCGGCAGTCTGGCGGTGGACTTCCTGATCCTCGACTTCGGGTCGATGCGCGCCACGGCGCTCTCGATCCTGCGTGGCGTCAGTCGCGAGGTGTCGCTCGAGCAGTTGCACATGATCGCCGTCGGTGGCGAGGACCAGTTGCCCGAGGAAGTGCGCAGCGCGCCGCGCTGCACCGTGCTCGAACGCGGCTTCAGCGACGGCGAACTGCGCGCGGCGATGAAGGCGATGCTGACCGGTACGCCGACCGCGACCAGCGCGAACGTGCAGGTCGAGATGCTCGATGCGCCCGCCGGCGGCGCGGCCGTGGCGGCGCCCGTCGCTGCGGCGCCAGCACCGACGTTTGTCGCCGCCGAGCCGCGCTCGGGCGGGTTGGGCGGTCACGTGCTGCTGGTCGAAGACAATCCGGTCAATCGCCAGGTCGCGCAACGCCTGCTGACCCTGATCGGGCTCAGCCACGAACATGCCGAGAACGGTCGTCTGGCGGTCGAGAAGCTGGAGTCCGGCGCGCGCTTCGACGCCGTGCTGATGGACTGCCAGATGCCGATCATGGACGGCTACACGGCGACCCGCTACATCCGCAAGCTGCAAGGCGAAGCCGCGCTGCCGAAGTTCCCGATCGTGGCGATGACCGCGAACGCGATGGTCGGCGATCGCGAGAAATGCATCGCGTCGGGCATGGACGACTACATGAGCAAGCCGCTCAATCGTGGCCTGCTCGAGCAGATGCTGCAGAAGTGGCTGCCGCCGGGCGCGACCTCGCGGACGATGGCGCCGGCACCGGCGCCGATGGTGCGCCCGGTGACGCCGATCGCGCCGGCACCGACGCACGCCGACGCGACGCCGATCAACGCGCAGATCGTCAACGACCTGATGGACATGATGGGCGCCGAGTTTGCGGACCTGGTGCGCGTCTATCTGGAAGATTCACCGAAGGCACTGGCGATCCTCGAGCGCGCGGCGGCGACGAACGATCTCGATGGCCTGATCGCGCCCGCGCATTCGTTGAAGTCGACCAGCGCCAACCTCGGCGCGTTGATGCTGGCGGACATGGCCAAGCGCATCGAGCACGGCGCGCGTTCGGGCACGATCGGCGAACCGGTGCTGCTGGTCGCCCAGCTCACCCACGAGTTCCAGCGCGTGTCGATGCACCTGCGCCAGCTGCTGTCGCAGATGACGCCGTGAGCCGCAATCAGTCGCCGATCTTGGTCTGCAGGTAGGGCGCCTCGCCGAGGCGCTCGATCAGGCCGAGCTGGGTCTCGATCCAGTCGATGTGCTCTTCTTCCGAGCTCAGGATCGCCGCGAACAGGTCACGCGACACGTAGTCGCCGATCTGTTCGCAATGCGCGATCGCGGCCTTGAGGTCGGGCACCGCCTGCAGTTCCAGCTTGAGGTCGCATTGCAGGGCTTCGCGCGGGGATTCGCCGATCAGCAACTTGTCCAGGCGCTGCAGGTTCGGCAAGCCGTCGAGGAACAGGATGCGCTCGATCAGCTTGTCGGCGTGCTTCATCTCGTCGATCGATTCGTGGTGCTCGTGCGCCGCGATCTCCTTGAATCCCCAGTTCGCGAACATCTTCGCGTGCAGGAAATACTGGTTGATCGCGGTGAGCTCGTTCGTCAACGCCTTGTTGAGGAACTCGATGGTCTTGGGGTCGCCCTTCATGGCTCGCTCCTTGGGTCGGAGCGGCAGGATACGCGCAAGACCGTGCGCCGGCTACGCCGCCAACGGCACCGCCACGGCATGCTGTTCGATGATCTCGAGCAGCAGCGGGCGACAACTGCCGCAGCAGGCGCCGGCACCGGTGCGGGCAACGAGCGCATCGAGATGATCGGCCCCTTCGGCCACCGCGCGTTCGACCTGGCGGTCGGAGACGGCACTGCAGACACAGACGAACATGGCGAACCTCCTGTGTCGCCATTCAATCGCAAATACGAGTGATTCGCAATAGCCCCTGGCGGGCGATTCAGCGCACGGTCGCGATCGCGGGGGTCACCACGGGTGCCAGCCCCGGATCCAGGCCGTGCTTGCGCGCGACACTGGCCAAATGGACCAGGGCCCGCTGGTAAACGTCGCGCTTGAAATCGACGACATTCTCGACCGGATACCAGAAGTCGACCCAGGTGAATGCGTCGAACTCGGGCCGATCGGAATGATCGAGACGCACCGCCGACTCCTCACCGAGCATGCGCAACAGGAACCAGACCTGCTTCTGGCCGATGCAGGTCGGCCGTTCGCGACGGCGCACGAAGCGCTTGGGCAGTCGGTACCGCAACCAGCCCGGGGTCGAACCCAGCACTTCGACATGATGCGGATGCAGTCCGGTTTCCTCGAACAGCTCGCGATACATCGCTTCCAGCGGCGTCTCGTCGGAATTCATGCCGCCCTGCGGGAACTGCCAGCCGTCGCGTCCGACCCGGCGCGCCCAGAACAGGCGTCCATCGTCGTGCATCAGCACAATTCCCACGTTGGGTCGGTAGCCGTCAGGGTCGATCACGGCCCGCTCCAGAAAAATTCACTGCAAGGATTCTTCCACAGCGCAGCAAGCCCCGACAAGGAAACAGCGCATTGAAACCTCGCCGGCACGCACTGCCGCCAGCATCCTCCTTGACAAGCAGGCACCCCATGCCAACAATGCGCGCCCCCCGTGGCTATGTAGCTCAGCCGGTTAGAGCGTGGCACTCATAAGGCTGGGGTCAAAGCGGTAAAATTTGCACGAATGGCTATGTAGCTCAGCCGGTTAGAGCGTGGCACTCATAATGCCGAGGTCGGTGGTTCGAGTCCACCCATAGCCACCAAATTATGCAAGCGAATCAGTTGCTTGCGACAATCACCCCGCCATCGATGCGGGGTTTTTTGTGGCCAAAGCTGTGACAGTGGGCGATCAAATTCGCTGAACATCAGCCGATCCAAAAATTCTCTCGCCGAGCTTGTGACAGCCTCCGTGACATGTCCTGTGACAGGTCCACATGTCACAGACCAGCCAGACCATTCCGATTTGACCCAAGCACAGCTTTATATGCGGTAAGTGCTGCACTCTGATTCAGGGGCAAGTTCAGACGTCCTCATCGACGAACATCAGCAGTTCCCCCGGCTGACATCCGAAATACCGACAAAGCTTGTCGATGATGTCGGTGCCGATATTCGCCCCGGGTTGATTCGCCATCTTCGACAAGGTCGCTCGATGGATGCCGGTGGCTTCAGCGATCTCCGACAACGGCACGACGCGCCTTTCTTTGAAGGCCTTGTCTGCAACTAGTTCGGCAAGTCGAAATCGAATCATATGAACGCACAATGAATGATGTCGCTCATAGGCGACGTTGGTCGTTGACAGTCGCCATTTATTGCCTATGATCACCATCAAGCGTCGCTTATGCGCGACGTGCGTTGACGGTAATCAACAAGGAGGCGCCGTGCAAACCTACATCACCACAGATGAACTGGCTACTCGAATCCACTACGACGCGCGGACCATCCGGACGCGGCTGAAAGACGCTGTCCTCTTGGAAGGCATCCACTACATCCGCCCATTTGGGGGGAGGAAGCTCCTCTTCATCTGGGAGACGATTCAACGAGACATTGGCAGGTTCTCGGTGGGCCGGGGGCCGTCGATGAGCTCGCCCCACGGGCTCGGGATTCCGATGGCCAATGGCGGTACCGCACATGGCTAAGGTCCGCGCTCGCCCCGAATCTGGCGCGCTCTACCTGGACTTCTTCTATCGCGGAGTCCGGTGTCGGGAGCAGACGACGTTGTTGGATGGCGCGGAGAATCGCAAGCGCGTCCAGGCGCTGTTGAATCGGATCGAGAAGGAAATGGCGCAGGGCGTATTCGACTATGCCGCTACGTTTCCGGACAGCTCGCGGGTGACGTTGTTCGCGACGACGTTGCCGGGCGAGCGGCCGATCGCGAACACCCAGTCAGGCACGGCTCCTTCTCCTGCCTCCAACCCAAGTTCCACAGCGATCGGTACACCGACATTTTTGGAATTCTCGGTCACTTGGCGCACCGAAATGACCCCGCAATGGCGGCGCCTGCATCGGCTGAGTGTGGACGCGATCTTCGATGCGCATCTGCTGCCGGCGTTTGGCGATCGCACGTTGTCGTCGATCACCAAGGCCGACGTGCTCGCCTTTCGCGCAGAGCTCGCGAAGCTGCCGGGACGCACCGGCAAGACGCTGTCGCCGGCCAGCATCAACAAGGCGGTCGGCATCCTGCGGCAGTGTCTGACGGAGGCAGCCGAGCGCTTCGGCTTGCCCGATGTGTTCAAAGGCGTGAAGCGCTTGAAGGCGCGTCGCCCGGATGTCCAGCCCTTCTCGCTCGACGAGGTCGAGAAGATTCGGAAGAACATTCGATCTGACTTCCGGAATTACGTCATGGTCCGGTTTTTCACAGGCATGCGTACCGGGGAAATCAACGGCCTCAAGTGGAAGTACGTCGATTTCGAGAAGGAACTGATCCTTGTCCGTGAAACCTTCTCTGCAGGCGAAGCCGAAGAGAACGCCAAGACCGAAACCTCGCTGCGCGACATCCCGATGCTGCCGATGGTCAAGGAAGCGCTGCAGCAGCAGCTGAGCACGCGCAATCCGGACAGCGACTATGTCTTCGTCACGCGCGACGGCAATCCGATCGACGCGCACAACTTTGCGAACCGCGTCTGGTATCCGCTGCTGCGTTATCTGGAGCTGGACAAGCGTCGGCCGTATCAGACGCGGCACACTACGGCGACGCTGATGCTCGCCTCGGGCGAGAACCCCGAGTGGATCGCGAAGCTGATGGGGCACACGAACACCCAGATGCTGTTCACGGTGTACTCGCGCTTCGTGCCGAACCTGACCCGTCAGGACGGGTTGGCGATTGCCGGCCTGCTGAGCCGCCGCCCTGCTGATAGCGCGCCTGCGGCGCCGACTTCACCCCCCGAGGCCGAACTGCTGGCCGCTCTGAAGTCGCTTGCACCCGCAGCGCTCAACGCGCTGCTGCGCAAAGCCAAAGCCGATCACTGAGTTTCGAGGAGGATTGCGTGAACGAGCTTTATTTCCCTCACAGGTCCTACCGGTTTGCAGCCATCGTCGAGTTGCTGGGCGCAGGCATTGCCCCGAGCAGCCAACACGTCCGCCTGCTGTACGGGGACGGATACATCGAGGCGCATACATGGTTGCTTGATCCGGCCACAGCGCTGCCACCCATTCCGACCGCGCATGTCGTCGTGATCGAGACGCCGGAAGCTGAGCCGCGCTATGTGCTCGCCGCATGCCAGTTCGATGCCACGATCGCGCCGGGCGATTACCTCGCCGACCGGCTCTGCCCGATCCCGGGCGTGGTGACACAGACCAAGGCCCTGATCGAGTCGATCCAGTTCGAGCCCTTGCGCGTCATGGTGTTCGACGCGCTGACCCGGCCCGGCGCGGCACGAGGCTATTGGACCGCCCCCGCATCGCTCCACGATCACCACAACTACGATGGCGGGCTCGCACACCATTCCCTAGAGGTGGCCACGATGGTCGCTTCCAGCACCGGATTGCTGGACGAAGACCGCGACGCCGGTATCGCGCTGGCCTTGCTGCATGACTACGGCAAGATCTGGTGCTATCGCGAAGGCGAATACACGCCGGCCCAGAAGCGCGGACACAAACGGATCGGGCTGGACATGCTCGAACCACCGTTGGCATCGCTGCGTCGCGTTTGCCCTGACACGGCAGCGAAGATGGAAGAACTGCTCGGGGGTCCTTCACAGCGCAACGATCGTCGCTACCCGCTCGCGGTCGGACGCATCGTCAATGCCTTCGACCAGATGAGTTGCGAGAAAGTGCGGCGGCAAATTCGGATTGATGCGCAATGCGACTTCTGATCATCGGCATTGAAACGTCACAAGCGAACAGTTGGCGCGGCCCGGTCACGGGATCCGTGCCGCGCGCGAGCTTTTCGCGGGCTTGTCTGCGGCCTCAATGCGTTGCTCGAAGTCCCGAACCAGCTTGGGCAGGGTCAAACCGATGGCCGCGCACCAATCCCGCAATTGCACCAGATCGAGCCGGCGCTGACCGCGCTCGACATCGCTGACGAAGGACTGGGCACGGCCAAGTTGTTCCGACAATTGGGCCTGAGTCAAGTCTGCCGCGGCCCGGGAATCCCGCAGCAGTTCAATCAGCACTTGGGTTTCGGGTCGATGAAGCGTCTTTGACATGGCCGCCGGTCTCGAATGGCGGCCACAACCTAGATATGATTTTGGGATATCTAAAAACCAGATTGCCCGGAGACGCCGAAAATCGCAGCGCTGCGATCCGGGCGTGCGGGCACAACCAACGGAACCACTACCTGGGAATGTCGATGAAGAAAATACTGTTCGCCGCGCTGCTTGGCGTATCTGCCGTATCCGCCCAGGATCTCGCGATCGATCCGCCGCTGACCAAGGACGAGAAGCGCGCGCTGAAAGACATGCGCGAGCAATGGGAAGACGCCCACATGCCTGCGATGACCACCGAGCAGGAGATCGCCATGATCAAGAACATGCGCGATACCCAGATTCGCATGATGGGCCAGGCGATGGGGATGCGACGCGCGATCGAGTCGGGCGCACTGCAGGGGCAGGTCTCGAGCGCCCGGCTGCGGGAAGCCGAATCGCCGCCGCCGCAGGGCACGGCCGAACCTTCGGTGACGAGAGGAGACCTCGCAGCGGCCTACGAACAGCGCTCAGCCGCGACCCGATTCACCCGCTTTGAACGCAAGGGCGACGGATTCCTCGCGAACGGGCAGGTCTTCATCGACATCGACGGCAAGGTGAAGCAGTTCGGTGCCGATCCAACGACAGGACGCGTGACCTACTTCGTCGATATCGGCAATGGCGACCTGCTGGTCAAACACCACAACATCAACAGCGATCTGGAACCGATCATGATTGGCCGGATTGCACTGCGCGGTGATCGCGCCGACTTTCGTGCCGTCAGCGGTGAGACGGCCGGAGGCGATTCGGTGGTGCCCGTCAGCGACGGGTTGATCGTGACCCGCAAGGAGAGCATCGCGCGCTATTCGATCGGCAAAGGCGCAAAAGCCTTCGCGATTCCTGAGGGCTTCAATGTGGCTCCGCTCCAGAACGGCGACGTGTCCGGAACTGGATTCGTGCTGATCGAACGGATCCCGCAAGAGGAAGTTTCGTTCAAGGAAATCGGCAAGACCGTGGGCCACCTGTTCGGCAAGCGGGATGACACGCAGGACTATGCGCTGCTCCACATCGAGACGGGCAAGACAGTCGGCCTGTTTCTGTCCGACGACGGTAAGTCGGTAGGGCAAGGCACCGGTTGCGTGCGCCAGAACGACTTCGTGAACAAGTGCAGTGGCTGGCGGTCGTGGGATTCGATCTGGGAGACTGATGGTCGGCCCAACTACTCCCACTACTTCTGGGCCCTGACGTGGGTCCAGACCAAGTTCGGCCCGCTCGCCATCGCCAAGGAAGACGGCACGCGCGAGGTCAATGTGATCGCACTCGATTCGGGCAAGCGGTTCAACGCCTTCAAACGAAAGCTCGGCATTCTCTGGTTTGCGGTTGCGCCCAAGGAAGATGGTGGTTTGAGCTTGGAAGCACAGCTGGCATTCAAGCGACACCAGATCGACGACATCGGACGCGTGCTCGACGGTTCGCTGGCTGCCGCCAGTACCGACGAGAACCGCT
>DATMVT010000096.1:0-4541 GCA_035562895.1 Patescibacteria group bacterium | reverse complement strand
GTCGTCGACGATCACCACGCGCTTGCCGGTGAATTTCACCTCGGCCTGCTGCGGCGTCTCGGTCAGTGCGGTGTCCGGGTGCAGCAGGGTCAGGTCGTCCCCGTAGCGCTTCACTTTCAGGTCGGTACGTTCGATCGCGAGCTCGGGTCGCAGGACCGCGAGGCGTCGATGCAGCATCGCCGCGAGCGGCGCGCCGCGACGCAATACGCCGACCAGCACGACCGGATGCGCATCGAGACGCATCGACAACTGTCGTGCCATGCGCTCCATCACTGCGTCGAGGTCTTGCGTCGTGTAAGCGCGGAAGCGTTGTTCGGTCATGGCGGCGACTCGATGATGGGGGTTCGGGGAACGGGTTCGGGCCGCAGCCATAGCCAGGTGCCGGTCATCGACATGATGCCGGTGCCGAGCGCGGCCATCCAGATCTTCGGCGCGGTCGCGAACATGATCACGGCACAGACGATCATGGTGATGGTGGCGGCCCATTTGGCGCGGCGACTCACCGCGCCGTTCGCTTCCCAGTCGCGGATCATCGGTCCGAAGCTGCGGTGCGCGTGCAGCCAGTCGTGCAGGCGCTTCGATCCGCGCGCCGCCGCCCACGCCGCGAGCAGGATGAACGGCGTCGTCGGCAGGCCGGGCAACACGACGCCGATGACGCCGAGCGCCAGCATGGTCCAGGCGAACACGAGATAGGCCCAGCGCGGGATCAGGGGATGCGGATTCACTGCGCGCTAGCTTAGTGCGTCCTTCCGGACCTGAGCAGCCCCGGCGACCCCGGGCCGGTTTGCGACGACAATCCGCTTCCCACCGGTACCGGCACGATGCGCAAGATCATCCACGTCGACATGGACGCCTTCTATGCCTCGGTCGAGCAGCGCGACGACCCGGCGCTGCGCGGGCGCCCGGTAGTCGTGGCGTGGAAGGGCGCGCGTTCCGTGGTCTGTGCGGCGAGCTACGAGGCCCGCGCGTTCGGGGTGCGTTCGGCGATGCCGGCCCTGCGCGCCGAGGCGTTGTGCCCGCAGGCGCTGTTCGTGCCACCGGATTTCGCGCGCTATCGCGAGGCTTCTCGACGGGTGCGGGACATCTTCGCGCGTCACACCGACCTGATCGAACCGCTGTCGCTGGACGAGGCCTATCTCGATGTCACGAACAACAAGCGGGGCATTGCCAGCGCGACGGTGATTGCCGAGTCGATCCGCGCCGACATCCGTGCCGAGACCGGACTGACGGCCTCGGCCGGGGTCGCGCCGAACAAGTTCATCGCCAAGATCGCGTCGGACTGGAACAAGCCGGACGGGTTGATGGTCGTGCGCCCGGCGCAGGTGCTGGACTTCCTCGCGCCGCTCGCGGTCGGACGCATCCCTGGCGTCGGCAAGGTGATGGAAGCCAAGCTCGCGGCACTCGGCATCCGCACCGTGGTCGAGTTGCGCGCCTTCGAGTTGGCCGCGCTGGAGGCGCGCTTCGGACGCTACGGACGGCGTCTGCATGAATTGTCGCTCGGCATCGACGAGCACGCGGTCGTGTCGGAGCGGCCGACGCAGCAGATTTCGGCCGAAGACACGTTCGCCGAAGACGTGCCGCTGGCCGCCACCGGGCCGATGATCGAGGCGCTGGTGCAGCGCGTCTGGCAGGCCGCCGGACGCGAGCGCGAACGCGTCGCGCGGACAGTGGTGCTGAAGCTGAAGACGCGCGAATTCCGCATTCTGTCGCGCAGCCTGACGCCGCCGTTGCCGCCCGCCGATGCCGCGTCCTTGTTGCGCATCGCGCTGGCGCTGCGGGATCGCGTCGATTTGCCGGCCCGTACGCGCTATCGCCTGGTCGGCGTCGGGCTCGGCGGCTTCGTCGACCGCCACGATGCGTCGATCCAGCCGGGGTTGTTCGCGCCCGACTGATACGCTCGGGCGCCATCCGGAGTCCATCATGCCCAATCCCGTCGCGATCCCGCTCAGCGCCGCCGAACTGCGCGATTACCTGGCCGGTCAGGCCCTGGTCGGCATGTTGCCGATGCCGAGTCGGCCTGGCGTGTTGCCGCTCAGTGTCGACCAGATGGCCGAGCGCGCCTACGAATACGCGGATGCGCTGTTGCGGGCACGCAGCAAGCGCCAGCCCTGAGCGTTCGCGGCCTGCCGGTGTCACTGCTACGCTTGCGCATCGTTTGTGAACGCCCATGTCCGCCGTCATCGCGTCCTACGCCCGTCATCCCTGGTCCAAGCCGCTGGCTGCAGCCATCAATGTGCTGCTGGTCGCTTTGCTGGTGTTCTTGCTGACACGATTCCTGTGGCTGGCGCTGGACTGGAACGCGCCGTTGCCCAGCGCCGGCCCGGCCGTCGCGATCGATCCGGCACGGGCGCCGCCGCCGTCGTTGTCGCGCTGGCACCTGTTCGGCAATGCTGCATTGCCGGTCGATCAGCGCGCGCTCGCGAACGCACCGGAAACGCGCTTGCCGATCGACCTGCGCGGCGTGCTCGCCGGCGACGATCCGAAACGCGGTCGCGCCTTCATCGCCGACGCGAATGGTGAGCGCGGCTACTTCGTCGGCCAGGAAGTCGCGCCCGGCGTGACCTTGGATGCGGTCTACCCGGATCGCGTGGCGTTGTCGCGCGGTGGTGCCATCGAAGTCCTGAAGTTGCGCGCCGCCGAGGGCGGTTCGGCGGCGCCACCCGCCGCATCGTCGAGGGCGGCGCCGGCCGTGTTCAATGCACCCGTGGCCACGACGCCGTCGCCGACCGCGAATGCGCCGATCGACCGCACGCTGTTTGGCCAGGTGACCGCGCCGAACTTGCCGATGCATGGCGTCGACATGGACAAGGTGAAGCAGCAACTGGGCGTCGATCCGGCCGTGCTCGCCAACGAGATCACGCCGATGCCGGTGATGGAAGACGGCAAGTTCGTCGGCGTTCGCCTCAATGGCGGCCAGCATGCCGCCGTGCTGGGCAAGCTCGGTTTGCAGCCCGAAGACGTGGTCACCGCGATCAATGGCGTGCCGGTCACCGACCCGTCGCGCATCGGCCCGGCCGTCGCCGGCCTGTCGCAGGCGTCGCGCATCGAAGTGACGGTTCGCCGCAACGGCAAGCCGCAGACCTTGACCGTCGATATTCCCCGCTGATTCGAACACCCGGAGCATTCATGAGCCCACGTCCGCTGGCCCTGCTGATCGCCCTTGCTTTCGCCGCCCCGCTCGCGGCCCAGCAAGCGCCCGGCGCGCCGCTGCTGAACGGCAAGCACACCTTGAACCTGAAGGACGCCGACGTGCGCACCTTCATCAGCACGGTCAGCGAAATCACCGGCGCGAACTTCATCGTCGATCCGCGCGTCGAAGGCAAGGTCAACATCGTCTCGACCCAGCCGATGGACAAGGACGAGGTCTACCGCGTGTTCGAATCGGTGCTGCGCGTTCACGGCTTCGCGCTGGTGCCGGCCGGCGACGTCATCAAGGTGTTGCCGGAAGCGATCGCCGTGCAGGACGGCGCGGCCTCGGCCCCGGTGGTCGGCCCGGACTCGCTGACGACGCGCGTGATTCCGCTCAAGTACGTGTCGCCGAATTCGCTGCTGGCGGTGCTGCGTCCGCTGATTCCGCAAAGTGGCCAGATCGTCGCGAGCCCGTCGGGCAACGCGTTGATCGTCACCGATCGCGCCGGCAATGTCGCGCGCATCGAGAGCATCATCGGTCGCATCGACACGGTCAGCGACAGCGCCGTGGAAGCGATTCCGCTGACGCACGCGAATGCCCAGGAAGTCGCGACCACGCTGAACAAGCTCGGTGGCGGCGATGCCAACGGCGCCAAGTCGGCGATGGTCGTCGCCGACGCGCGCACCAACTCGATCCTGCTCTCCGGCGAGAGCAGCGCGCGGCTCAAGGCGCGCGCGATGATCACGCATCTCGATACGCCACTCGATGCAGGCGAGAGCACCCAGGTCGTGTACCTGCGCTACGCCGATGCCGATCAGCTGGTGTCGGTGCTCGATACCGTCGCGGCGACCCTGACCGGTGGCAGTACTGCCAAGGATTCGGTGCGTGCCGCGACGATCCAGTCACACAAGGACACCAATTCCTTGATCATCACCGCGTCGCCGGCGGTGTTTCGTTCGCTGCAGGGCGTGATCCGCAATCTCGACGTGCGCCGCGCCCAGGTGTTGATCGAGGCGCTGATCGCCGAGGTCAGCGACGAGACCGCGCGCGAGATCGGCGTGCAGTGGCAGGCCACCGATGGACTGACCGAAGAGGGCCTGGTCGGCGGCACCAATTTCCCGCGCGCCGGCTTTGGCGGCATCGTTGGCGCGTTGCAGAATCCGCTCGGCGCGCTCGGTGCCGGGCTCAACCTCGGCTACATCACCGGCACCACGACGATTCCCAACCCGAGCGGGGAGGGCACGATCAACGTCTACGAAGTCGGCGCCCTGGCCAACCTGCTGCGCGGCGACAGTCGCACCAACATCCTGAGCGAACCGAGCATCGTCACGCTCGACAACAAGGAAGCGACGATCAAGGTCGGCCAGGAAGTGCCGTTCCTGACCGGGCAATACACCAATACGGGCACGAG
>DATMVT010000095.1:0-5246 GCA_035562895.1 Patescibacteria group bacterium | reverse complement strand
CTCGGGCCGGGCCTGGATGGCGTCGCCCGCCAGGGCGGTTACGAAGCGGTCGATGCGTCCAGCCACAACTCGCGTGCGAACACGGTCAACGGCTTCATGTTCGGCTCGGGACCGGCGCGTCGCTTCGTCGGCGAGATGAGCACCCCGATCGTCGCCGACCAGATCTATCCGGGCGGCCAGAACGCGGTGCTGGGTTCGCCCGGCTACATCTCGCAGTTGCCGCGCTGGCTGGTGAACGCCTACAAGCCGTTGCCGATCGACCAAGCGGCGCACCAGGCGGCGGTGGTCAGCACCGTCGACTTCGTGCCCGTGGGCAATCCGTGACGAAGTGGTCGGAGAAGACGCTGCGCGCGGACCATGCGCGCGGCTTCGACCTGGTCGCGGCGCGTCGCCTTCTGGCGCGTCGCGATCCGGCCCTCGGGCGCTGGATGAAACGCATCGGCGACATCGAGACACGCTGGCACCTGCGCTTCGATCCCGTCGATTCGCTGGCACGTTCGATCCTGTACCAGCAACTCTCGGGCAAGGCGGCAGCGACCATCCACGGTCGCGTGCTGGAGCGCTTCGGGCAACGCAACAAGCTGACGCCTTCGGGTCTGCTCGACGCGCCCGAGGCGGGGCTGCGCGAATGCGGCGTGTCGTTCAACAAGATCGCGGCGCTGAAGGACCTGGCCGCGAAAGCCGAGCAGGGGGTGGTGCCCTCGCTCGCGGCGATGCGGCGGCTGCATCACGACGAGATCGTCGAACGCCTGACCGAAGTGCGCGGCATCGGCCGCTGGACCGTCGAGATGATGCTGATCTTCTGGCTCGGTCGTCCGGACATCCTGCCGGTGGACGACCTCGGCATCCGCAAGGGCGTGCAGATCGTGCTCGGTCACGACGAAATGATGAAGCCGAAGGAACTGCTCGCGCACGGCGAAGTCTGGGCGCCGTACCGCACTGCCGCCAGTCTTTATCTCTGGCGAGTCGCCGATTTCGACAAGGAGCAGGCCGGCGTCGCGAAAACGAAACGCTCGCAGGACTGAGCCTGCGAGCGTCGGGATCGGTCGCGAGTCCGCTTACTTCGACTTCGCGCCGATGTGGCGGTCGAGAAAGACTTCCATCTTCTCGTACAGTTCGATGCGGTTCGCTTCCTTGTAGAAGCCGTGGCCTTCGGCGTCTTTGACCAGTGACTCCACCGGTCGCCCTTGGCGTTCGAGCGCGTCCGACATGGCCTTGTAGTGGATCAGCGGAACCCGCTGGTCGTCCTTGCCGTGCACCAGCATGACCGGAATTCTCAGCTTGGAGGCGTTGTGCACCGGCGATTCGGCTTTCGTCTTGGCCTCGTCCGTGCCCACCGCGGTTTCGACGTAGTAGCGACCGCGACGGGTGTCGTCGATATCGCCCTTGGTGGCCATGTAGGCGAGGTCGTACACACCGACATAGCCGATCGCGCACTTGTACAGGTCCGGATAACGGATCGGGTTCATCAGTGCGGCATAGCCGCCGAAGCTGGCGCCATAGGTGCAGATGCGATCCTTGTCGGCGACACCGTTGTCGATCGCATAGCGCACGCCCGCGGCGATGTCGTCCATGATCTTGCCGCCCCACTGCTTGAAGCCCGACCTTTCGAACGTCTTTCCGCGCCCGCCCGAGCCGCGATAGTTCACTTGCAGGACCGCATAGCCGCGATTGGCGAGGAACTGTGCGTCGGTGTCGAAGCCCCAATGGTCGGCGACGCCGAATGGCCCGCCGTGCGACATCACCACCATCGGATAAGGCGCTTGGCCGGTGATCGGCAATGTCAGCATCGCGTTCAGTTTCAGCTCGTCGGCGGTGGTGAATTCGATGACGCGCATCGGCGCGAGTTTCGACGGGTCGATGCCCTCGTAGCTGTCGAGCACCTTGGCGATGGAATTCTTGCTGCGGTCCATCAGGTAGTACTGGCCCGGGTTGCGGTCACCCGAGACGCTGACCAGCACCTTGCTGTTGTCGCGGCTGAATTCCTCCATCCAGACCAGGTTGCCTGCGAATTGCTTCATCAGGCCGGCATGCAGCTTGGCCCATTCCGACGTGTTGTCGAGGTACTGGATCGAGGGCTTGGGCGCGTTCGAGTAAACGGCGAAGGGCTCGCCGTCGAAGCCGGCCGTCAGCAGCGCGCCGACCGAATAGTCGCCAAGCGCCAGCAGCTTCTCGCGCGTGCCCTTGGCGAAGTCGATCTTGTAGAGCACTTCCGGCTCGCCGTCGTCGGAGATCAGTGCCCAGGCGCTGTTGTTGTCCTTGGCGAAGCGCAGGACGTCCATGCTCCAGCCAGCCAGGGATTCCGGCACCGGCGTCCATTCCGACGTCGCGGTCGGGCGGTAACGCAGTATCGGGTTGTATTGCAGATCGATGCTCGCCGCGAACCTCGGCACACTGTTGAAATCGACGATGACATCAGCGCTTTCGAGCGGGATCTTCTCGATCATCTTGCGATCGACGGTGTTCGGATCGAGGCGGTAAATGTACGTGTTCTTGTCGTTTTCGTCCCAGGACTGGAACTGCACGATCAGGATGCCGCGATCTTCGCCGCGACGGGCGATGACGGTGGCCCAGCCTTGGTCCTTCTTGCGGCCGACCCGATTGCCCACGTCCGGCTGGTAGCCGAACATGATCTTCTGTTCTTTCATCTCGCGATTGATCGAATACAGTTCGCCGAGATTGCCCGGCTGTTCGAGATAGTCGGATTTCTTGCCCTTGCCGAACACCAGGCGATCGTCGTTGGCCCAGAACGGGCCGATGACATGCTCTTTCGGCAGGCTTCGCAGGCGACTTGGCTCCGTCTTGCCGCTCAAGTCGACGATCATCAGGTCGGTGTGGTTGTCGAGCGGCGTCGCGATGGCGACGTGGGTACCATCTGGCGACAACGCCACGGCACTGTACTGCTCGTGCTGCGCAAAGAGTTTGGCCGGCAGGCGTTCGGCCCAAGCGGAGTGCGTGCACAGCGCAAGCGCAGTCGTGGCGACGACGCGCTGGAAAGTCAGCTTCATCATGGGTTCCTGAAAGGGAGGGGCGGACTGCCCCCGCAGCCCGTGTCACCGATTGTAACCTTTACACCTCGATCGAGGCCAGGTCGCCCTTGGTTTCGAGCCATTCCTTGCGGTCGTTGGCGCGCTTCTTCGACAGCAGCATGTCCATCAACTTCTTGGTGCCGTCGTCTTCCTCGACCATCAGTTGCACGAGACGTCGCGTGTCGGGATGGATGGTCGATTCGCGCAATTGCGGCGGGTTCATTTCGCCCAGGCCCTTGAAGCGCGTGACCGACACCTGGCCCTTGATCTTGTCGCGCTCGATGCGTTCGAGCATCGAACGCTTCTCGTCTTCGTCGAGGGCGTAGAACACCTGCTTGCCGATGTCGATGCGGAACAGCGGCGGCATCGCCACGAAGACGTGGCCGGCGCGCACCAAGGCCGGGAAATGGCGCAGGAACAGCGCCGTCAGCAAGGTCGCGATGTGCAGCCCGTCGGAGTCGGCGTCGGCGAGAATGATGACCTTGCCGTAGCGCAGGCCGTCGATCTTGTCGTGGCCCGGGTCGCAGCCGATCGCGACCGCGAGGTCATGCACTTCCTGCGAGGCGAGCACGCCGCTCGACTCGACTTCCCAGGTGTTGAGGATCTTGCCGCGCAGCGGCAGGATCGCCTGGAAGTCCTTGTCGCGCGCCTGCTTGGCCGAGCCGCCGGCGGAGTCGCCCTCGACGATGAACAGTTCGGTGCGCGACAAGTCCTGCGAGATGCAGTCGGCAAGCTTGCCGGGCAACGCCGGACCCTGCGTGATCTTCTTGCGCACCACGACTTTGTCGGCCTTCAGGCGCGCCTGTGCGCGCTCGATCGCGAGCATCGCGATGCGCTCGCCCAGATCGACGTGCTGGTTCAGCCAGAGCGAGAACGCGTCGTGCGTCGCGCCTTCGACGAAGGCCGCGGCATTGCGCGAGGACAGGCGCTCCTTGGTCTGTCCGGAGAACTGCGGATCGGCGGTCTTGTAGCTGAGCACGAAGCTGAGGCGATCCCAGATGTCCTCGGGTGCGATCTTGACGCCGCGCGGCAGCAGGTTGCGGAAGTCGCAGAACTCGCGCAGCGATTCGGTCAGGCCGGAGCGCAGGCCGTTGGCGTGCGTACCGTGCTGCGCGGTCGGGATCAGGTTGACGTAACTCTCCTGGGTGAGTTCGCCTTCGGGCGTCCAGCACAACGCGAACTCGACGGCATCGACGTCCTTCTTCAGCACTGCGGTGAAGATCTCCGGCGGCAGCAGTTCCTGATCCTTCAGCATCGAGCGCAGGTAGTCGCGCAGGCCGTCCTCGTAGAACCACTCGACGCGCTCGCCGCTGGCCTCGTCGAACAGCTTGACGGTCAGGCCCGGGCAGAGCACGGCCTTGGCGCGCATCACGTGTTTCAGACGCGGCAGCGAGATCTTGGGCGAATCGAAGTACTTCGGATCCGGCCAGAAGCGTACGCGCGTGCCGGTCTGCTTCTTCGGCACCGAGCCGATGACGGCGAGGTCGGTGGCGCGGTCGCCGTTGCGGAAGTCCATCTGGTGGATGCAGCCGTCGCGGCGGATCACCACCTCGACCTTGGTCGACAGCGCATTCACCACCGACACGCCGACGCCGTGCAGGCCACCGGAAAACTGGTAGTTCTTGTTCGAGAATTTTCCGCCCGCGTGCAGACGCGTGAGAATCAACTCCACGCCGGGAATGCCTTCCTCAGGATGGATGTCGACCGGCATGCCGCGGCCGTTGTCGATGACCTCGACCGAGCCGTCGTTGAACACGGTGACTTCGATGGCGTCGGCATGGCCGGCCAGGGCTTCGTCGACCGAGTTGTCGATGACTTCCTGCGCAAGATGGTTCGGTCGCGCCGTGTCGGTGTACATGCCCGGTCGGCGTTTGACCGGATCCAGCCCGGACAGGACTTCGATATCGGCGGCGTTGTAACGACTCATCGTGCGGCTCGGAACATGCGGGGGGCGGGCATGGTGGGTGCGGACCGGTTCGCGGTCAAGGCGCTGGCGTGCCCGCCTTCCGCCACGCGGGTTCAGGGGCGGTGAACGGGGGCATCCGGTAGAATGCGGCTTTCCGCTGACCCGGTGTTTCATGACTCCCCTGATTTTCGTAACCGGCGGTGTGGTGTCCTCGTTGGGCAAGGGCATCGCATCGGCGTCGCTGGGCGCCATCCTCGAGGCCCGCGGCCTGCGCGTCACGATGATGAAGCTCGACCCCTACATCAACGTCG
>DATMVT010000094.1:0-41695 GCA_035562895.1 Patescibacteria group bacterium | reverse complement strand
TCACCGCGACTTCCAGCGACTCGTGCTCGTTCACGAAGATCGCCGACGAATACATCAGGTTCTGGTCGAGGAACAGGCGGAACAGGTCGTTGCCGAGGTCGTAGTGCTCGGCGATGTTCTTGCGACTGCCGTCGCGCGTGTTGCGACGAAAGACATGCAGCAACCGCATCAGCGCGCCGCCGATGCGCGCGCTGCCGGTCTCCATCGCATCGAGCAGGTCGCGATTGCGCACGAAGATCCGCACCAGCGTGGTCGGATCGTCGCAGTGCCAGAGCCCGTCCATCCACGCTTCGCCGACGCCGACCGACCCGTTCAAGGCGAGTCGGCGGTAGAACTCCGCGGATTCGACGCGGATCTCGGCCCGCAGCGGCTCCCGGCCCGCGATCGGCGTGCCGAGGGCGAAAGTTTCGCCATCATCATGCAGCGTCAGTTCGCAGTCGCGCAGGGCCGACAGCGTCGCGATGAAGCGTCCGCGCAGGAAGCGGGTGAGGCGGCCGTGCGCCTCGGTCGATTCGGTGTCTGATGATGCGATCGCATGCGTCGTGCTGTTCATGGCGCGGCCTTGGATTTTCCGGGGTGATCGTACACAGGGTTTTGTTTGCACCAGATGATGAACGCCTGCCAGTGGATCGCGGCGACGACCTGCAGCGTCATCATCGGATATCGCCACAGGAGTCGATGCAGCGCGGCCCGCGACATCGGCTCGCGTTCAAGCACCACGGTGGCGTCGAACTCGCGCTCGCCGTTGCGGCTCACGTCCATGTGCACGCGGAGATGTTGGTCCGGCGCCTGGAAGCGCCAGTCGTAGTGGCGATCCATCGGCAGGAACGGCGAGACGTGGAATCGCTTGTCGAAGGAGAAGTGCAAGGCACTGCCGTGACGTTCGGCGTCCGCTGCGGTCAGCACGTAGCTGTGGCGCTCTTTCCAGGGCGTGTTGGTGATCTCGGCGACGATCACGTCGAGTGTCGTGCCGTCATCGGCGTAGCAGTAGTAGAAGCTCACCGGATTGAAGCAGTGCCCGAAGTAGCGCGCGTGGCTGAGCAACCGGATCGGGCCCGTGGGACGCCGCCCGGTCCGGGCGAACACGGTGTCGCGCACGGCATCGGACAAGGGTGTCGCGGGATCGCCGTGATAGTCGCCACGGCGGAATTCGGCGATGTTTCGTCGGCCCGCGGACCAGAACGGACTCAACGCGAAGACGCGGTCGATCTCGTCGAGATCGAGATACAGATAGGCGACCGGGTAGGAAAACGAATGCGCATGCGGCAGCAATCGCCGATGCCGCACGCGGCCACGATACACGGCGCTGGCGAACGTCTCGCTCATGCCCAACGGATACCCAATGCGCGCGCCACGTCGACGGCGCTGCGCATGCCGTCTTCGTGGAAGCCCCAGCCCCAGTAGGCACCGGCGTACCAAGTCCGGTTCTGGCCACTGATTTCGTGGCGGCGCGTCTGCGCCGCGACCGACTCGCGGGTGTACACCGGATGCTGGTAACTCAGGCGCTTCAGGATCTTCGCGGGATCGATGCGGTCGCTGCAGTTGAGGGTGACGCAGAAGTTCTCCGGCGCCTCGAGGCCCTGCAACTGATTCATGTCGTAGGTGACGGTACAGGCATTGCGCGCGTCGTCCAGCATCAACGCATTCCAGGCCGCCCAGGCCTTGCGGCGCTTGGGGAGCAGGCGCACGTCGGTGTGCAGGACGGTGTCGTTGGCCTGGAACGTGATCGCGCCGAGGATCTCGCGCTCGCGATCGCTCGGGTCGGCGAGCAGGGCCAGCGCCTGGTCGCTGTGGCAGGCGAGAATGATCTGGTCGAAGCGTTCGCTGCCGCCGTCGAGTTGCAGGTCGGCACCGAGTTCGTCACGTCGCACCGATCGCACCGGCGTGTTCGTGCGCATGGTGAACGACGCATTCGCGAGCATCGCGCGGACGTAGCTGTTCGAGCCGTCGCGCACGACGCGCCACGGCTTTCGGTCCCGGGTCACCATCATCTGGTGGTTGGCCATGAAGGCGACCAGATACTTGGCCGGAAACTTCAGGATCTGCTGGCTCGGCGAGGACCACAATGCCGAGGCCATCGGCACCAGATGGTCGTCGCGGAAGGCGGCGCTGTAGCCGTTCGCGTCGAGATAGTCGCCGAGATCCGGGCCTTCGCCCTGCAGGTCGAGCAGGGTCGGGGCTTCGCGATAGAACTTGAGGATGCCGCGCACCATCGACCAGAATCGCGGCGACACCAGGTTGCGGCGCTGGACGAAGAGCCGGTTCAGGTCGGTGGCGTTGTATTCGAGTCCGCTGCGCTCGTTGCGCACCGCGAAACTCATCGTGGTGTCCTGGGTCTCGACCCCGAGCTCGTCGAGCATGCGGAAGAAGTTCGGATAATGATCCGGATTGCAGACGATGAAACCGGTGTCGACGCGATACCTGCGGCCGCCCAAGTCGATGTCGTGGGTGTGCGTGTGGCCGCCGACGTAGTCGCTGGCCTCGAAGACCGTGACTTCATGCTCGCGCGACAGCAACCAGGCCGCGCCGAGGCCGCTGATGCCCGATCCGATGACGGCGATCTTCATCGCGAATGCTTCAGTTGCGGCGGGACCGGCTTCAGGTCCCACACCAGCCCGCACCAGCTCATCAGTTTGAGCAGGTAGAAGGTGAGGTCGTATTCCCACCAGAAAAATCCGTTGCGCGCCGAACCCGGGAAGTGGTGGTGATTGTTGTGCCAGCCCTCGCCGAAGGTGATCAGCGCGAGCAGCCAGTTGTTGCGGCTGTCGTCACGGGTCTTGTAGCGACGCGTACCGAAGCGATGCGCGAACGAATTGATCGTCACCGTGGCGGGGAACAGCACGACGGTCGAGACGAAGAAGCCCCAGATCAGCAGTTGCGCGGCGCTGGTGCCGAGTTCCGGGCGATGCTCACCGAGCCAGCCGCCGAGCAGGAACAGGGCGCAGGCGAGCGCGATCGGCACGAAGATGTCGAAGCGGTCGAGCAGGCGGAGCTCGGGAAATTTGACCAGGTCGGTGATGACGCTGCGATCGGTGCGAAAGCCCGCCTTGGTCAGGAACCAGCCCATGTGACTGACGAAGAACGAGCGCGTGACCGGCGAATGCACGTCGAGCTCGGTATCGGAGTGGCGATGGTGGTTGCGGTGGTGGGACGCCCACCACAGCGGCCCGCGCTGCACGCTGGCGGCACCGACCAGCGCGAACAGGAACTGCACCGGTCGCGACGTCTTGAAGGTCTTGTGCGAAAAGTAGCGGTGATAGAACCCGGTGATCGCGAACATGCGCAAGGCATAAAGGGCCAGCGCGGTCCAGAACGCGAACCAGGAAAAGCCCACAAACCAGACGCCGACCAGCGCCGCCAGATGCAGCCCGATGAAGGGAATGACGCGCACCCAGTCGATGCGGTGGGCGTCGGCGCCCGCTTCGGGATCAGTCGCGGTATCGGTATCGAACCAGCGCGCGAACGCCTTGGCGGCGTCGACGACCGATCGATCGATGCGGCGGCGCGTGGGGGTCGGCGTGGGCGGTTTCTGGTTCATGCGTTTCCGTTGGTCGTCAGGGCCTTGCAGCCGCCTTCACTGATGTGAAGGCTGCCATTTTCACGATCGGATGTCAGCGTGGCGTGAGGGGCGGCCGCCGGTCCGTGCCGCGCGCGCGCATCCGGCCGATCCTCGCGGGCATGCCGTTACGGTGTCAGTGCCAGACGCGCGCGAGGTCCGTGGCATCGAGGACTCGCCACTGGCCGGGTTCAAGACCGTCGAGCGTCAGGCCGCCGAGCGACAGGCGCTGCAGGGTTTCGACGTGATTGCCGATGGCCGCGAACATGCGCCGGATCTGGTGATAGCGACCTTCGATCAGGGTGATGCGCGCCTCGCGTGCCGACAGCGGTTCGATCACCGCCGGTGCCAGCGGAGTCGTCTCCGATTCCAGCATGAACGTGCCGCTGCCGAAGATTTCCGCCTCGTCGCCGCGCAGGTCATTCGCGAGCGTCGCCACGTAGACCTTCGGCAGCGCCGACTTCGGCGCCGTGATCCGATGCAGCAACTGGCCGTCGTCGGTCATCAGCAGCAGGCCCGAGGTGTCGCGATCGAGTCTTCCGACCGGAGAGAGCAGCGGATCGCGCAGGCGAAAACGCGGCGGCAACAGGTCATAGATGACGCGGCCCGGATCCTTGGTCGAACAGGTGTAGCCGGTGGGCTTGTGCAACATCAGCAACAGTCCCGACGGTGGATCGAGCGGTTCGTCGTCGATGCGGATGACGTCATGCGCGACCCTGTCATCCGCGTACAGCACCTCGCCCTGCGGATCGGTGATGCGACCCTCGCGGAACATCATCTGCACTTCGCGACGGCTGCCATAGCCGAGATTGGCGATCAGTTTGACCAGTTTCATCGAAATTCCGGGTTCATGAAGCGCGGCGTGCCGCGATGACCTTGAAGCCGTCGCGCACGACGACGACGCGCACTTGCGCAAAATGCTCGGCGAGCACGGATTCATAAGGCAGGTGACGATTCGCGACCAGCCACAAGCGGCCGCCGTGATCCAACGCATTGGCGGCAGCGATGATAAAGGCACGGCCGAGATCGGGCGAATCGGCGCGTCCCTGGTGGAACGGCGGATTGCTGACGATCGCGTCGTAGCGCGACGGCAGGCCGGTGCTCACGTCATGCCAGTGGTAGCCGATGGCGCGTGTCTGCGACAGCGATGCCAGGTTCAGTCGGGCGACGTCGAGCGCACGCGCTTCCGCGTCGTACAGGTCGATCGACGTGATGCCGGGATTGCGCTTCGCCAGTTCGAGCGCGAGGTAGCCACCGCCGGCGCCGAGATCGGCGGCACGTCCGGCCAGATCCCCGGGCAGGTGCTCGGCCAGCAGTCGCGAAGCAGGATCGATCGCGTCGGCGCTGAAGACGCCGACCCGGCCGAGCAGGCCGGTGTCGTCGATCGTGCGCGGCGCATCCAGCGCCATCCATGCCGCAAGCAGTTCCGCATCGATCGTCCCGGCGTCTTTGCAGAGGTGGAAGACGCGGCACTTGTGCTTGGAGCGGGTCGTGATCGGCCCGGCCAGCCGCGCCAGATCCTCCTCGGCCGAGCGGGCGCCCTGGTTGTTCTCGACGGAGGCGATCACGGTGGCCCCCGGGTCTGCACGCTGCAACGCCTGCGCGAACAGCACGCGCCCCTCGTCGCGACTGCGCGGCGGCAGGATCATGACCAGCGCGAAACGTTCGTCGGGAAGTGCGGTTCGGGCAAATCCGGCCTGTGCCAGGCGTAACGCCTCGGGCTTGAAGGTCTGCTCGCAGACCATCGATTCACGGGGGCGAGCCAGCAGGGCCGCGCCGACCCGCGCGCGCAGGAACAGCGTCCGGCCCGCCGACGGCCACACGATCTCGCCGGTGTTCATCGGCCACATCAGCGCGTCCAGTGCGGGGTCATTCATCGTGGCGGGCTCGGCGTCCTTCGGAACGCGATTGTCCATCCCGCGCGCTGCGGCGCAAGTCGGCTTCCTCGCCGGAGGCATCCCTCCGACGTTCAGTGACCGAGTTCGTCCGCGTGCTGGTCGAGCCAGCGCTCGATGCGACTGCGGGTCATCGATCGCGCCGCGTCGATCAATTCCAGCACCAGGTCGCGATCGGCCTTCGGCAGACGACGCGCGTGCCCGAAATAGCCGAACAGCAACGAAAGATCCTGCGATGCCCCGAGGTGATCGGCCAGCTTGCGTTGACGATCGAGCGAGGTCGGCGGATCGACGCCGCAGGCACCGAGCGCGGCGTGTTGCTGCATCAGTCGCCGCCGCCGGCGGCGCCAACGATGCCAGTCTTCCGGATCATGCCCGGCGAGCGCGCGCTGCTGGGCATTGCTGCAGCGCTTGAGGCTGTGCGCGATGGCGGCATCGACACACGCGCTGTTCACTTCCTTCCACGGCAGTTCGAGCAGATCGGCATGGGCGCGCATCAGCTTTTCGCGATGCTCGATCAGGGTCGGGTCTTCGCGCAGTACTTCGGCGAGGGTCAGGCGCCGTGACTCCAGCAGCAGCCGGCGCGCACGTTGCAGGATCAGGCGCACGTCCTCGTCCACCGGTTGCGCGATCAACTGGTCGAGGGTTTCGATGCGTGCGTGGGCGTCGCGCAGTTCGGACAGGCTGCGGCAGGCGCGCGCAATCCGGCGATCGAGCGCCTTGCCGGCCTTGTCGCGCTCGAAGCCGGCGAGCGCGAGGCAGGCACGCACCCGTCGCAGCGACTTGCGCGCCTGGTGCACGCCCTCGTGGATGCGCCGCCCCGACCAGCCCAAGCAGTCGATCGCGCGCAACAATTGCGTGTCGGCGTAGGACTGCAGGGCGGGTCCGAGGGCGTCGCTCATCTCGTCATGCTCTCATGGTCGATCAAAACGTGTAACGCGCGATCACCTGGACGACCGGGCCGGCGCTTTCGCTTTCGACTTCGTACTCGTTTCTAAGCTGCGCAGATCACCGCGGCATGACAGTTTGATTCGATCGTCGTTGCAACGAAGTCGCGCGATCTCATCGGCACGGAAGTCGTGTATAAGGCCCGCTTCCGCTCGTTCGAGCCGCATTGCACGGAGTCGCCATGAAACACCGCCTGCTGTTGTCCGCACTCGTGCTGGCGCTGTCCGCTTGTCATACGGCGCGCGTCGATCGCGAGCCGGACGAAGGGGGCGAGGTGGATCCGTTGCTGTCGCGGTCGGGCGTGGCGCATGCGGTGGTCGCGGAAGCGTTCGTGACGGCATCGACCGAGAACGACAACATCGACTCGCCGGCGTCATGGCGCGCACCGGATGGCAAGACCTGGCTGTTCGCGACCGCCAAGGAAGGTTTCGGCCTGACCATCTACGACGGCGACAGCGGCGCCACGATCCGCCAGTTCGGCGATGAGGGCGACGGGCGCGGACAATTCCGGCGTCCGAACGGCATCAGCATCGTCGACGACCTGATGTTCGTGGTCGAGCGCGACAACCATCGCGTGCAGGTTCTGGAATTGCCGGGACTGGCCTCGGTGGCGATCTTCGCGCGCGATGAATTGACGCAGCCGTATGGCCTGTGGGTGCGTCCGCTCGGCGACGGCCGTTACGACGTTTACGTGACCGATGCCTACATGGCCGGCAAGCGTCCGAACGGCTGGGACATCGCGCCGCCGCTGCCCGAACTCGACCGTCGCGTGCATCGTTATGTGTTCACGCGGCGACCGCTGCAGATCGATGTCGAACATCTCGGTGCGTTCGGCGATGTCACGGAAGAAGGCGCCATTCGCATTCCGGAATCGATCTGGGGCGACGTCGCTCATGATCGTCTGCTGATCGCGGAGGAGGACACGATGCTCGGCACCGCGGTGCGCGAATACGACCTCGCCGGCAGGTATCGCGGTCGCACCCTCGGCCTCGGCCTGTTCAAGGCGCAGGCGGAAGGCATCGCGCTGTGGCAGTGCACCGATGGCAGCGGCTACTGGATCACCACCGACCAGTTCAAGGATCGCAGCCTGTTTCATCTCTACGACCGCGTGTCGCTCGAACATCTCGGCGCCTTCGCCGGCGGCACGGTCGCGAACACCGACGGCGTCTGGCTGCATCAGGGTGCGACGGCGCGCTTCCCGAACGGCGTTTTTTATGCCGTGCATGACGATCAAGGCGTGGGTGCCTTCGACTGGCGCGACATCGCCGAAGCCCTGAACCTGCGTGCGGACTGCGCCGCGAAGTAGCGGTCCGCGAGATGCGGTGACTTGGCGTCGTTCTCCGGCAGCAGATCGCCTCGGGCAACGATCTCGAGACCTTCTACGCGCAGTCGCCCGCGTTCAACCCGAACGCCGCGCTGATCGATGGACTCGTCTGTGGCGTGCGCGTCGAAGAGGTCGATGATCCGCTGATGCGGAAGATTCGCTGCCTCGACAAGCTCGTCGACGAACTCGCCAAAGGCAAGGCCATGGCGAAGATCTTGCGGTCGTAGCGCCGTGGTCGCGACGCGCGGGCGCCTCCGGTCAATGTCGAGCGGAATGGCACGCTGCATTCGCAACCGCGCGGCCGAGCATGAACCCGCGCAACGGTCGCCAGACTCCGCCATCGATCTGCTCGATCAGATTCACGCGGTCGAAGTGCAGCGTGATGCCGTCCTGCAAGGTCGCAGCATTCGCCAGATCGTTGCCCGGC
Organism: Patescibacteria group bacterium; assembly: GCA_035562895.1. Classification (GTDB taxonomy): domain Bacteria; phylum Pseudomonadota; class Gammaproteobacteria; order Xanthomonadales; family Ahniellaceae; genus JADKHK01. The sequence goes on along the minus strand of DATMVT010000094.1, from coordinate 33,545 downwards.
GCGATGGGATTGCGTGGATGCGCCAGCGTCAGATGCGGCGACGCGCGGCGAACATCATCACGCGCCAGCACCCGTTGGCGCAGCGCATGAAAGTCCGCTTCGCCGGTGACGCAGGGCATCAGGACGCCATGGCCATCGAAGCGTTGCGGCGCACCGAAACGCAACGTGATCGGTGCTGCGTGCGCGATGTGCACGGCCAGCGCGGCGTCATCGATCGCCGCGAGCTCGTCCTCGCGGCACAGCGTCACATGCGCCGAAATTAGTGCATGCTGCACCGGATCCAGCAGCGCACGCACGGCATCGATCGCGGCGCGTTGCGGATCGGGCGCGTACAGACTGAGTTGGCGGCGAATCCTCACGGCATCAGGATGCGCGCCAGCCCGAGCTTGTCGGCCTCGGCCTCGACCGTCGCGAGTTCGTTGCTGCGCAGGGCCTGGATCGCGGCTTCACGCTGTGCGAGCTCGGCAAGCAGGATGTCGGCGCGATCGAGCATCGATTGCGTCGGACGGTGGTCCGAGTCGCTGATCGTCGAATACAGCGGTGCGAGTTGCGAGAACAGCTTGGCGCCGCCGCCGCGGCCGCTCAGGATGTCGTAGTTCACGATCGCCTCGGGGTTGTGCAACGTGCCTTCGATGGCATCGACCTGCGCCGTCGCCGACTTGATCGCGGCGAGCAGGTCCGTGCCGTTCGGCACCGTTGCAGCGTGTTTCGCGAACAGGTCGAGTTGTTCGCGCAGCGCGCGCACCCGGTCGATCGACCGCGACAGGCGCGTCAATCCATCGCGGGCGAGAAGCGCGAGTGCGTGATTGGCGCGCAGGTCGTCGATGTGGATCGGCGAGCGCGGATCCGCGAGCACCTCCAGCGTCGTCGTCGAGGTCTTCCCGTCGGCCGTCAGCGCCAGCGTGTAGGTGCCGGGCAGCGCATAGGGTCCGGTCTCCGGGTCACCCATGTCGGCCTTGAACGGGATGCGACGCGCGCCGTCCTCGCGCAGATCCCATACCGTGGCATTCAGGCCTTCGTCGGCACTGAGGTCGGCCTCTGGCGGGCCCGAGGGCTCGTCCGGATCGTCCTCGGGATACTTGCCCGGCTTCTTTTCGCTGCTCAGCGTGCGCACGACGCGGCCGTTCGCATCCTTGATCGTCAATGTCGCCGGCGGCTTGGGTTCGACCGCCAGCCAGTAGTGCAGCAGTGCGCCTTCATTGTCCTCCGCGACGGTGCCGGTCGCCATGCGCGACCAGCTGCCGTCCTCGCGGAATCGATGCGTGGCACGGGTCGCGAACAGGTGCACCGGTTGCTTGCGTGCCGCGTCGTCGAACGCGCGCAGGGTCGCGATCTGTTCCAGCGCCCAGAGGCCGCGACCGCGAGTGCCGATCACGAGATCGCCGTGCTTGATCTCCATGTCGGTCACCGTGACCGGCGGCAGGTTGAGTTTGAGTCCGGAGAAGGTCGATCCACCATCGCGCGAGTACCAGACGCCGCGCTCGCTGCCGAGAAAGACGAAGCGCGCATCGGCGGGATCGACACGCACCGAATACAGCGGCAGATCATCGGGCAGTCCCTTGCCGGACTGCTGCCAGGTCTTGCCGAAGTCGCGGGTGAAGAACACGTACGGCCGGTGGTCGTCGAGGCGATAGCGATGCGCGACGAACCACATCGTGCCGGGGTCCGTGCGCGATGCGTCGATGCCTTCGACCGTGGCCCATTCCGGCAGTGCCTTCGGCGTCACGTTCGTCCAGGTTGCGCCGTCGTCCTGCGTCACGTGCACCAGGCCGTCATCGCTGCCGGTCCAGATCACGCCGCGTCGAACCGGCGACTCGGCGACCGACAAGATCGTGCCGTAGACCTCGACGCCGGTGTTGTCGCCGGTGATCGGGCCGCCCGACCACTGTTGCTTGCGCTTGTCGTTGCGCGTGAGATCCGGGCTGATCGCGGTCCAGGTCTGGCCTTGGTCCTTGGTGCGGAAGAGAACGTTGCCGCCGTGGTAGAGGCCACCGTCGCGATGTGGCGAGGCGTGCGCCGGCGCCGTCCACTGGAAGCGGTAAGGATGCTTCTCGGGCGCGATGCCGGAGCCGTTGAAATGCTGCACCGAAATGTTGCGGTACTGGCCAGTGTTCTCGACGTAGTGCGACAGATAGCCCATGTACTCGCCGGCGTAGATGTGCCCGGGTCGGAACGGGTCGTAGACGAAGTCGGCCGCCTCGCCGCCGCCGGCATTCAGCCACTCGCCGACCGCATGCGGACCGCGCAGGCTGCGCGAAGGGCCGCTGACGGTGCCCCAGTCCTGCATGGTGCCGCCGACGTGATACGGCACGCGGTCATCGACGTCGATGTTGTAGAACTGCGCGATCGGCAACAACGGATGCGTCCAGGTATTGCCGCCGTCCAGCGACACGTCGATGCCGCCGTCATTGCCGTTGACGATGCGCTGAGGATTCGTCGGATCGATCCAGAGATCATGGTGGTCGCCATGATGCGGCCCGTCGACTTGCGTCACTGTCTTGCCGCCATCTTTCGAACGCAGCAGCCCGACCTGCGGGAACCAGATCACGTCCGCGTTCTTCGGGTCGACGTTCATCGTCATGTAGTACCAGGCGCGCTGCGTCAGCACCGGGTGGTCGTTGACGCGCGTCCATTCGCCGCCACCATCGTCGGATCGGAACAGTCCGCCCTGTTCGGCCTCGATCAGCGCGAAGATGCGGCCGCGCTGGCTGGGCGCGAAGGCGACGCCGATCTTGCCGACGACGCCGGTCGGGATGATCTCGTGCGCGATCTTCTCGAACGTCGCGCCACCGTCGCTGGAACGGTACAGGCCGCCGCCTTCGCCGCCGCTCTGCATCGACCACGGCGTGCGCTGCATCTGCCACATGCCGGCATAGACGATGCGCGGATTGTGCGGATCGATGGCAACGTCCGAAGCACCGGTCTCGTCGTCGACCTTGAGCACGGCGGTCCACGACTTGCCGCCGTCGAGCGTGCGGTATACGCCGCGCTCCGGCCCCGGTCCGAACGGCGAACCGAGCACGGCCGCGAACGCGATGTCGGCATTCGCCGGATGCACGGCGATGGCGCCGATCTGGCCCTTGAGCTTGAGCACGTGCGCCCAGCGGGCGCCGGCATCGGTCGAGCGCCAGATGCCGTGGCCGAGCGCGACGTTGCCGCGCGGATTGGCTTCGCCGCCGCCGACGTAGACCACGTTCGGATCGCTCGGCGCGACCGCGATCGAGCCGATCGATTGCGAAAACTCGCCGTCGAAGATCGGCGCCCAGTCGATGCCGTCGTTGGTCGACTTCCAGACGCCGCCCTGCGCTGCGGTGGCGTAGAAGACCTTCGCGCCAGGCACGCCGGCGACGCGGGTCATGCGTCCCCCCACCAGCGGACCCAATGACCGGAAGGCCAGCGCGCCATAGACCGCGTCGTCCGCGGGCCGGACGGCGTCCTTGGCCCAGGCTGCGAATGCGGCGGCGGTCGAGATCAGGATCAGGAATCGCAACAGGCGCATCGATGGCTCCGGGCGGGTCGGGGACAATGACGCTAGCCTCGCGAGCTCGTCGCTGTCAAAGATTGCAGCGCCGGAATTTCGGTCCTTGAAGCCGGTGTTGCCGGGACAGCAACAGCGTATGCTCGCCGCGCGAATTCCTCGCAACGGAGACATCGATGAAACGCTATCTGCTCGCGCTTGCCCTGGCGCTGACCTCCACCGCCGCGTTTGCCGAATATTCATTCGTCGTGCACAACAACACCGACAGCAAGATCGTCAAGATCCGCGTCTCCGAAGATGGGTCGTCGTGGGGCCAATTCGACATCGGCAAGGGCATTCCCGCCGGCAGCAGTTCGCAATTGATCTGGGATCCGAGCACCGACGACTCGGGTTGTGAATGGCTCGTTCGCGCCACGTTTGCCGACGGTTCGGAATCGGAAGACGTCACCTTCGATTTCTGCGAGGAAGGACTCGAACTCGATTTCAACTGATCCGTGCCGGACGCGAGGCCCGCGGGTCTCGCGTCAGCCGCTGCTTGCGGCCATCGTGTCGGCACTTGACCGCGATCAATCGCGGCTCTGCGGGTTCGGCGCAGGATGACGCCATTCCCGGAGATGAGGTGTATCGATGATCCGTTATGTCAGTGGTGATTTGTTGAAGAGCACGGCCGCAGCCATCGTTCATGGCGTTGCCCCGAACGATGATTTCAATCATGGCCTCGCCCACGCGCTGCGCGAGGCATGGCCGGCGATGTACAAGGACTTCCGGCATTTCTGCCAGACCCAGCATCCGAAGTCCGGCGAAGCCTGGGCCTGGGGTGGTGCCGGCGGTGCACGCATCGTCGCCTTGTTCACCCAGGAAGCCGCGTATGACCATGGCGCCAAGCCGGGCCGGGCGACGACCGCACACGTGAACCATGCGCTGAAAGCCCTGGTGGCGATGGTGCGCAAGGAAGGCTACGCCAGTCTCGCCCTGCCGCGCCTGGCGACCGGGGTCGGTGGCCTCGACTGGGCCGACGTGAAGCCGCTGATCGAACATCATCTGGCCGATGTCGGCGTTCCGGTGTACGTCTACGAGCAGTACCTGCCCGGTGCGGTCGCGAACGAAGCCTGAGCGGCCTGCGCGAAGCGATCCTTTCAGCAGCAACGTCCGCCGGTGCCGCGGTAGCGCGCGGCCTGGCGTTCCGCGAAGAACGCCGGATAGCTCATCGGCGTGCGTTCCGGATGATGCGTGCGCAGGTGCGCCAGATACGCGTCGTAATCGGGAATCCCGATCATGCGGCGCGCGATCTGCACCGCGCGCCGCCAAAGTCGATGCAATGCCTCATGCCGCGACATAGGGCGTCTCCTCGACGCTGGGTTCCGTCAGTGCGCGTGCTTTCAACGCGGCGCGCAGTCCGAGCACGATCAGCGCGATGACCAGGCTCATCAGCACGACCGTCAGCGTCGCATTGACGTAGTCGTTGCGGATCACCCGTTCCATTTCCTCGAGCGACTTGGCCGGCGCCAGCACCGTGCCGGACTGCACGGCGTCCGAGAACTTGCGGGCATGGGCCAGGAAGCCGATGCGCACGTCGGCATTGAACAGCTTCTCCCAGCCCGCCGTCAGCGTGCAGATCACCAGCCAGATCATCGGCAGCAGCGGGATCCACAGGTAGCGCTCGCGCTTCATCTTGACCAGGCAGACGCAGGCGAAGCTCAGCGCGATCGCCGCCAGCATCTGGTTCGCGATGCCGAACAGCGGCCACAAGGTATTGATCCCGCCCAGCGGATCGACGACACCCTGGTAAAGGAAGTAGCCCCAGGCCGAGACGCAGAGTCCGGTTGCGATCAGGTTTCCGGCCCAGGATTCGGTGTGCTTCAGCGGGGCATAGACCATGCCGGCGAGGTCCTGCATGAGGAATCGGCCGACGCGCGTGCCGGCATCGACCGTGGTCAGGATGAACAGCGCCTCGAACAGGATCGCGTAGTGGTACCAGAACGCCATCATGCCTTCGCCGGCGATGACCTGGTTCAGGATCTGCGCCATGCCGACCGCGAGCGTCGGCGCGCCGCCGGTGCGCGACAGGATCGTGCTCTCGCCGATGTCGTGCGCGGTCTGGGTCAGCACCTCGGGTGTCAACACGAAGCCCCATTGGCTGATCGTCGCTGCGGCCTGGTGGACGTCGCTGCCGATCAGCGCCGCCGGCGAGTTCATCGCGAAGTAGACGCCGGGTTGCAGTGCCGCCGCCGCGATCAGTGCGGTCACCGCGACGAAGCATTCCATCAGCATCGCGCCGTAGCCGATCATGCGCGCATCGGCTTCGTTCGAGAGCAGTTTCGGCGTCGTGCCCGATGACACCAGCGCATGCCATCCGGAGACCGCACCGCAAGCGATGGTGATGAACAGGAACGGGAACACGTTGCCGGCGAACACCGGGCCGGAGCCGTCGATGAAGCGACTGACCGCCGGCATCTGCAGTTCCGGCATGGCGATGATGATCGCGACCGCGAGCAGCAACACCGTGCCGATCTTCAGGAAGGTGCTGAGGTAGTCGCGCGGCGCCAGCAGCAGCCAGACCGGCAGTGCCGCCGCGCAGAAGCCGTAGCCGATCAGCATCCAGGCCAGCGTCGGGCCATCGAAGGTGAACAGCGGCGCCCAGGCCGGATCGGCCGCGACCTTGCCGCCGAGCACGATCGACAGCGTCAGCAGGACCAGGCCGATCAGCGACACTTCGAGCACCCGGCCCGGGCGCAGATAGCGCAGATAGACGCCCATGAACAACGCGATCGGGATCGTCATCGCGACCGTGAACGTGCCCCAGGGACTGACCGCCAACGCCTTGACCACGACCAGCGCCAGCACCGCGAGCAGGATCATCATGATCATCAGGATGCCGATCAGCGTGATCACGCCGGCGGCCGGTCCGATCTCGGCGCGAATCATGTCCCCGAGCGAACGCCCGTCGCGACGCAACGAGAAGAACAGCAGCATGAAATCCTGCACCGCGCCGGCGAGCACAACGCCGAACAGCAGCCACAGGAAGCCGGGCAGGTAGCCCATCTGCGCGGCCAGCACCGGGCCGACCAGGGGGCCGGCGCCGGCGATGGCCGCGAAATGATGGCCGAACACCACCCAGCGGTCGGTCGGGACGTAGTCGAGTCCGTCATTGCGCCGCAGCGCCGGCGTCGCCCGCGTGGCATCGAGTCCCAGCGCTTTCTCGGCGATGTAGCGGCTGTAGAAGCGATAGCCGATCAGGTGCACCGCGATGGCCGCCCCGATCAGCCAGGCGGCATTGATGCTCTCGCCGCGATTGAGCGCGAGCACGCCCAGGCAAGCCGCGCCGATCAGCGCAACCAGAAACCACCCGAGGTGGCGAATCACGAGCGGCATGGCGATCCCGAAGCTGTGGCGGACCGCGCTAGCCTACGATGACCGACCCGCCTGCGGCGAGTCGTCCGTGTCCGGCCTCAACGCGGCGGCTCGGGATCGGTCAGGCCTTCCAGTTGCATCGGGCCATCCGCGATCGCGCCGACATGATGCGTGGCCATGCCCGGCGCCGGGCCCTGCAGGCGAATGCGCAGTGCCAGATCGGTGCGCGAATCGGCATGTTCGAGGGCGTCCTGGTAGACGATGCGGCCACTCGCGTACAGCTGATACAGCGACTCGTCGAACGTCTGCATGCCGTGCTCGGTCCCCTGCTTCATCGCCTCGCGGACCTGCGCGATCTCGCCCTTGGCGATCAGGTCGGACACGTAGGCGGTGGCAAGCAGGATCTCGACCGCCGGCACGCGCTTGCGGTTCAGACCGCGCAGCAGGCGCTGCGAAACGACCGCCTTCAGGTTCAGCGACAGGTCGGTGAATAGCTGGTGATGCGCGGTCTCCGGGAAGAAATTGACGATGCGGTCGAGCGTCTGGTTGGCATTGTTGGCGTGCAGCGTGGACAGGCAAAGGTGCCCGGTTTCCGCGTAGCTGATCGCCGCCTGCATGGTCTCGCGGTCGCGGATCTCGCCGATCATGATCACGTCCGGCGCCTCGCGCATGGCGTTCTTCAGGGCGTTCGCATAACTCATCGTGTCGAGGCCGACTTCGCGCTGGTCGACCATCGACTTCTTGTGCTCGTGCACGTACTCGATCGGTTCCTCGACGGTCAGGATGTGACCGGTCTTGACCGAGTTGCGATAGTCGATCATCGACGCCAGCGTCGTCGACTTGCCTGATCCAGTCGATCCGACCACGAGCACGAGACCGCGCGGAATCATGATCAGATCACGCAGGATCGGCGGCAGGTTCAGGTCGTCGATCGAAGGAATCTGGCTGGTGATGTAGCGCATCGCGAACGCGACATCGCCGCGTTGGCGATAGACGTTGACGCGGTAGCGACCGGTTTTCGGCAGGCCGATGGCGAGATTCATTTCCATCGTCGCCTCGAATTCCTTCTGCTGCTTCTCGCTCAGGATCGAATAAGCGAGATCCCGCACCTTCTCCGCGTTCAACGCCGGTTCCTTCAGCGGCGCCGTTTCGCCGTCGATCTTGATGTTCGGCGGCGCGCCGACCGTGAAGAACAGGTCGGACGCGTTCTTCTCCGCCATCAGGCGCAAGTAGGGGGTCAGATCGGCGTGCATGGTGACTCCGAAGGGTCCATGGGGCGGATGATGCACTTTTCCGCGCGCATTGACTTGATCGTGCGCAACCGCGACGACAAACACATCGTGTCTGCCGTCGAGACCGTCACCGGCCGCAGGTTCAGGTCGCCGTCCCGAGCTTCGCGGCCGTGCGTGCCAGCGCCTCGATGCGTGCGAAATCGCGCGCAGCCAAAGCGTCGGCGGGAATCATCCAGGAGCCGCCGACGGTGGCCACGTTCGAACGCGCGAGATAAGCCGGCGCACCGGCGGCATCGATGCCGCCGGTCGGACAGAACCGCGCCTGCGGGAACGGGCCGGCGAACGCTTTCAGGGTCGCGACCCCGCCACTGGCTTCGGCCGGGAAGAACTTGAAGCGGCGATGGCCGTGTTCGAGTCCGCGCATCAGTTCGCTGGCGGTGGCGACCGCGGGAATGTGCGGGATGGTCGCGCGCGATGCGGCGGCATACAGGGCCTCGGTGCAACCGGGTGAAATCGAGAAGCGCGCGCCGGCGCGGGTGACGGCGTCGAGATCGTCCTCATCGAGCACGGTGCCGGCACCGATGATCGCGCCGGGGACATCACGCACCATCGCGGCGATCGCGTCGAGCGCGATCGCGCTGCGCAGCGTCACCTCCAGCACCGGCAATCCGCCCGCGACGAGGGCGCGCGCCAACGGCACCGCGTCGTCGAGTCGGGTGATCGCGATCACCGGCAGCACCGGCGCGCGCACCAGCAATTCATCCACCCTGCGGCTGCGTTCCTCGATGGTCCACTGGGTCATGGTCAGGATTCCTGTCAGTGATCGGAAAACAACGTGCAGGCACCCTGTTCGGCCGGGCCGACGTGGGCGCGCTGATGGCCGAACAACTCGCGCCCGAGGCCGACGCGATGGGCTGCGAGGTCGAATGCGGCGGCGGGACGCGCGGCGAGTTCCGCGCCGTCGAGGCGCACCGACATCGTGCCCGACTCGGCGTCGATGCGGACGAGATCACCATCGCGCAACCTCGCGATCGCACCGTCGCACACCGCTTCCGGCGTGACATGGATCGCCGCCAGCACCTTGCCCGACGCACCGGACATGCGCCCGTCGGTGAGCAGGGCGACACGTTGTCCGCGATCCTGCAGCACGCCCAGCGTCGGCGTCAGCTTGTGCAGTTCCGGCATGCCGTTCGCGCGCGGGCCCTGGGCGCGAACCACGGCGACGAAGTCGCCGATGAGTTCGCCGGCCTTGAACGCGGCAAGCAGGTCGTCCTGGGCATCGAACACGCGCGCCGGTGCCTCGATGACGCGATGTTCCGGTTTCACCGCCGACACCTTGACGATCGCGCGTCCGAGATTGCCTTCGAGTCGGCGCAATCCGCCCTCGGCATCGAAGGGTTCGGCGATGCCGCGCAGGACGCTGCGGTCGAGCGACGCGGACGGCGCACTGCGCCAACGCAACGTCAGATAGTCGAGATACGGCGCGCTCGCCTGCTCGTGCAGGGTGCCGCCATGCACGCAGCGGATGTCCGCGTGCATCCGTCCGGCATCGAGCAGTTCGCGGATGATGACGCCGAGCCCGCCCGCCGCCTGGAACTGGTTCACGTCGCCTTGTCCGTTCGGGTAGATGCGCGCCAGCAGCGGCGTGGCTCGGCTGAGTGCATCGAGGTCGTCCCAATCGATGACGATGCCGGCGGCGCGCGCGATCGCGACCAGGTGGATGGCGTGGTTGGTCGAGCCGCCGGTGGCGGCCAGTCCGACCATGGCGTTGACGATGGCCCGTTCGTCGATGCTGCGTCCGATCGGCGTGTAGTGCTCGCCGAGCGCGGTGATGGCGCAGACGCGTTCGGCTGCGGCGACGGTCAACGCGTCACGCAGCGGCGTGCCCGGATTCACGAAGGCGCTGCCGGGCAGATGCAGGCCCATCACTTCGAGCAGCATCTGGTTCGAGTTCGCGGTGCCGTAGAAGGTGCAGGTCCCGGGGCCGTGATACGAGGCGGCTTCGGCGTCCAGCAGTTCTTCGCGCGTCGCCTTGCCTTCGGCGTGGGCCTGGCGCACGCGTGACTTTTCCGCATTCGCCAGGCCGGAGGGCATCGGGCCTGCCGGCACGAGGATCATCGGCAGATGCCCGAACGAGAGCGCGCCGATCAGCAGTCCGGGCACGATCTTGTCGCAGACGCCGAGCAGCAGCGCGCCGTCGAACATCTCGTGCGAGAGCGCGATCGCCGTGGCCTGCGCGATTACATCGCGCGAGAACAGCGACAACTCCATGCCGGCGCGGCCCTGGGTGACGCCATCGCACATCGCCGGCACGCCGCCCGCGACCTGGGCACTGGCGCCGACGTTGCGCGCCGCCATCTTGATCAGTTCCGGATAGTGCTGCAGCGGCTGGTGCGCGCTGAGCATGTCGTTGTACGCGGTGACGATGCCGATGTTCGCGCCGCGCAATGCACGCAGTGCCGGCTTGTCGGTCCCCGACGCGGCGAAGCCGTGCGCGAGGTTGCCGCAGCCAAGGCGGCCACGCGATGGGCCGTGTTCACGCGCTGCATCGATCTTCGCGAGGTAGGTCGAACGCGGCTTGCGGCTGCGTTCGATGATGCGCGCGGTCACGCGCTCGACGACGGGATGCAGGCTCATCAGGGGCTCCAATGGATCGAGGCGGCCGGATGCGCGGCGGCGAGCAGGGCCGCGACGGGCAAGCGGGTGCCGCCGTCGCGGGCGCGTTCAAGGACGCGGCGCTTGTCGTTGCCGGTGATCGCGAGCAGCAGCCGGCGCGAGTTCAGGATGCGCGCCAGCGTCAGGCTCACGCGCGCATGTGCGCCGGCAGCCGGCATCGGATCCGGCACGATCGCCACCGCCGCATCGGCATTCGCGAGATCGAGCGCCTGCGCGAGATTCGCCGCGCCGGGAAACAGCGAGGCGAAGTGGCCATCGGTGCCCATGCCGAGCACGCAGACATCGAAGGCTTGCGGATAAGGCGCGAGCACCTTGATCGCAAACGATGCATCGGCGTCGCCGCAGGGTTGCGCAGGAACAAGCGGCAGCCAGTGGATGCCGTCGGCACCGGCGAATGCATCGCGCATCTGGCGCAGGTTGCCATCGGGATGATCAGCGTTCACCCAGCGTTCGTCGCTGGGCACGATGTGGACGCGCGACCAGTCGCGGGTCCCCGGTGTCAGTCGTCGGAAGATCGGCGGCGAGGTGCGACCGCCGGCCAGGGCAAGCACGGCACGACCGCGTTCAAGCAGCGCGGAATCGATCGCGTCATCGATGCGCAGGGCGCAGGACTCGGCGAGCGCATCGGCGTCGGCGTATTCGTGCATCGTCCAGGGCATCGTCGGATCGCTCACTCGCGCCAGCTGTGGCCGTGGCGTTCGGTCAACGCGACCGCGCTGCTCGGGCCCCAGGTGCCGGCGGGATACGACTTCGGCTGAACGCCCTGCGTGCGCCAGCCATCGAGGATGCCGTCGATCCACTGCCAGGCGGTTTCGGTTTCGTCGCGGCGCACGAACAGCGTGCCATTGCCCTCGATCGCATCGAGGTACAGGCGTTCGTAGGCGAGACGGCGCCGCGCGTGCGCGAAGGCATCGTGCACGTCGAGGTCGAGCGTGACGCGGGCCAGTTTCAGGCCGCTGCGGTCCAGGCCGGGTGTCTTGTGCATCAGACTCAGTTCGATGCGCTCCTCGGGCTGCAGGGTGATGACGAGCGCATTCGGATCGGCATGCGCGCCCGTACCCTTGAAGATCGAGTGAGGCACGGCGCGGAACTGCAGGTAGATCTCGGTGCAGCGGCGCGGCATGCGCTTGCCGGTACGCAGATAGAACGGCACGCCCGACCAGCGCCAGTTGTCGACGTGGGCGCGCAGCGCGACGTACGTCTCGGTGCCGCTGTCGCGACCGAGTTCGTCGCGGTAACCGGGCACGGCCACGGCGTCGACGGCGCCCGCGGTGTACTGCCCGGCCACACTGTGCGCCGCGACTTCGTTCGCGCCGATCGGGCGCAGCGAGCGCAGCACCTTGAGTTTCTCGTTGCGCACGGCGGCCGGGTCGAAATGCGAGGGCGGTTCCATCGCGGTCAGGCTGAGCAGTTGCAGCAGATGGTTCTGCAGCATGTCGCGACTGGCGCCGCTGTGGTCGTAGTAGTCGCCGCGCCCCTCGATTCCGATGGTCTCGGCGACGGTGATCTGCACCTGTTCGATGTGGCGCGCATTCCACAGCGGCTCGAACAGGGCGTTGCCGAAGCGCAGCGCGAGCAGGTTCTGCACGCCTTCCTTGCCGAGGTAATGGTCGACGCGAAATACCTGCGACTCGTCGAACACGCGGGTGACGCCGTCGTTGATCGCGACCGCACTGGCGAGGTCGTGGCCAATCGGCTTCTCCAGCATGACGCGCGTTCCCGCACCCGCCAGCCCGGCGGCACCGAGCAGTTCGCAGATCGGGGCGTAGAAGCGCGGTGCGGTCGAGAGGTGATACAGCACGTCTCCGGATCGCAGCGCGCGGATGCGTTCGCACAGCGCATCGGCGGCCGCGCGGTCGTCGACGGACGCGGCCTGATAGTGGATCGCGGCGAGAAACCGGGACAGCGTGTGGTCGTCGCGATCGGGCGCCGCGAGCCGTTGCTGCAGCGTCTCGGCCACGCTGCGCCGGAACGCATCGTCATCGAGCTCGCTGCGCGCCGTTCCCAGGATGCGGACGTCCTGCGGCAACAGGCCGTCGCGGAACAGGCCGTACAGCGAAGGCAGCAACATGCGCCGGGCGAGATCGCCGGTGGCGCCGAAAATCACCAGAAGGGAAGCGGGTCGTGCACTCATGCCATTCATTCATGGTCCGAAGGGCACGAGCGTAGCGCGAGGCGCCGCCGAAGCGGGCGTGTTCAGTCGAGCTGGCGCGGCTCGACGCGAACCTCGGTCTTGACCGACTGGCCAATGAAGCAGCCCTTGTGCGCTCGATCGTGGAGCTTCTCTAACTCTTCCGCGGTCGGCCGCTTGTCGCCGCCGAAGCGCACGCTCGGGCGCAAGGTCGCAGTGAGCACCGCCATCACGCCCTCGGCATTCTTGCCGAGTTCGCATTCGGCATCATCGAGGTACTGCTCGACCACGAAACCGCGGTTGGCCGCGACCGCGAGAAAGGTCAGCAAGTGGCAACTCGACAATGCCGACAGCAGCATCTGCTCGGGATCGGCCAGCGCCGCCGTGCCACCGAATGCGACCGCCGAGGAGACGCCCAGCGTCTGTCCGCCGAGATAACGCACCTGATGGTCCTTCGGATAATTGCCGCGCTCGAAGGTCGCGTCGTCGCGCTGCCAGTTCAGGGTGATGCGGTGCTCGCTCATGATTCGTATTCCCGTAAACAACGGAGATGTCGCGCCGTGATCATCGCAAGAATCGTCGCAATGGCCATGATCGAGATCATGTCGAGGCCAAGTGCCGCGGCATGAGGTGCAGTGTGTCCATGTGTCAGGCCTTGAGTACCCCGATCCGCTTCGCGACGCGCGTGAACGCCGCGATGGCGCGGTCGAGGTGCTCGCGGGTGTGGGCGGCGCTCATCTGGGTGCGGATGCGCGCCTGGCCCTTGGGCACGACCGGGAAGAAGAAGCCGGTGACGTAGATGCCTTCGTCGAGCAGTTGCGCGGCCATCTGCTGGGCCAGTGGCGCGTCGTAGATCATCACCGGGACGATCGGGTGCACGCCGGGCTTGAGGTCAAAACCGGCCTTCGTCATCTGTTCGCGGAAGTAACGCGTGTTCTCGAGCAGTTGCGCGCGCAGGTGGCCGGCGGAGGCGAGCATGTCGAAGGCCTTGCTGCCGGCTTCGACGACATGCGGCGGCAGCGAGTTCGAGAACAGGTAAGGGCGCGAGCGCTGGCGCAGCAGTTCGATGACTTCGCGCTTGCCGGTGGTGAAGCCGCCGAGTGCGCCACCCATCGCCTTGCCCAGGGTGCCGGTGAAGATGTCGATGCGGTCCATCACGCCGTTCACTTCGGCCGAACCGCGCCCGGTTGCGCCGAGGAAGCCGGTGGCATGGCATTCGTCGATGTGCACGAGCGCGCCGTAGTCGCGGGCCAGCGCGGTGATCTTGTCGAGCGGCGCGATGAAGCCGTCCATCGAGAACACGCCGTCGCTGGTGACCATGATCGTGCGTGCGCCGTCGGCCCGGGCCTGCTTGAGCTGGACTTCGAGGTCGGCCATGTCGCAGTTGGCGTAGCGGTAGCGTTTCGCCTTGCACAGGCGCACGCCGTCGATGATCGAGGCGTGGTTCAACGCATCCGAGATGATGGCGTCTTCCTCGCCGAGCAGCGGTTCGAACAGGCCGCCGTTGGCATCGAAGCAGGCGGCATAGAGGATCGTGTCGTCGGTGCCGAAGAATGCGGCGATCTTCGCCTCGAGCTGCTTGTGCAGGTCTTGCGTCCCGCAGATGAAACGCACCGACGCCATGCCGAAGCCGTGCGTGTCGAGGGCATGCTTGGCGGCGCCGATGATGTCCGGGTGATCGGCGAGTCCGAGGTAGTTGTTGGCGCAGAAATTCAGCACCTTGCGCCCGTCGGCGAGAGTGATCTCGGCCGATTGCGGCGAGGTGATGATGCGTTCGCGCTTGAACAGGCCTTGCGCCTCGATGCTCGCGAGCTCGTCGCGGAAGCGCTGCAATGCGGGGTGGGACATGGTCATTCCTCGGATGCGGTATCGCTGTCGTCGAGCAGCAAGACCGTGTTGTCTTCGACCGGCGGCGCAACCGCCGGCATCGCGGCGGGCGCGACGACGGGTGCCGCGACCGTCGCCTCGCGCTGGGTTCTGCTGTAGGCGTAAGCGAGAAACACCAGTCCGACCAGCACGCCGATCATCGCGACGCGGCGCATGCGCATGGCCATGTGATCGGGCGTATTTCCCGGCGCCTCCCAGCGCGGCATCGGCGCATCGGCATCGGGACGCGTCGTGCCCATCAGTCCGGCGGCGCGCAGCAGTTCGCGCGCCTTCGGCATGTCGGCGGCAAACACCACCTGCACCGCTGGCCAGTCCTTGCTGTTGCCCTGCTCGTTGTAGCTGAAGCGCTGGAAGCGGCCGCGATTGATCTTGTCGCGCTTGAGGACGCGCGTCTCGATGCCGGCTTCATTCAACATCGCCTCGACGCGATCGACATTCTCGGCGCGTGGCGAGGCATAGACCTGACGCATCAATGCACCTCGCCATCGATCACGCGGACCAGCCCTTCCTGTGCGGTCGAGGCGACGAGCACGCCTTCGCGCGTGTAGAAACTGCCGCGCGCCAGACCGCGCGCACCTTGGGCGCTCGGGCTGTCGCAGGAATAGAGCAGCCAGTCGTCGATGCGGAACGGGCGGTGAAACCACATCGCATGGTCGAGGCTCGCCATCATCACGTTGTCCTGCAGGTAGGAGATGCCGTGCGGGAAGGTCGTGGTGCCGATCAGGTGGAAATCCGAGCAATACGCGAGCATGGCGCGATGCAGGTCGGCATCGTCGCCGATGCGGTCGACCAGGCGCAGCCAGACGTGCTGGAACGGCGGTCGCTTCGGCGGCTTCAGTTCGTCGCGCGGGTAGACGTGACGGAACTCGAACGGTCCCTTGCGCGTGAGCCAGCGTTGCAGTTTCGCCGGGATGTGCTCGAGCGTGGCCGGCGGAATCTCGCCGGGCGGCTCCAGGTCCTCGGGCTTGGGCACATCGGGCATCGACAACTGGTGCTCGACGCCCGGCTCGGGTTCCTGGAACGACGCCGCCAGCCCGAAGATCAGCTGGCCGTGCTGGATCGCCGACACGCGCCGCGTCGAGAAGCTTTTGCCGTCGCGCGACACTTCGACCTGATAGACGATCGGCGCGGTGATGTCGCCGGCACGCAGGAAATAGCCGTGCAGCGAATGCACCAGCCGTTCGCGCGGCACGGTCTGTTGCGCCGCCGACAGCGCCTGGCCGAGCACCTGTCCGCCGAACACGTACTTGGTGCCGATGTCGCGGCTGGCGCCGCGGAACAGGTTCACTTCGAGCCGCTCCAGCTGCAGCAGGTCGATCAGTTCGGAAACGATGGGCTGGGTCATGGGGTGGAGTTTAGCGGGGAGGTCGCCTGCTGTCGGTGGCGAACCTGGGCGCTTGTCGCGATGGCCGCTGCCGGGCACCATGGCGGAAGACGCTGCCCGGGATTCGATCATGCGCCGACTGTCTTGCATCGCCATGCTGCTCGGGTCGATCGTTGCGACAGGATGCGCCGCGCCCGGCACCGCGGCGACGACGGTGTCCGAGCCGCCGACATCGGTGCACGCCCATGCCGAGCCTACGGTGCCGTCGCTGCAGGCCGACAAGATCGCCATGCTGTCGAATGCGTTCGCGGCGAAGCGGATCGGCGCGTTCCACTATCAGGTCACGCGCCTCGGATACGAAGTCTTGCCCGGCAGCCGGGTGTGGACGATCCATTACGAATTGGGCCAGGCGCCGGATGGCCGCCGTCCCGATCCCGTCCGGTTCGATGTCCTGATCGACGATCGCGATGGCGAAGTGACTTACGCCGACGTCTGGCCGTGACGCGCCGCGCTGGATCTCAGGGCAGATCGAGCTGACGGGCCAGGGCGTCGGCGAACCTGCGATTGGCTTCGTCCGGAAGCGTCGCGGCACGCAGGGTCGGCAGGTGTTGAACCAGCAGCGCGCGGGCGCCATCGCGATCTCCGGACGCCGCCGCCACGGCGGCTTGTTCCGCCGCGACGATGGCGCGATCGAAGGCCAGCGCATCGTCCCCGATCAGCGCCGCGGCTCGGTCGAACAGCGGCTTGGCGACGTCGAGTCGCCCTTGCGCCAGCGCGATCTGCGCGCGGATGCGCAACGGCTGGGCGAGACCCGGATGTCGTTCGGGCAGTGCGGCGGCAAAGACGGGTTCGGCGGCATCGAGCAGGGCGATGGCGGCGTCGTATCGACCGGCGCGCCGTTCCATCTGTGCCTGGCGCACCGATTCGAAGGCCCACGACCAGCCGCGTTCGCCATCGATCTCTTGATGACGGGAACGCACCGCTTCGAACAACGCGCGCGATTCGGCGAAGCGGTCACGCAAGCCGAGCACGCGCGCCAGATTGCCTTCCGCGCGCAAACGGTCCTTGGCTTCGGGCGGCGAATGCGTGGCATACAGGGAGACGCCTTCCTGCATCAATGCCTCGGCGCGTGGGTAGTCGCCCGCGTTCTCGAAGGTCGAGGCCAGGTTGACCAGCACGACGGCGCGATCGAGCGGCGAATTGCGGTTCTGGTCGGTGAGCGCGAGCGCGCGTTCGGCATGCGGCAGCGCCGCCAAGGCTTCGCCGCTGTCGTTCAGGCTGACGGCGAGGTCGTTCTCGAGATCGGCCAGTCGCGTGCCGCGATCGCCGATGACCTGCTCGTGCATCGCGATCGCGTCGCGCAGCATTTGTTGCGCATCGCGATAGCGGCCGAGCTGATTCAGCACCGTCGCACGCTGGCGCAGGGCCGCAATCAGATCGGGATGACCGCGCTGCACGCGTGCTTCAACGCGGCCCAAATGCTCGCGCGAATAGGTGTCGGCCGATTCGAGTTCGCCGCGACGCAAGGCGATGTCGGACAGCGCCGCGATGGTGTCCTCGACACGCTGGTCGAGCAGGTCCGGATGCTGCTTTGCCAGGGTGAGTGCGGCTTCGAGATCGGGACGTGCCTGCTCGTTCAGTCCGCGTCGGTAAGTCAGCCAGCCACGATTGCGCAGCGTGCGGAAGCGGCCCTCGGGTTGCTCGGGCGCCCAGCGTGCGCGCAAGGCGGCAGCGGTCGCGAACGCTTGTCCGGCGCCATCGAGATCGCTGGTGCCCATCAGCGCGCTGGCCAGTTCCTCATGCAAGGCGGCACGTTCGAGCGCTTCACCTTCGTTGCCGGGGTCGGGCAGGCGTGCGAGCAAGCCGCGCAACAACTCGGCCGCACGCACGGGATCTCCCAGTTGCTGGTAGATCGCGGCAAGCGTCGCATGCACCGAGGTGCCGGCATGAACGTCGGCGATCGGCTGCTTCGCCAGTTGTGCTTCGGTCGCGGCAATGAAGTCGCGGGTGCCGATCGGCTTGCCCAGCGCCACGCCCGGCGCGATCCGATCGAAGATGCCCTGCAGCAGCGCCAGCGACTGTCGCGCGCTGTCGCGCTCCCTGGCCGCGGTGGCCTCGGCGGCGACGGCACGGGTGCGCTCGATCTGGAGACGCCAGACAAAGGCAAGTCCGAGCGCGAGCGCGATCAGGCTGGCGGCGGTGCCAAGTCGATGCCGCGCGACGAACTTGCGGGCGCGGTACCAGCGCGTGTCGGCGGCGGCGGAAATCGGCCACCCGCGGCGATAGCGCGCCAGGTCGTCGCAGAACGCGGCGACGGTGACGTAACGATCGCCGGGCAGGACGGCGGTGGCCTTGGCGATGATGCCGCCGAGTTCGGCGTCGATCCTGTCGCCATCGCATGCTTCGCGCAGCATCGCGCCGAGGCTGTAGATGTCGGTGGCGATCCCGACCGATCGACCGGCAGTCTGCTCGGGGCTGGCATAGCCGGGCGTGAATACCCGCGTCGAGCCCTGCAGATGCGAATCGCCGACGTCGATCAGTTTGGCCACGCCGAAATCCAGCAATTTGATGTCGCCGGCATCGTTCACCATCACGTTCGACGGCTTCAGGTCGCGATGGATCACCAGATGCTGATGCGCATGCTGCACGGCGGCGCCGATGCGTTCGATCAGGGCGATGCGCGCGTCACGGTCGGGTTGCTTTGTGCGCAGGTACACGTCCAGCGTCTCGCCGCGCACGTATTCGACGACCAGGAACGGCTGCCCGGCATCGGTCTCGCCGCCATCGATCAGTCGCGCGATGTCGGGGTGGTCGAGTTGCGCAAGGATCTGGCGCTCCTGGCGCAGCCTGCGGATGCCGTCGCGGGACGGGAAGCCGCGGATCAGCTTGATCGCGGCCTGCTGGGTGAAGCCGGCTTCCTCGCGTTCGGCCAGCAGCACCGTGCCCATGCCGCCGGCACCGAGTTCGCGCAACACGCGCCACGCACCGATGCGTTGGCCGCTCATATCCGGGGCGACGGCGGCCTCGGCGTCGGGTCGCAGGGCCGATTCGATCGCGGCATCCGCCGCGGCATCGGCGTCGAGCAGGGCGCGCAGCCGTGTCGACAGCGCAGCGGGCAAGGCGTTGAGTCGGGCGCTGCGGGCATCGGCGTCGAGCACGATCAGCGTGTCGAACCAGTCCGCCAGCGCGCGTTCGGATTCAGCCGGATTCGCGCTCACGCAATGCGTCCTTGAGCCAGGCGCGCCCGAAGCGCAGGGCACGGTCGATGGTGCTCGCCGACAGCGCCATCAATCCGGCGATCTCGTCGCGTTCCATGCCGGCGAAATAGGTGAGTGCGATGACTTCGGCCGCACGCGCATCGATCGCGGCAAGCGCCTGCAGGGCTTCGTCGACCTGCAAGGTGTCGGCCCCTGGTGCGGCGATCTGGTCTGCCTTCGAGTCCAGATCGGTCAGCGGGCCGGCATCGCGCTTCTGCGCGTGCCGGCGGCGCGCCGAATCGACCAGGATCTGCCGCGTCGCCAGCGCGATCACGTTCATCAAGTGACGGCGACTTTGCCATTCGCCGGTTTGGCCCAGCACCCGCATCAAGGCTTCATGCGCGAGTTCGGTCGGGGCCAGCGTGGCCTCTCGATGTGCGGCCAGCTGCTTGCGCGCGATCGCCCGTACCTCGTGGTAGACGAGGTTGACCATGGCATCGCGCGCGGCGAGTTCGCCTTCCTGCCAGGCGGCGAGCAGCGCAGTGAAGTCGTGGGTGTCCCTCATGGGGCGCCACGATAGCCGAGGCGCGTCGGGATTTCCGTGATGCATTGGCCCCTGTTCGTGCCGGATCGCGTAGGGATTCATGACGACCCTGCTGCGAGATCACGTGCATGAAACGGAACGGATGGATGTTGCTGCTGACGATGGCCTCGACCGCCGTCGCAGCGAGCAGCGGAACGGCGTGGCCGCAATACGGCCCGGACCGTGCCGGCGGCTTGTTCTTCAACATCACCCGCGACCATACGATCGACACCCGCAGCGCCGGACTTGCCATCGACGGTGAAGGTCGGTTGCTGGTGTTGAACGACTGGCGCTCGACGGATCTCAATCGTGACTGCGCGCTGACCCGGCACCTGCCGCTGGCGCGTCACCTCGACATGGACTTCACCGGCCCGGACGGGTTGGAGGGCACACAGCGCATCGCGCTCGATGCAGGCGGCTTCGGCACCGATCGATGTCGCGGCGTGTTGGTCGACGCTTTCGATCGACCGGTCGTCTATGGCCATGCCGCCACGGATTTTTCCGGGAACACGAGCGGATTCGTGTTGCGCTTGCGCGAAGACGGCGCGGTCGACACCGGCTTCGCGAGCAACGGGCGACTCCTGCTTTCCGGCCAACTCGGCTACCTGGGCATCAAGAATGAATTCCGCCATGCCCTGGTGTTGCCGGACCGTCGCGTGCTGGCCTGCGGCTGGGTCGATCGTCCGGACAGCCGGGAGATGTTGCTCGTGCGACTGACCGCCACCGGCCAGTTCGACACCAGCTTCAGCGGCAATGGCCGGCTCGAGGTGGACTTCGACGGTGGCGCGGACGCCTGCGAACGGCTGGTGCTGCTGCCCGACGGTGACGTCGTGATGGCCGGCACGGCGACGGATGCCAATGCCGCGCTCGGCTATGGTTTCGTGCGCGTGAATGCCGACGGCAGCCTGGACGGCGGATTCAGTGGCGACGGCATGCGCATCGTCACCCATGGCTCCCAACTCGCGGCCGTGCCGGCGTTGAACGACCTTGTCTGGGATGCTGCCCGCAACCGGCTGCTGGCGGGTGCAACGCTCACCTTCACCGCCACCCAGAACGCCAGTGGACAGCTGATCGCACTGACGGGCAGCGGCGCGCTCGACTCGGGCTTCGATGGCGACGGTCGGCGCGGATTCCGCTATCAGGACTTGACGCTGACGGTCGAGCGCAGCGGCGGCAGCACGCAGTTGTCGCGATTGCTGTTGCGCGAGGATGGCGCGATCTACGCCATCGGCACGCACGTCAACGGCGTCGAAGACGCGGCGAACTGGGGTGACCGCGACGTCGCCACGGCGCGGTTCGAACCGAACGGCAGCATCGTAACCACCGGGGCCGGTGCATTCAGTGGCGACGGCGTGACGCTGTACAGCTTTGCGCGACTGCGGTCCAGGGACGTCTCCGAAAGCGGCAACCGGGTCGTCGACGACGTCGCGGTGGATGCGCTGATGCATCGTGGCCGGCTGTTGCTGTTGCTCGATCGACAGCGCTTCCCGTCCGGGCCGATGGTGCCGGTGATTGCCGCGATCAATGACGACCGCATCGGCGAAGACGGCTTCGAAGCCGCGGGCCTGACGCGGCCGATCCTGGCGTTCTCGCCCGTCATTTCCGTGCCGGCCGGATTCGGTCGCTATTGCAGCGTCCGCACGCCGGGCAATGGTGCGTTCGGCCTGCTCGCCGGCGGCGCCGATCCGTGCGCGACCTTGACCGGCGGTGCACCCAACGCCGCGATCGAGCGTTCGGGCCTGTATGCGCAGTCCGGTGCCAACTGGGTGATCGGCACCTGTTCCGGCGGATTCGTGACCTTGCGCAGCGGCAACGGCGCCGCGCCCTTCAACGATGCCTTCGCCGACACGGTTGGACGGACCCACTGCATCTTCACGGCGGCACCCGAGCGCATGCCGGTGTTCGCGCGGCCCTACACGGGTGCGCATCCCGCCACCAACACGCAGTCCTTCAATCACGATCCGTTCGGGATTCCGATCGACGTCACCGCCTTTGGCCAGCCCGGCTCGACCGACCTCGCCTGCGCCGTCGACTTCAAGGGACGCCACCAGAGCACCGGCGATCCCGCAGTCGCCGGAGACTGTTCACCGAACAACGGCATCGACGAGCCGGCCGCCGACATCCTCGTCGATCGTTCGCGTCTCGCGATCGCGGTCGCCGACGGCGTCGTCGACATGGCGGTGCCGCGCCACGTCCCGACCTTCACGCCGAAATCGATGGATCCCTACCAGCGCGAGGTGTTCGTGCGTCATTCCGTCGGTGCCGGCCAGTACGCCGAAACATTCACGCTCTTCTACGCGCACATGTTCGACACCCGCGTTCGTCGGGGCGACATCGTCCAGGCCGGCGACGTGATCGGGCAGGTCGGCACCACCGGGGCGTCGTCGGGCGATCACTTGCACATCTCCGTGCATCGCCACAAGAACCTGACGTGGCGTCGCGGCTTCGAGTTCAACTTCGCGCAATGGGACCGCGACGCCGCGGTGTCGTCGATCGATCCCTGGGGTTGGCGTGCACCGATGGGTGCGGACCCGTGGGCGTGGCGATTCCGCACGCATGCCAGCGATCCGCTGCGCAACAACGCCGGGAGCTTCAGCACGAACCTGTGGTTGACCGGCGAGGCGCCGACCCTCGATTGAGGCGCCCGAGTCGGCGCGCGCCTATTCGGTGCCGCGACCGATTCGTGACAGTGCACCGCCGGACAACACCTCCGGCCACGGGAACAGAGGCCCGGGATCGCGCTTGCGGAACACGCGCCGGGTGGCATCGTCGCTCGCCTCCACTTCGGCGGTGTCGAGGTCTTCGTGACCGGCGATCTCGGCGAGGTTCGGCAGTTCGTGGCGCAACCGATCAAGCAAACCGCGCAGCGAAGCGATCTGCGCGGCGGTATACGGCTCCTGCATCGTCTGGTGGCGTGAATCGAACCAGTGCGGATGGCGGCCGGCGTTGACCAGTTCGATCCCGACCGACTGCGGGTTGTAGCCGCGCGTGTGGTGGGCGACGCGCGTGATCGGAACGAATTCGTGCACGCGGCCGTCGCGGTCGATGTAGAAGTGGCCGGAATTGCCGGTGCCGGAATCCGTGTACAGGATGCGTTCGCCGTATTCGCGCGCGGTCGCGAGGTCGGGCAATTCGGTGCAGTGGATCACCACCAGCGTGACCGCGGCACGCGGACGCGGCGCGAGCTTGTCGGCGTAGGGCAGGGGCCAGTCGTGGATCGCGGCATCGGCCATGTCATCGGGCCCGCGTCGGCCGGATGCCACGCGACTTGCTGCGCGTGATCACGTAGACCGACGCCGGCGGGACGTTCCAGACCGTGAAGCCGGTGCGTTTCGCGCTCAAGTGCAATTCCCGCATCACGTCGCGCTTCACCGGATTGGACGGTCCGTAGGTGAACTGGATGAAGCGTCCTTGCGGCGAAAGCACGCTGAAGGCGGCTTCGAGGATGCCTTGCTGCAATTCCTGGCTCATCGACAAGAGGCCGAGGCCGCTCACGATCGCGTCGATCTCGCCGGGTTGCGCGAACTTTTCGCGTTCGACCACGCGTGCCGTCGACAGCGCGTCGGCACAGACGATCTTCGTGCCCGGGAAACGCTGGGTCAGGTGCAGGTGCAGCGACTCGTTGAGTTCGAACACCAGCAGGTTTTCCGGCGCGATGCCGCGTGCCAGCAGCGCTTCCGTGAAAACCCCGGTGCCGCCGCCGAGCTCGATGACCTTGCCGGTGGCGTCCGGCAACTGGCTGAGCATTTCCGCGGCGAGTTCCTTGCTGCTCGGCGACACGGCCGCCGTCGTCAGCGGCGCCTTCAGCCATTGCCGGAAAAACGTCCAGGCGATGGCCGCGTCGTCGCGGCGTTGGCGCAGAACGCGCCCGATCTTGGTTCCGCGTAGCGGCATGCATGAAATCCGTGTGAACTCGGCCGAATGATACGGGGCGATGGTTTCACTGCAAACCGGAAACGAAGACGCCCGGCCGAAGCCGGGCGTCCTGACGGGCGGTGAAGGTCGGTTACCAGCGGCGACCGTAGTAGATGCTGGTGTCGTAGGCCATTTCCTCGACGCGGTCGTAATACGCGGCACTGCCGTAGTCCGAGCGCTGGTAGCGACCATCGCGGTAGCCATTCGAGTAACCACTGCTGTACCCCTGCACGTGACCGCGATTGCGGTGATGCACGTGGTAGGTGCGATGCGACGAGCACCACGGGTCGCGACGGTTGTAGCTGCGCGTGCCGTAATCGCGGTAGCGCGCGTTGCGGTTGTAGGCGGGGCGGTACGGCACATAGGCCGGCGCGTAGCGATGACCGTAGTCGCGATAACCGTAGCCGTAGCCGTAGCCGCGGTGGTGATCGCGATAGTTCACCGACCAGCCATTGTTCCAGTTGCCGCCGTGAACCGAGACACCCCAGTCGCCGGCCTGCACCGTCGAAGTCGAGGCGAACACCGCTGCCACACCCAGACCAACCATCAAAGCCAAGCGAGTCAGAACATTCATCGTGAGCACCTCCGTAGGTGGCACACACTCTGCGGCCACGAGGATGAATCGCCTCTGAAATCTCGCCTCACAGAAGCTGAATGGCCGCGGGTGTTGCCGGCGATTCAGCCGGTTCAACGCCGGCGGATCTCGAAACAGTGGTGGATCTTGGCGTCGCGCGCGAAGTCGATCGGAATGGTCGCGGGCGTGATGTCGCGGATGTCGAGGTCGGCGAGTGCCTCGCGGTCGATCTTGAAGCGGCGATTGTTGTTCGAGAACAGGATCAGTCCTTCGGACGCCAATCGTGCGGCACACGCCGTGATCAAACGCACATGGTCACGCTGCACATCGAAGTCCTCGGCGCGCTTCGAGTTCGAGAACGTCGGCGGATCGACGTAGATCAAATCGTATTCGCCGCGATCGCGTTCGATCCATTCCATGGCGTCGGACTGGATCAGTCGGTCGGTTGCGGTGCCCAGACCGTTCAGTGCCAGGTTGCGTTCGGCCCAGTCCAGATAGGTGTTCGAGAGGTCGACGCTGGCGGTGCTGGCCGCGCCGCCGGCACAGGCGTAGACCGTGACCGCGCCGGTGTAGCAGAACAGGTTGACGAAGCGCTTGCCGCGCGCCAGTTCGCGCACCTTGGTGCGCAGCGGACGGTGGTCGAGGAACAGGCCGGTATCGAGGTAATCGAACAGGTTCACCTCGAACTTCAGCCCGCCTTCGGTCACCGTCATCGCATGGCCGCGTTCGTCCTGGCGGCCGTATTGTTCGAGCTTGCCGCGTTTCATCCGCGTCTTGATCGCGATCTTGTCGCGCGCCACCCCGAACACGTCGCCGGCGACGCGCACCAGTTCTCGCAAGCGCTTCTGCGCGATGTCTTCGGGAATCGTCTTCGGGGCCTGGTATTCCTGGACGTGCAGGTGGTCGGCGTAAACGTCGATCGCGGCGGCGTAGTCGGGCAGGTCGGCGTCGTAGGCGCGGAAGCATTCGATGCCCTCGCGTTTCAACTTCGGACGCAGGTGCTTCAGGTTCTTCTCGATCCGGTTGCGCAGGCCCAGCGCAGCGTCGCTCAAAGGTGCCAGCGGCTTCGGTTCGGGGCGGGCGGCGAAGACCTCGAAGCGATACAGGGTGCAGGGCAGCGCACCATTGAACAGGGCATAGCGCTTGTCGGCCTTGAGCCCGACCGCATGGGCCAGCGATTCGTCCGAGGTGATCAAGGCCGCGCGCCAGCCGCCGAACTCGCGCTTCAGCAGTTCGCCGAACGCGATGTAGGCCGGCGCGGCCGCTCGATTGTCCTCAAGGCGCTCGCCATAGGGCGGGTTGGTGATGACGAGGCCGCTCGTGAATCCTTCGGGTCGATGCGTCTTGTCGACCTCGTGGTGATGCAGGCTCAGGAAGCCGGCGATGCCCGCCTGCTGTGCATTCTGCTTCGCTGCGGCGAGCACGGCGCCGTCGCGGTCGGATCCGAAATAACGTGCGCGGTCATTCTTGCGTCCTGTTGCCGCGCGTCGTTCGGCTTCGTCGAGCAGGGATTGCCACAGTTGCGGCTGATGGCCGCGCCAGCGCAGGAAGCCGAAGTGGGTGCGCAGCAGGCCGGGCGCGACATCGGCGGCGATCAATGCCGCTTCCACCAGCAAGGTCCCGGAACCGCACATCGGGTCGACCACGGCGCCGCCGTTCGCTGCGATGTCCGGCCAGCCGGCGCGCAGCAACATCGCCGCAGCGAGATTTTCCTTCAGCGGTGCGATGCCGGTGTTGCGGCGGTAGCCGCGCTGGTGCAGCGGTCCGCCAGACAGGTCGAGCGAGACCTGCGCCATCGAGCCGCGCACCAGCACATGCACGCGCAGGTCGGGTGTGTAGGTGTCGATGTTCGGGCGTTCGCCGCTGACTTCGCGCAGACGATCGACGATGGCGTCCTTCACGCGCTGCTGGGTGAACTGGGTGTTGCGCAAGCTGTCGTTCACGCCATGCGCATCGACCGCGATCGTGCCGTTCGCGGCGATGTGCTCCTCCCACGCCATCGCATGCACGGCTTCGTACAGGCGGTCGGCCGTGATCTCCTCGATCTTCTGCAGCGGCATCAACACGCGACTGGCGAGTCGCGACCACAGGCAGGCGCGATACGCGACATCGAGTTCGCCCTCGAAATGCACACCGGCGATGGTTTGCCTGACCCCCGTGCCGCCGAGTGCGGCCAGTTCGGTCGCGAGCAGTTCTTCCAATCCCTTCGGGCACGCCGCGAAAAAGTGCATCAGCGCGGCAACCGGTCGAGGAACTGGCCGAACCACGTGGCCGACGCGACCACATGGTCGGTCAGGCGGTGGGAATCGTTCACCAGGTGCAGGGTGGCGCGTCGCGATTCCGCGAAATCGACCACGGCACGCGCCGGGATCAACTCATCGTCCCAGCCATGGACGATGGCGAGCGGCACGCGGGCGGCGTCGAATTTCGTGTCGTGGCCGCGCAATATCAGAGGCAGCGCAAGCAGGAACAGGCCCTTGGTCTCGATCCGCAACGACGCCAAGCCACTGATGAAGGCGCCGAAACTCGATCCGGCCAGCACGATCGGCCCGTCCACCGACTTCGCGACTTCCAGCAGCCGCGCCAGCCGTTGCGGCGCCGCTTCAAGGCCGTGCGCCGCATCCAGGTCGCGGTAATCGGGACGAAGCGTGCGCCAACCGAGCTGCTCGGCCATCGCCGCCATCGCGGTGACCTTGGTCGCATCCGGCCCCGATTCCAGGCCGTGCGAAAGAATGGCGGTACCGATCATGCAGAAAACTCCGTGTGCTCTGGCAAGCTTAGCCGGATGCACCTCGACGCCGCCAAAACCGACACGCGCCCGCTCGCGATCTTCCTGATGGGTCCGACCGCCTCGGGCAAGACCGCATTGGCGCTGGACTTGGCGGACAGCGGGCGCTTCGGCCTGGTCAGCGTCGATTCGGCGTTGGTCTATCGCGGGCTCGACATCGGCAGCGCGAAACCGGATGCGGCGACGCTGGCCCAGTATCCGCACGCCTTGATCGACATCCTCGACCCCGAGCAGGCGTATTCGGCGGCGGCGTTCTGTCGCGATGCACGCGCGGCCATGGATGCGATCGCCGCGCGCGGCCGGATTCCACTGCTGGTCGGCGGCACCGGGCTGTATTTCCGCGCGCTGGGTCGAGGCTTGTCCGATTTGCCCCAGGCGGAACCGGCATTGCGTGCGCAGATCGACGCCGAAGCTGCGGAGCGCGGCTGGGTCGCGATGCACACCGACCTGCGGCGGCTCGACCCGGTATCCGGCGCGCGCATCCATCCGAACGATCCGCAGCGGATCGGGCGGGCGCTGGAGGTGATCCGCCTGACCGGGCAACCACTGTCGGTCCTGCAAGGGCAGGCGCAGGTCGATTTGCCGTACCGCATCCTCAAGCTGGCGTTGTTGCCGGACCGCGCCGTGCTGCACGAACGCATTTCCCGGCGTTTCGACCAGATGCTGGCGGCCGGCTTTCTCGACGAGGTGCGCGCACTGATCCTGCGGCCCGACCTGCATCCGGCGCTGCCATCGATGCGTTGCGTCGGCTATCGCCAGGCCTGGCAGCACCTGCGCGGCGAGATCGACACCGAGACCTTGCGTCGCACGGGCATCGAAGCAAGTCGGCAACTGGCCAAGCGCCAGATCACCTGGATCCGCTCGGAACACGATGTGTTCGTCCGTGATCCGCTTGACGCGAACGGGTTGGATTCAGCCAAGTCATTGATCGAAAAAGCCATCCGTTGAGGCCTGGGCCGTCAGTCACGGCCCTGGCGCGGCCTTGATTCCGGCTTTGGCGCCCGCAGAACCGTTACACTCGTCGCACTTTTCAGGCCAACGCGTGTCTCACGCGTCCGGTCGGCGCCCCGCCAATGTGGTGGCCGCGCGGATTTCTTGGTCGTACCCCCGGGAGCACAACATGTCCAAAGCCCAGTCCCTGCAAGATCCTTTCCTGAACGCCCTGCGTCGTGAACGCATTCCGGTGTCGATCTACCTCGTCAACGGCATCAAGCTCCAAGGCACGGTCGAGTCTTTCGACCAGTTCGTCGTCCTGCTGCGCAACACGGTGAGCCAGATGGTTTACAAGCACGCGATTTCCACCGTCGTGCCGGCGCGCAACGTCAAGGTCGGCGACGGCCCGCACTCGGCCCAGGACCTGCATGAACCGGTCGCGGAAGCCTGAGCCGGGACGCTGACCTGCCTTGGACTTCTTCGGTCGCAGCAAAGGCGGTGAACGGGCTCTGCTCGTTCAGCCGCATCTCTCCGGGCGCATCGATCCCGAGGCACTGACCGAGTTCAGCGAACTCGCGCGCTCGGCCGGTGCCGACATTCTCGACACGCTGACGGCGCGCATCGACGCGCCGAATTCGCGCTTCTTCCTCGGTACCGGGAAGGTCGAGCAGCTGCGCGAACTCAAGGAAGCGCACGGCGCCGACCTGGTGCTGGTGAATGCCGCGCTGAGCCCGGTGCAGGAGCGCAACCTCGAAAAGGCCTTGAGCGCGCGCGTCGTCGATCGCACCGGCCTGATCCTCGACATCTTCGCCAGCCGTGCCCGCACCCACGAGGGCAAGCTGCAGGTCGAACTGGCGCAGCTGAAGCATCTGTCCACGCGCCTGGTGCGCGGCTGGACCCATCTCGAACGCCAGCGCGGTGGCGCCATCGGCCTGCGCGGACCGGGCGAAACCCAGCTCGAACTGGACCGCCGCATGATCGCGAACCGGGTCAAGGCGCTGGAATCGCGTCTCGACAAGGTCGAAGTGCAGCGCACCCAGGCAAGGCGTCGGCGTGAACGCGGCGAGCTGCCGGTGGTGACCCTCGTCGGGTACACCAATGCCGGAAAGTCGACCTTGTTCAACGCCATCACCGGCGCCGGCGTTTATGCCGCCGACCAGTTGTTCGCGACGCTCGACCCGACCTTGCGCAAGCTCGATGGCCTCGCCAGCGGTCCGGCGATCATCGCCGACACCGTCGGATTCGTGCGCGACCTGCCGCATGATCTGGTCGCCGCGTTCCGCTCGACCTTGTCGGAAGTCAAGTCCGCCGACCTGCTGCTGCACGTCGTCGATGCGTCCGACCCGAATCGCAATGAGCGCATCGACCAGGTCAATGCCGTGCTTGCCGAGATCGATGCCGGTGACGTGCCGCAACTGCTGGTCTTCAACAAGATCGATCGCGTGCCGGACCTGCAGCCGCGGCGCGAGCGCATCGACGATGCCGGGCATGAGCGCGTGTTCGTCAGCGCCATGCACGGTACCGGGATGGACTTGCTGCGATCGGCGATCGGCGATCGCTTTGCCGGCACGCGGGTCTGTCAGTCGATCATGCTGTCACATGACGAGGCGCGGCTGCGGGCGAAATTGTTCGCGGCCGGCGTGATTGCCGGTGAATTGGCCGACGAAAGCGGTTGGCGACTCGAGATCGATGCACCGAGGGCCGCGATCGAGCCCCTGTTCGGCCTGCCGGACGGCGACGGTGCGCGCTTGCGCTCGCACTTGAACCTGCCGGTCACCGAACCCATCTGATCGATCTGCATGCATCGCGGCACGGTCGGGAATTTGTGCTGGTCTTGACCGGCGCTTCCCCTACAATGCCGCGCCGATTTTTGGCGAACCCTTTGAGCGCCGCCATCCTGGTGGCGCGGAGCTGGACATGGCCTGGAACGAACCTGGCAACAACAACAAGCGCCGCGACCCCTGGCAGGATGGCGAAAATCGCGATCTCGACGCGGCGCTGAAGCAGATGAAGGACCGTTTCGGTCGATTCTTCGGTGGCGGTGGCGGTGGCGGTGCCGGTGCCGGATTCCCCGGCCCTTTGCTGATCGTGCTCGGCGTCCTTGGCGCCTGGTTCCTGATGGACTCGTGGCAGACCATCGACGAGCGTGAACGCGGCGTGGTGCTGCGCTTCGGCAAGTTCGATCGTGTCATGGGCGCCGGCCTGAACATGAAGTGGCCGCGGCCGATCGAGACCGTCGAGATCGTCGAGACCACGCGCGTGCGCTCCGATTCCGCCGAAGTGCGCATGCTGACCAAGGACGAAGCCCTGGTCATGGTCGATTTCAACGTGCAGTACACCGCCAGTGACCCGTACCTGTTCCTGTACGGCGGCCGCTCGCCTGAAGACACGCTGCGCCAGACCACCGAAAGCGCGGTGCGGCAGGTGATCGGCGCGTCCACGCTGGATGACGTGTTCAGCGAGAAGCGCACCGAACTCGCGAACACGGCGAAGGAAGAACTCCAGCATACGCTCGAGCGCTACAGCACCGGCATCATCGTGACCGAACTGAACTTCCAGAACCTGCGTCCGCCGGCGGAAGTGAAGGAGGCCTTCGACGACGCCATCGCCGCGCGCGAAGACAACCAGCGCATCAAGAACGAAGCCGAGGCCTATGCGCAGAAGATCGTGCCGGAAGCGCGCGGCTTGGCCGAGCGCAACAAGGCGCTGGCCGAGGGCGAGCGCCAGAGCGCGATCGCCAAGGCCACCGGTGAAGCGGCGCGCTTCTCGTTGCTGGTCGAGCAATACCAGAAGGCACCGCAGGTCACGCGCAAGCGCTTGTTCCTCGAGACCATGCAGGACGTGCTGTCGAAGAACCCGAAGGTGATGGTCGATGCCGGCGGCGGCAACAACGTCATGGTCCTGCCGCTCGACAAGATCATGCAGAACGTGGTGCTCCCGGTGGTGCCCGCGCTTCGTGATGACGGTACGCCCACGGCGACGTCGCGCGCGGTCGCGCCGGAGCGTGAAGCCTTCGATCCGATGCGGGTTGCGCGGGAGCCGCGGCAATGAAGAACATCATCCTGATCGTGCTCGCGCTGGCGGCATTCGTGCTCGGCAACTCGGTGTTCGTGGTCCGCGAGAACGAACGCGCGGTGCTGCTGCAGTTCGGTCGCGTGCTGCGGTCCGACTATGCGCCGGGTCTGCATTGGAAAGTCCCGGCCCTGCAAAACGTGCGCAAGTTCGAACGCCGCATCGTCACGCTCGACAAGGAGCCGCAGCGCTACCTGACCTCGGAACGCAAGGACGTGCTGGTCGACTTCTTCGTGAAGTGGAAAATCAAGGACGTGGCGCGTTTCTATACCGCGTCTTCGGGTGACGAGCGCCTCGCAGAGAGTCGCCTCGATTCGACGACGCGCAACGCACTCGGCAAGGAAATCGTCAAGCGCACGCTGCAGGAAGTCGTTTCCGACCAGCGTTCCGAACTGATGGCCGAGTTGCGCAAGAACATCAGCGAGGCCGTCGAGGAGCTGGGCATCGAAGTCGTCGACCTGCGCGTGATGCGCATCGATTTGCCGGACGAAGTCAGCCAGAAGGTGTTTGACCGCATGACTTCGGAACGCAAGGCGGTGGCGAACAAATTGCGCTCCCAGGGCACCGAGGCCGCCGAGAAGATCCGCGCCAATGCCGAGCGCGACGCGCAGATCGCGATGGCGGAAGCGCAGCGCGACGCCCAGCGCCTGCGCGGTAGCGGTGATGCCGAAGCGGCCAAGATCTATGCCGAGGCGTACAACCGCGATGCCGAGTTCTATGCGTTCTGGCGCAGCCTGGAAGCGTATCGGGCATCGTTCGCGGAGCCGGGCTCGGTGCTGGTGCTTGATCCGAAGTCGGAGTTCTTCCAGTACTTCGGCGAGGGCGCCAAGCCGTGAACGACGGCAGTCTCGTCGATACCTTGTGGATCGCGGGCTGCCTGGTGTTCGTGTTCGAAGGCCTGATGCTGGCGGCGATGCCGGCGAGCTGGCAGAAGATGATGAGCCAGATGGCGACATTCGATCCGGCGAAGCTGCGCTGGATCGGCATTGGCGCGATGCTGGTGGGACTGGTCGGCATCAAGCTGCTGACGCGCTGACTTTTTATCGAACTCGGGGATACCGCAATGGGCAAGTCGGTCGTCATTCTCGGCGCGCAATGGGGCGACGAAGGCAAGGGCAAGATCGTCGACCTGCTGACCGAGCAGGTCAGTGCGGTCGCGCGTTTCCAGGGCGGCCACAATGCCGGCCACACCTTGGTCATCGGTGGCAAGAAGACGGTGCTGCACCTGATTCCGTCCGGCATCCTGCGCGACGACGCGCTGTGCCTGATCGGCAACGGCGTGGTGCTGTCGCCGGCCGCGCTGCAGACCGAAATCGCCGAACTGGAAGCGCAGGGCGTGGACGTGCGTCCGCGCCTGAAGATCTCGCCGGCGACGCCCCTGATCATGCCGTACCACATCGCCATCGATCAGGCGCGCGAGAAGGCCTCGGGCGCCAAGGCGATCGGTACGACCGGGCGCGGCATCGGTCCGGCCTACGAAGACAAGGTTGCGCGCCGCGGCATCCGCATCGCGGACCTGTTCTATCCGGAACAACTCGCCGAAAAGCTCAAGGCCGCCTGCGATTACCACAACTTCGTGCTCGCGAATTGGCTGAAGGCCGACACCGTCGATTACGACCGCGTTCTCGCCGACGCGCTCGCCTTCGGCGAATACGTGAAGCCGATGGTCGATGACGTCTCGACCCTGCTGGTCGACCTGCGCAAGGCCGGCAAGCGCGTGCTCTTCGAGGGTGCGCAAGGTTCGCTGCTCGACATCGACCACGGCACCTATCCGTACGTGACGTCGAGCAACACGACCGTCGGCGGCGCACTGGCCGGCTGCGGCGTCGGCGCCGATGCGATCGACTACGTGCTCGGCATCTGCAAGGCCTACGCGACGCGCGTCGGCGGAGGCCCGTTCCCGACCGAACTGAACGATGCCGTCGGCGAAGGGCTGCGCGCGCGCGGCCACGAGTTCGGTGCGACCACCGGCCGCCCGCGCCGCTGCGGCTGGATCGATCTGGTCGCGCTGCGCCGCGCGGTGCAGGTGAACGGCATCAACGGCCTCGCCATCACCAAGCTCGACGTGCTCGACGGCATGCCGACGATCAAGGTCTGCATCGCCTACGAATATCGCGGCAAGCAACGCACGCTGGCGCCGCTCGATGCCGCCGGCTGGGACGAGTGCAAGCCGGTCTATCTGGAATTTCCGGGCTGGTCGGAACCGACTCAGGGCATCCGCGAGTTCAGCAAGCTGCCCCCGGCCGCGCGCGCCTACCTGCGCGCGGTCGAAGAACTGGCCGAATGCCCGATCGCCTTGGTCGCGACCGGTGCAGACCGAGACGACACCATCATCCTGCGCGATCCGTTCGCCTGATCAACGGCAGGCCGCGAGGTGCGTGAGCGCCTCGCCATCCAGCCGGCA
>DATMVT010000093.1:0-1594 GCA_035562895.1 Patescibacteria group bacterium | reverse complement strand
CGGGGAAGTGCTCATCGAGTGTCCTTCAATGTCTGCGCCACAAGGCGGCAACGGTTCCGGATGAAGCCGGGAGAAACATCGTCCATGGGGACGCGTGACCGGCGCGTCAAGCGCGCGGTGACGCATCGTCACAGTGTATCGGCTCAGCGCAAGCCGGCCACGGCCGACCACGCCGCGAATGTGCTGCGCCAGTCCGCGGACGGCACGCCACGGCCGGCGGCAAGCGCGTCGATCACGCCCAGGGCGGCATGGTTCAGCACGCGCAGACCGCGCTGGCCGTGCCATGAGGCGCGCGGCATGCTGCGAAATCGTGCCCGCAGTTCATCGCGCCACGCCAGCGCGAGCGTGGCAACCAGCGCGTCGAGGGCGACGCCGGTCTCCGCACCCGCCACGGCATGGCGCGCACGCAGATCCAGCGGCGCATGCGCGAAGGCACTCGGCTGACCTTCGCGCAGTGCGAGCAGGAACATCGCCGCTGACATCGCCTGCATCGCGGCAACCGCGGTCGGTGCATCGTTTGCGTTCTCCGCCAATCGCTGGATGCGCGTCAGCGTCTGCGAAGAATTGGACGGCGTCGCGGCGTCGAGCGAACGCAACGCGTGCTCGACCATGCGTGTCGACAACTTCAATTCTGGCGCGGCGAGCAGCAGCGGATGCCGCGCCCTGCCCTCGGCATGCTGGCGCAGCTCGTCCAGCCACCAGGACAGTTTGTGGGCACGCACGGTGGCGTCGCGCAACACCCAGCAGGCTTCGGCGAT
Organism: Patescibacteria group bacterium; assembly: GCA_035562895.1. Taxonomy (GTDB): domain Bacteria; phylum Pseudomonadota; class Gammaproteobacteria; order Xanthomonadales; family Ahniellaceae; genus JADKHK01. Next base: position 836 of record DATMVT010000093.1, on the reverse strand, counting down.
CTCGAACAGGGTGCCGACGCGTGCACGCAACGGCGGCCACTCGCCTTCCGAGGCAAACAGCCGCGCGCTGAGCGCCGCCGGCCAGGCTTCGGCCCACTTCGCGAAGAAGCTCTCGGCATCGCGTTCGAACGTGTCGCGGTCCATCCGGTCAGTCCAGGTAGGCGACCAGTTCGAGCGCGTTGCGCACGACGACGTCGGCGCCCCAGCGGCGCGGATCATCGCCGGCATCGATATAGCCGAACGCCGCCGCGATCGTGCGCGTACCGGCCGCCCTGCCCGCTTCGATGTCGCGCAGGTCGTCACCGAACATCCAGGCATCGGCCGGCGGCACGGCGAGTTGCTTCAACGCCCGCAGCACCGGCGCCGGGTGCGGCTTTTTTTCGGCCAAGGTGTCGCCGCTGATGACGGCACCGAACTCGCGGCGCAGATCGAGCGCATCCAGCACCGCATCGGTCAGCCAGCCGGGCTTGTTGGTGACGATTCCGAGCTGGATGCCCTGCACCCGACACAGCGTCAACAAGTCGAGGATGCCGTCGAACGGGCGCGTCGCCACCGCGATGTCGACGCGATAGCGATCGAGGAACGGTTGCAGCTTTGCTTCACGCGCTTCTTCGTCGAGCGCGGGAAACGCCGCGCGCAGGATCGCGCGTCCACCCTTCGACACGTAGGGCCGCAACGTCGCCAGCGGCAACGCATCGAGACCGGCATCGGCGCGCAATGCGTTGGCCGCGGCGATCATGTCCGGCGCGGTATCGAGCAAAGTGCCGTCGAGATCGAACAGCAGCGCACGCGTCCTAGCCGGCAACGGACTTCTCCGCATGCGCCAGATAGTTCAC
>DATMVT010000092.1:0-5272 GCA_035562895.1 Patescibacteria group bacterium | reverse complement strand
CATTCCCGGCGTGATCGAGGGTGCGGCCGAAGGCGCCGGGCTCGGTATCCAGTTCCTGAAGCACGTGTCGCGCACCAGTCTGTTGCTGCACGTGGTCGACGTCGCGCCGATGGATGAAGCGATCGATCCGGTCGAGCAGGTCAAGACGATCGAGCGGGAATTGAAGAAGTTCGACGCCGAATTGTCGAAGCGCCCGCGCTGGCTGGTATTCAACAAGATCGACCTGATTGCCGAGGAAGACCGCGACGCGCGTCTGAAGGACCTGGTCAAGCGCCTGCGCTGGGGCCGCAAGCCCTGGTTTGCGGTGTCGGCCGCCACCGGCGAGGGCTGCGATGCGGTGGCCAAGAAAGCGATGGCCTTCATCGAAGCCGAGAAGCGCAACGCGGCGGACGTCGAGGCCTGAGTTGATGCCGCAGACAACAAAAAAGCCGGCTTGCGCCGGCTTTTTCGTCAACACGAAGCAGGGCAGCTTCGTCTCATGCCATCGCGCGGATGCGGGCCGTGATACGGCTCTTGTGGCGCGCAGCCTTGTTCTTGTGGATCTGGCCGCGACCGGCAAAGCGGTCAAGCAGCGTTTCTGCCGTCTTGTACGCGGTCTCGGCACCAGGCTTGTTGCCGGTCTCGATCAGCTTCAGCACGTTCTTGACGGCCGTACGCATCTGCGAACGCTGACTGTTGTTGTGCAGGCGATGCTTTTCCGCCTGAACCGCGCGCTTCTTCGCGGACTTGATATTGGCCACAGCTGGACTCCGGTATTCGGGGGGTTGAAAAAGGTCGCGAATTATCCGGTCATCACCGCTCCGAGTCAATCGCCTGGTCCGGAAGTCCGTTCATGAAGCTCTTGCGCTCGACCCTGGTGTTCACTGCGATGACCTTTCTGTCGCGCATCGCCGGCTTTGCCCGCGACATGCTGCAGGCGACGCTGTTCGGCACCGGCGGTGCGATGAGTGCCTTCATCGTCGCCTATCGGATTCCGAATTTCCTGCGTCGGGTATTTGCCGAAGGCTCGATGTCGATGGCCTTCGTGCCGGTGCTGAACGAGATTCGCGAGCGCAAGGATCACGCGGCGCTGCGCGATTTCATCGACCACATGGCGGGTTCATTGGCGGCCGTGGTCTTCGTCGTGGCGGGGATCGGCATGCTGGCGGCCCCGTTGATCGCGACCGTGTTCACGCCGGGCGCGCTGGACGAGCCCGAGAAGTTCGCGCAGACCACGGACATGCTGCGCATCACGTTTCCGTACCTGGTGTTCATTTCGCTGATGGCGTTGTGCGCCTCGGTGCTGAACAGTTTCGGCAAGTTCGGCCTGGCCGCGTTCACGCCGGTGCTGCACAACCTCACCGTGATCGCCGCGATGCTGCTGCTGGCGCCGCAGATGGCGGTGCCGCCCAAGGCCTTGGCCTGGGGCGTACTGGCGGCCGGGTTCCTGCAATTGGCCTTGCTGTGGCCGGCGCTGGCACGGATGGGCCTGCGCCCGCGGTTCAAGCTCGGCTTCGGGCATGCGGATGTCCGTCGGGTCGGCAAGCTGATGATCCCGACCCTGTTTTCGTCGTCGGTGGCGCAAGTGAACCTGCTCGTCGGCACGGTGTTCGCGTCGCTGCTGGCCGATGGCTCGCAGGACTGGCTGTACTACTCGGATCGCCTGATCGAATTCCCGCTCGGCCTGTTCGGCGTCGCCATCGGCACGGTGATCCTGCCGCATCTGTCGCGCCGCTTCGCGGCACAGGATCAGACGGGCTACTCGCACTCGCTGGATTGGGGGCTGCGGCTGGTGTTGCTGGTCGGCTGGCCGGCCGGGCTCGGCTTGATGTTCCTGGCCGAGCCGATCACCGCGACGGTCTACAACTATGGCCGCTTCACCGCGCACGACACCCAGATGGCGGCCTGGAGCCTGATCGCGATGAGCATCGGCGTCCCTGCGTTCATGGCCAGCAAGGTGCTGCTGCCCGCCTTCTATGCGCGTCAGGACATGAAGACGCCGATGCGCGCGGCGCTGTGGACGGTGGGCAGCAATGTCGGCCTGACCCTCGCCATCGTCACGCCGTTGGCGATGAACCGCACGATCGGCGGCCACGCCGGGATCGCGCTGGCGACCGGACTGGCAGGCGTCGTCAACGCGGTCTGGCTGTACGTCGCATTGCGCCGCCAGCGGATCTTCACGGCGCAGGCTGGTTGGCCCGCGTATCTGCTGAAACTCGGGCTGGCCGGCGCCGCCATGGTCGCGACCCTGCTCGCACTGCGCGCGTGGATCGGTGACTGGGCCGGATTTCATTGGCACGTCCGCATCCTCTGGCTGCTCGCCGCCATTGCCTCCGGCGCGGCCACCTATGGCGTCGTCCTGCTCGCGCTCGGCTTGCGGCCGCGACACGTGCGGGATCGGGGATGACGGCACCGCTATACTCCGCGGTTCCATGAACTTCCTGTTTCGCGACACGCGCGGGCCGCGCCTTTGCCCGCGTGGCGCAGTCGTCGCCATCGGCGCGTTTGACGGTCTGCACCGGGGTCACCAAGCCCTGATCGGGCGTGCGAAGGCGCGCGCCCGCGATCTCGATTGCGAGGCCGTCGTGCTCGGTTTCGAGCCGCTGCCGCGTGAATACTTCGGGCGCGGCGGGCCGCTGCCGCGACTGACCACGGCGCGCGAGAAGATCGAACTGACGCATGCAATGGGCATCGACCGCCTCGGTCTGCTGCGCTTCAACAGCACGTTGGCGAGCACCTCGGCCGAAGACTTCGTGCAGCAGATCCTGGTGCAGCGACTGGGCGCGCGCGAAGTCTGGATCGGTCCGGATTTCCGATTCGGGCACAGCCGACGCGGCGATGTCGCGATGTTGCGCGACCTCGGCACCGAACTCGGTTTCAGCGCGCACACGATCGAACCGGTACGGATCGATGGCGAGCGCGCGTCGAGCACGCGCGTTCGCGCCGCCCTGCTCACGGGTGACCACGCCTTGGCGAGCGCATTGCTCGGTCGCGATTTCGCGATCAGTGGCCGCGTGATCCACGGCCAGAAGCTTGGCCGCACGCTCGGTTATCCGACCGCCAACATTCCGCTCGGCCAGCGACTGCCGCCCGTGCACGGCATCTACGCGGTGCGCGTGCAGGGCGCCGGCCTGCGCGACTGGCCAGCGGTCGCCAGCCTCGGCACGCGCCCCACGGTGAACGGCCGCGAGTTGTTGCTCGAGGCGCATCTGTTCGACTTCGACGGCGACCTGTACGGTCAGCGCTTGCGGGTCGATTTCGTCGCAAAAATCCGCGACGAGGCGCGCTTCGCCAACCTCGACGACTTGACCGCGCGCATGCACCTCGATTCGATCGAGGCGCGCCGCATCCTTTCCGAATCCACATCGAACCAGCGGGAACTCGCGTGAGCATCGACTACAAGAGCACGATCCATCTTCCCGACACGAAGTTCGCGATGAAGGGCGACTTGCCGACGCGCGAGCCGCAAGCGCTCGCCGCATGGGAAGCGAACGCGCTGCACGAGCGCCTGCAGGCGCACACGGCGAGCCGCCCGAGCTACGTGCTGCACGACGGCCCGCCGTATGCGAACGGACAGATCCACATCGGCCATGCCGTCAACAAGACGCTCAAGGACATCGTCGTCAAGGGCAAATTGCTCAGCGGCTTCCGTTCGCCTTATGTCCCGGGCTGGGACTGCCACGGCCTGCCGATCGAACTCGCGGTCGAGAAAGAGATCGGGAAGGTCGGGGTCAAGGTCGACGCGCGCACGTTTCGCGCCAAGTGCCGCGAATACGCCGCCAAACAGATCGACAGCCAGCGCGAGGACTTCAAGCGTCTCGGCGTGCTCGGATACTGGAATGCGCCTTATCGCACCATGGATTTCAAGTTCGAAGCCGACATGCTGCGTGCGCTCGCGAAGATCGTCGCGAACGGTCATCTGGCGCGTGGTGCCAAGCCCGTGCACTGGTGTTTCGATTGCGGCTCGGCGCTGGCCGAAGCCGAGATCGAATATGCCGACAAGGTGTCGCCGGCGATCGATGTCGCGTATGACGCGGTCGATGCCGACGGCCTCGCGAGGAAGTTCGGCGTCGCGCAGACCAGCGCCGTGATCGCCGTGCCGATCTGGACGACCACGCCATGGACCTTGCCTGCGAGCATGGCGGTCACGCTCAACGCCGAGTTCGACTACGTGCTCGTCGAGGGTCCCGCGCGCGCCGGTCGACGCGTGTTGCTGGTGCTGGCCGAAGCGTTGGCCGAAGCGGTGCTGAAGCGCAGCGGCGTCGATGGCGTGACCGTGCTCGGTCGCGCCCGCGGTGCCGATCTCGAAGGCTTCAAGCTGCAGCATCCGTTCCTGTCGCGGCAGGTGCCGATCATCCTCGGCGAACACGTGACGGCGGACGCCGGTACCGGCGCCGTGCACACGGCGCCCGGCCACGGCCAGGAAGACTTCGCGGTCGGACAGAAATACGGGATCGAGGTGCTGAATCCGGTCGGCGGCAACGGCGTGTTCGTCACCGGCACCGAATTCGTCGAGGGCCTGCACGTCTGGAAGGCCAACGACGCGATCATCGAACTGCTGCAGTCGCGTGGCGTCTTGCTTGCGTCCGCCAAGCTCGAACACAGCTATCCGCATTGTTGGCGCCACAAGACGCCGGTGGCGTTCCGGGCCACGCCGCAATGGTTCATCGCGATGGACCAGGCGGGCCTGCGTGCGCAGGCGTTGAAGGCCATCGGTGAAGTGCAATGGCTGCCCGACTGGGGCCAGGAGCGCATCACCGGCATGATCGCGAACCGCCCGGACTGGTGCATCTCGCGCCAGCGCACCTGGGGCGTGCCGATCGCGTTGTTCATCGACAAGGAAACGCAGGAGCCGCATCCCGATTCGGTGGCCTTGCTGGGTCGGGTCGCCGACATCGTCGAGCGCGACGGCGCCGATGCCTGGTACGAACTCGACGCCACCACGCTGCTCGGCGCTGAAGCGGCGAAGTACGACAAGGTCACCGACATCCTCGATGTCTGGTTCGACTCCGGCGTGACCCATGCCGGTGTCGTCGACGCGCGCCCGGAGCTCAACGGCGCGCGCGTCGGCACCATGTACCTCGAAGGCTCGGACCAGCATCGCGGCTGGTTCCATTCCTCGTTGCTCACGTCGGTGGCGATGCATGGCCATGCGCCGTACACGACGGTGCTGACGCACGGCTTCACGGTCGATGCGCAGGGCCGCAAAATGTCGAAGTCGCTCGGCAACGTGGTGGCACCGCAGAAGGTGATCAGCGCGATGGGTGCAGACGTGTTGCGCATGTGGGTGGCC
>DATMVT010000091.1:0-9543 GCA_035562895.1 Patescibacteria group bacterium | reverse complement strand
GAACGGAGACACCGAGTTCGGACAGATGGCCGATCATCTCGCCCAGCGACGCGTTCTTGCCGCCCACTTGTGCGAGATCGGACAGACGCAAACAATCGAGCCAGAGCACCTGGTCGGTCATGGAATTCTCCGGAAGCAAGGGCGGGGCGCCGCGAAGCGCCGATTTTCGGCCATTGAATCCGGACCGGCAAGCTTGCATGCACGACGCCGCCCTGCATTGCGTATGCTGCGCGTCTCGCAGATGGGGCAATTCGATGGCGCGGAAGATTTTCTACATCTCGGACGGCACCGGCATCACCGCGGAGACCATCGGCCACTCGGTGCTGACCCAATTCGAAAGTGTCGAATTCGAGACGATGCGCATTCCTTTCGTCGACTCGGTCGACAAGGCGCTCGAGGCCGCGGAGCGTGTGCGTCTGGCCGGACTGGAGTCGGGCCTGCGCCCGGTGGTCGTGAACACGGTGGTCGATCCCGACCTGACGCGCATTCTCGCCGACAGCGGCGCCTTGATGATGGACGTGTTTGCACCGTTCATTGCACCGCTGGAACAGGAACTCGGCACCAAGCGACAGCCACGCGTCGGCAAGGCCCATGGCCTGGTCGACTTCGCCCAGTACGAGGCGCGCATCAACGCGACCAACTATGCACTGACGCACGATGATGGCATCGACTTCAACTACAACGACGCCGACGTGATCCTCGTGGGCGTGTCGCGCTCGGGCAAGACCCCGACGTGCTTGTTCATGGCCCTGCATTTCGGCATCCGCGCCGCGAATTTCCCGCTGACGCCGGACGATCTGGACACCGGCGAGTTGCCGAGGCGGCTTGCCCTGCATCGGCACAAGCTGTTCGCGTTGACCATCGACCCGCATCGTTTGCAGCAGGTGCGCGAAGCGCGCAAGCCCGGAAGTCGCTATGCCACGATCGAGCAGTGTCGACTCGAAGTGACCGCCGCTGAAAAGATGTTCCGCATGGAGCGGTTGCCGGTGCTGAGCACGACGCACACCTCGATCGAGGAGATCGCGAGCAAGGTGCTGAGCGCGCTCGGCATCGAGCGGCACCTGTACTGAGCGGGCTTCGACTATACGCCGCATCGATCGATCTGTGCAGGCTGGTCGTGCGATCGCGAGTCGCTACCATCGACCCATGAGTCACGCCGCGCACGCTTCCATCCTGCATCGACCGAGTCGCTTCGGCTATCTCATGGGCTTGTACGGTGCGAACTACTGGCAGTTGACGCGATTGTTCGGGCCGCGCGCGTTGGCGATCGGTCGATATCGTTCGCAGGGCAAGCTCGGGTTGCCGGTGATCGTCGAGATTCTGGAACGCGCGCCGTTCACGACCGAATTGCGCATCAGCTACGAGATGCTCGACGAGTTGACCGGTCAGCCGGATCCGTCGGCGCATGTGCGGCTGTTCAGCGATGCGCGCGCGGCGGAAGTGACGGCCTGCTATTTCGGTTCGCGCCTCGAAGATGTCCTTGGCCGCAGCGCGCCGCCGGCAACCGTGTTCCGCCATCGACTGAAGATGAATGCGTTCTTCGCGAAATGGCTCGACTATCTCGAGCAAAGCGGACACTCGCGTTTCGGGCTGGAGGCGTTGCCCCCGCGGGCGCCCTGAACATGAAGAAGGCGCCTCGCGGCGCCTTCGTCGCGCGGGATCGGACCTCGCTCACTTGTATCCGAAGAATCCTTCCAGGACCTTTTCATGGCCATCGTAGTCGGCGCCCGTGGCGACGATGAACTGGGTGATGCCGAGCTCCGACAACACCTCGTAGGCGCCCTCGTCTTCATGCAGCTTCAAAAGTGCGGCCTGCACCGCCTGCTTGGCTTCGGCAGGCACGGTCGGCGCGGCCGAGATCGCGGCGCCCGGGAACTCGGTCGAGGTCGCGATCGGCACCAGGTTCGGGTACTGGTCCTTGAGCCAGGTCGGCACGATCGCGGCGTCGGCTTCGCCGGCAAACACGATTTCGACGCCGTCGCGCCAGCTTTGTGCCGTCGACATGAGGTTCGGCTGTCGCACCGGATCCGGGAACAGCTGCAGCAACATCGCGAACCCCATGCTCGGCGACGGCATGGTCACGATGCCTTTGCCGATCAATCCGTTCAGCGTCGTGTTGGTCAGCTGGTCGCTGCCAAGCAGGGTGTAGCTGCTGTTCTCGACGGTGCGGGCAATCGGCTCGAACTGGAAGCGCTTGGCACGAAAATCGGTGAAATGCGCCTCGGCGAACATGAAGTCGACTGGCGCGTTCTGGCGCACGTCGCGCCAGAAGAAGTGGTAATTGCGCGAAGTGACCAGGGTGATCTTGTGCCCGGTCGCCTTGCTCAGATACTCGGCCAGCGGCTGATAGACCTCGACCGCTCGCTGCACGTTGTAGCTCGGCTCGACCAGCAGTTTGTACTCGGCGGCACTGACGCCCTGGACGAACACGAGTCCGGACAAAGCCGACAGCACCGAAAGCATGCCCTTGCGCAACATTTGATTCATGGAGCCTCCCTCCTGTTGTTGCTGCTATAGCACCAAAACCCAATGCTGCCAACGCATTAAGGCAACGATTTGTATCTGTTTCTAGGTCTCGCCGGCGAATGCCTCGACAACCGTGACTTGCGGCCTATCCGGGCCAAGGCCAAGCACGTCGCCGGGAGCGGTTGGACGCATCATGACCGCGAGCGCCTCGGTGCGCCCGACACTCACGATTTCGCCGACGACGGTTTCGCCGTCGAACAAGCGGTCGCCGCCGTGCCATGTCGCGGGGATGCGTGCTGCAAGTCGCACCAGGATGCGCTTGTTCCGGCCGAGGAAGTGGGTCCTCGCGACGATTTCCTGTCCGGGATAGCAGCCCTTCTTGACACTGAAGGCCTCGAATTGCTGCAGATGCAGGGAATGGGCGAGGTGGTGACCACTGGCGATCGCGTCGATCAGGCACAGGCCGACGCGGATGAATGAATCCAGCGCATCCTCGGACAGGGCAAGAGGGTCGCCCTGTTCGACGACCGCACACCGCAGGCCCGCGATGCCGGTGTCGATGCCCGCGTCCACCTGGGCGATGCCGACGGATGCATCGAGTTCGATGCGCACCTTGCGCCGGAAGACGAAGCGCCGGAGCGTGTCGACCAACTCCGCGCCTCGTGCGAACGGCACCAGCAATCGCCATGAATCGACCGATTCGCGCAAGGCGCCGATCACATGCATTACGCGTCCTTGCGCGTTGAGCAGTGCCGACCAGCGCAGCTGTCCATCGACCAGCGGCATCAAGTCGGCCGCGAACTGGCCATGCAGAAAGGGCAGGGCATCGACGCCGCGGACGTTGACGACTTCGAACAATTCTTTTCGTTCCATGCGTTCATTGTGCCTGCACGCCGTGTGCACGGCGAGTCGACGCCGACTACGCCAACCTTGTGGCTGATGCCCCCGGGGCAATAAACTCCAGCGGCTTTGCCATGAATGATCAGACCCCTTCCGACTCCGAGCCTGTCGTCCCGGCTGCGCCACTGGCGCCGCCGCCGACGCTGCCTGTCGAAATCGGCGGCCGCACAGGCCCCGAACCGACACGCTACGGCGATTGGGAGAAGGACGGACGCTGCATCGACTTCTAGGCCACCAAATTCTTTCCGAACAGGAGATTCCGATGCGCGTGCAACGGCCGTTGTCGCCCTACATGATCGGGCCGTACTACCGACCGCAACTGACCAGCGTGCTGTCGATCCTGCATCGACTCACTGGCTTGTTCCTGTGCCTGGGCGCGATCGTGCTGATCGGGTGGGTACTGGCGTTGGCCAGCGGTCCGGACAGTCACGCCAGCTACGCTCATTTCGCGCAAGGCATCGGCGGCAAGTTCGTGGCCGCCACTTCGGTGTTCGCGCTCTGTTATCACCTCGGCAATGGCGTCCGCCATTTGTTCTGGGACGCGGGCAAGGGGTTCGACCTGAAATCGGCGTACGCCAGCGGTTATGCCGTGATCGCGTTCGCGTTGCTGGCCACGGCGGGCGTGCTGTTCCTGCTCGGAGGTGCGCGATGAGCCTGCGTACGCCACTGGGACGCGTGCGCGGCCTCGGTTCCGCCAAGGACGGTACCTCGCATTGGTGGATGCAACGGGTCACCGCCGTGATGCTGGCCCCGCTGTCGATCTGGTTCATGCTTTGCGCGTTGCCGCTGCTCGCTGCCGACTACGCCGACGCGCGGGTGTGGCTGGCACAGCCCCTGAACGCCTTCCTGCTGCTCGCGCTGATCCTGGCAGTGCTGTATCACGCGCTGCTCGGAGTGCAGGTGGTGATCGAGGACTACATTCATACCCGTTGGGTCGAAGTCACGTTGCTGACCGCGATCCGCTTGATCGCATTCCTTGCCGCACTCGCGACGTCGCTCGCGGTCGTGCGCATCGCCGTTGGAGGCTGACATGGCGAAGGACGCCTACAAGATCGTTCACCACAAGTACGACGCGGTCGTGGTCGGCGCCGGCGGCGCCGGGCTGCGCGCGACCATGGGCCTTGCGGCCAAGGGCCTGAGCACGGCCTGCATCACCAAGGTGTTCCCGACGCGATCGCATACGGTGGCGGCGCAGGGCGGCATGTCGGCGGCACTCGCCAACATGGGCGCGGACGACTGGCGCTGGCACTTCTTCGACACCGTGAAGGGATCCGACTGGCTCGGCGACCAGGACGCGATCGAATACATGTGCCGCGAAGCGATTCCGGCCGTCATCGAACTCGAGCATTACGGCGTGCCGTTCTCGCGCACCGAAGACGGCCGCATCTACCAGCGCCCGTTCGGTGGCATGACCACCAAGTTCGGCGAAGGCCCGCCGGCGCAGCGCACCTGCGCCGCGGCCGACCGTACCGGGCACGCCATCCTGCACACGCTTTACCAGCAGTCGCTGAAGCACGACGCGCGCTTCTACATCGAGTATTTCGCGCTCGACCTGATCATGGACAACGGCGTCTGCCGCGGCGTCATCGCCTGGGATCTGGCCGAAGGCACGCTGCACGTGTTCCGCGCCCATGCGGTCATTCTCGCCACCGGCGGCTACGGCCGCGCTTATTTCTCGGCGACCTCGGCGCATACCTGCACCGGCGACGGCGGCGGCATGGTGCTGCGTGCCGGCCTGCCATTGCAGGACATGGAATTCGTGCAGTTCCACCCGACCGGCATCTACGGCGCCGGCTGCCTGATCACCGAAGGCGTGCGTGGCGAAGGCGGCTACCTGACCAATTCGAAGGGCGAGCGCTTCATGGAGCGCTACGCGCCAAGCGTGAAAGACCTGGCGCCGCGCGACATGGTCAGCCGCTGCATGACCATGGAAATCCGCGACGGCCGCGGTGTCGGCACGGAGTCCGACCACATCCACCTGCACCTCGAACATCTCGGCGCATCGACCATCCACGAGAAGTTGCCCGGCATCGCCGAATCGGCACGCATCTTCGCCGGTGTCGACGTGACCAAGGAACCGATCCCGGTGATCCCGACGGTGCACTACAACATGGGCGGCATTCCGACCAATTACCACGGCGAAGTCGTGACCAAGCAGGGCGACAACCCGGACGCGGTGGTGCCCGGACTGTTCGCGATCGGCGAAGCGGCCTGCGTGTCGGTCCATGGCGCGAACCGTCTCGGCTCGAACTCGCTGCTTGACCTGGTCGTGTTCGGGCGCGCGGTCGCCAACCGCTGCGGCGACGTCGTCACCGCCGGCGCGACGCACAAGGAATTGCCGGGCGATGCACTCGATGCCTCGCTGTCGAATTTCGATCGCCTGCGCCACGCCGATGGCGGCACCCCGACCGCCGACATCCGCATGGCCATGCAGCGGACCATGCAGCGCGACGCTGCGGTATTCCGTACCGGCGAGTCGCTCAAGCATGGTTGCGACCGCATGACGGAAGTCTTCGCGTCATTCGGCGACGTGAAAGTGACCGACCGGTCGATGGTCTGGAATTCGGACCTGGTCGAAACGCTGGAACTGCAGAATCTGCTCGGCCAGGCCGTGGCCACGATCTACTCGGCGGAGCACCGCACCGAAAGCCGTGGCGCCCATGCGCGCGAAGATTTCGCGAGTCGCGACGACGTGAACTGGATGAAGCACACACTCGTCAACGTCAGCGACACCGGTGCGTGTTCGTTCGACTATCGACCGGTGCACATGAACACGCTCGGCGGCGTCGATCCGATTCCGCCGAAAGAACGCAAGTACTGAGGTCGCGATGACTCGTCCCGGCGGACTCATCGCATGGCAATGGGCGACCTACGAGCGCAATCACCGCGATCGCCTGAGTCTCGTAGTCCATTTCGTCACGGTGCCGGCGTTCATCGCCGGCGTGCTGTCGTCGCTGCGCTTGCTGTCGCTCGGGCTGTTCGTGCAGGCCGCGGTGATGCTCGGCGTCGCGGCGATCGCGTTCCTCCTCCAGGGAATGGTCCACAAGCGTGAAGCCGAAGCGCCGATTCCGTTCGATGGCCCGCTGGACCTGATCGGCCGCATCTTCACCGAGCAGTTCGTCACTTTCCCCCGTTTCGTTTTCACCGGTGGCTGGGCGCGCAATCTCGCCGGCCAGTCCCCTGATCCGCACTGAGGTCCGTCATGGCCGAATTCACGCTTCCCAAGAACTCCAAGGTCACCGCCGGCAAGCACCATGCCGCCAAGGACGGTGCCCAACAGGTGCGCAAGTTCAAGGTTTATCGCTGGAGCCCGGACGACGGCGCCAACCCGCGCACCGATACCTACGACGTGGACGTCGGCAACTGTGGCCCGATGGTCCTCGACGCCCTCATCAAGATCAAGAACGAGATCGATCCCACGCTGACCTTCCGCCGGTCCTGCCGCGAGGGCATCTGCGGCTCCTGCGCGATGAACATCGACGGCACCAACACGCTGGCCTGCACCAAGTCGATCGATGAATGCGGTTCCGGCGAAGTGAAGATCTACCCCTTGCCGCACATGCCGGTGATCAAGGACCTGGTGCCCGACCTGACCCAGTTCTACGCCCAGTACGCTTCGATCCGTCCGTGGATCCGCACCCAGAGCGCGCCACCGCCGGACAAGGAACGCCTGCAGTCGAAGGAAGACCGCGCCAAGCTCGATGGCCTGTACGAGTGCATCCTGTGCGCCTGCTGCTCGACCTCGTGCCCCAGTTATTGGTGGAACGGCGACCGCTACCTCGGCCCGGCGGTGTTGCTGCAGGCCTATCGCTGGATCATCGACTCGCGCGACGAAGACACCGGCGATCGTCTCGATCACCTTGAGGATCCGTTCCGTCTGTATCGCTGCCACACCATCATGAACTGCGCGAAGACCTGTCCGAAGGGCCTGAATCCGGCCAAGGCGATCGCCGAAATCAAGAAATTGATGGTGCAGCGTCGCACGCTCTGACGCCGCTTCCGTGGTCGACGACATCCGCCTCAAGCGCATGCGCTGGCACTGCCGGCGCGGCACGCGCGAACTCGACCGGCTGCTGGAACGCTGGCTCGATGAACATGCCGCCAGCGCCGACGAAGCGTCCTTGGCGCAGTTCGAAGCGGTGCTCGCCTGCGAAGACCGCGAGCTGCAGCGCTGGATCCTTGGCTACTACGACTGCGAACGCGTCGACCTGAAGGCGCTGATCGATGAGATCCGCGCCAAGCCTCTCGTTTGATCCTCGCCGGTCGCGCGTCGCGATGGCGCTGGTCGGTGCGGTCGTGTTGCTGGCGATCGCGGCGATCGTGTCCAGCGGTTTGCCCACGGCAGGGCAACTGGGCTCCGTTGGCCTGCTCCTGATCATGGCGGCAGGCGCGATGCGCGCGGCTCCTGCGGCGCAAGGCATCACGCTCTCGCTGCAGACGGCGGGTGATTGGGTAATCTCGCGCAATGGCATTCGCGAGGTCGCGGCGCTCGAACGCGCGCACGACCTCGGATTCCTGATTGCATTGCATTTCCGCACCGGGAGCGGTCGTCGCGTCGATGTCGCGCTGTGGCCGGATTCGCTGGCGCCGGACGTGCGCCGACAGTTGCGCATCTGGCTGGGCCGCGAACGTCGCTATTGAGCGTTCACGTGCCGTCGCTACACTGCCGGCCTGCCACGAAGTCCCTGCATGTTCCGACCCCTAGAGCTGTTCATCGGCCTGCGCTACACCCGAGCGAAGCGCAGAAACCACTTCATTTCGTTCATCTCGATGGTCTCGATGCTCGGCATCGGGCTCGGCGTCACGGCGCTGATCACGGTGATCTCGGTGATGAACGGTTTCGAGGGCGAATTGCGCGCGCGCATCCTCGGCATGGTCTCGCACGCGACGGTGGCGGGTGTCGGTGACGGATTGGCCGAGTGGAAGACCGCACTGACGACGGCGAAATCGGTCCCGCACGTGATCGGCGCCGCACCTTACATCGAACGTGAAGCCATGCTGCAGGGCGGCCGTGTCAGCGGCGCGATCCTGCGCGGCGTCGATCCGCTCATGGAACGCGAAGTCAGCGAAATCGCCGATCGCGTGGTCGAAGGGTCCTGGGAGGCCTTGCAGCCCGGCGAATACGGGATCCTGCTGGGTCGCGAACTGGCGCTTTGGGCCGGCGCTGAACTGGGCGGTGATGTGCTCGTGTACGCGCCGCAAGTGCGCGCGACGCCGGCAGGCATGTTGCCGCAGATGCGTCGCTTCAAGGTCGTCGGCATCTTCGAGGCCGGCATGCAGGAATACGATCGCGGCATGGCGGTGATCCATGTCGCCGATGCGGGAAAGTTGTTCCGGATGGGCGACAAGGTCACCGGCGTGCGCCTCAAGCTCGACGACATGTTCAAGGCCAAGAAGGTCGCCGCCGACCTTGCCGATGAGCTCGGCGGCTTCTATCGCGTACGCGACTGGACGCGTGAACATGCGAATTTCTTCCGCGCCGTGCAGACCGAGAAGTCGGTGATGTTCATCATCCTGTCGCTGATCGTCGCGGTGGCCGCGTTCAACCTGGTGTCATCGCTGGTCATGCTCGTGACCGACAAGCAGGGCGACATCGCGATCCTGCGCACGCTCGGCCTCAGTCCGCGCTCGGTCATGGGCGTGTTCGTCGTGCAGGGAACGATCATCGGCCTGGTCGGCATCGTGCTGGGCACGATCGGCGGCATCCTGCTGGCCGAGAACGTGACGAACGTGATGCGTTTCCTCGAATCGATCTTCGGTTTCGAACTGATGCCGGCTGACATCTACTACATCAGCGACCTGCCGTCCGACCTGCGCTGGGACGATGTCGGCAGCATCGTCGGCTTGGCCTTCGTGCTGTGCCTGATCGCGACTCTGTATCCCGCCTGGCGCGCCGCGCGCACGCATCCGGTCGAGGCTCTGCGCTACGAATGAACATGACCACCGACATCGTGCTCGCCGCCAGTGGCGTCGCCAAGACTTATCGCGAAACCCGCGTCGAGACCCCGGTGTTTTCCGACATCGACCTCGCCGTGCGTGGCGGCGAAGCCATCGCGATCATGGGTGCCTCCGGTGCCGGCAAGAGCACCTTGCTGCACCTGCTGGGTGGTCTGGATGTGCCGGATCGCGGCGAGGTCACCGTGGCCGGGCAACGGATGTCCGCGCTCGACGACGCGG
>DATMVT010000090.1:0-8371 GCA_035562895.1 Patescibacteria group bacterium | reverse complement strand
GGGTGCTGCGCGAGTCCGAGGTAGTCGTTGCTCGCGAACGAGATCAGGTCGCGGCCATCGCTGCGCAGACGCACGCCGTCGGCCAGTTCGACTTCGCGCACGACACGACGCAGGCCGGCCGCGTCGCGCTCGGCGACGCGCACGCGGGCCCGGGTCGCGAGATCGCTCAAGCGGCGCGCTCGACGATCTCGGCGTGCACGGTGTCGGAATGCGCGACCACCTCGAGCGGCCTCAGTCCGAGCTTGTCGAACAGCGCACGATCGGCTTCGGTGTCCGGGTTGCCGGTGGTCAGCAGCTTCTCGCCATGGAAGATCGAGTTCGCGCCGGCGAGGAAGCACAGTGCCTGCAATTCCTCGCTCATCGACTCGCGACCGGCCGAGAGCCGCACCATCGAGGCCGGCATGGTGACGCGCGCGACCGCGATGGTGCGCACGAATTCGAAGGCGTCGAGGTCGCGTTCTTCGGCGAGCGGCGTGCCGGCGACTTTCACCAGGCGATTGATCGGCACCGAGTCCGGATGCGCCGGCAGGTTCGCCAAGGCGCGGATGAAACTGGCGCGGTCGGCGCGGGTTTCGCCCATGCCGACGATGCCGCCGCAGCAGGTCTTCATGCCGACGTCGCGCACGTGCGCCAGCGTGTCGAGGCGGTCCTGATAGCAGCGCGTGGTGATGATGTCGCCGTAGAACTCGGGCGAGGTATCGAGGTTGTGGTTGTAGTAGTCGAGGCCGGCGTCCTTCAGCGACTGCGCCTGCTCGCGGCTGAGCATGCCGAGCGTGGCGCAGGTTTCGAGGCCGAGCGCCTTGACTGCACTGACCATCGCGTTCACCTGCGTGATGTCCTTGTCCTTCGGCGAACGCCAGGCCGCGCCCATGCAGAAGCGCGTGGCGCCAGCATCCTTGGCCTGCTTCGCTTTCGCGACGACGGCATCGAGCGGCATCAGCTTCTCGGCCTTGAGCCCGGTGTCGTAGCGCGCGCTCTGCGGGCAATAGGCGCAGTCCTCGGGGCAGGCGCCGGTCTTGATCGACAGCAGGGTCGAGACCTGCACCGCATTCGGATCGTGATAGGTGCGATGGACCGATTGCGCGTGGTGCATCAATTCATTGAACGGCGCCGCGAACAGGGCCTCGATTTCGCCCTGCGACCAGTCGTGGCGCAGGCCATCGTCGACGACGCGCACCTCGGCCCTGGCGCCCGCGCAACCGCAGCCCGTGCCACACCCACCCGCCTGTTCCATCGTCATGTGCTGCTCCGCATCCGGCGCGCGAACCGTCCGCGCTAAAGTCCGGGCAGTCTATGGACCCGACATTTCCTGTCAACGCGCGTCGTTTGAATCCGGTTGACGGCTTCTGGCGACGTCTCGGACTGCGCCTGCTGCCGCCACGCTGCCTGCTTTGCCGTGCGCCGGGTGCGGAAGGCCGCGAACTCTGTGCCGACTGCCGCCGCGACCTGCCGTGGAATCGCGCTTGCTGCGCGCGCTGCGCCTTGCCGTTGGCGCCCGCCGACCACGCCGACGCCGAACGCATCTGCGGCGACTGCCCGCAGCACCCGCCCGTGTTCGATCGTCTGCGCGCGCCGTTTCGCTACGCGTATCCGCTCGATGGCCTGATCACGCGCTTCAAGTTCCACCATGACCTCGCGGCCGGCGTGCTGCTGGCCGACCTGATGACCGAAGCCTTCGCCGGCGACCTGCACGCCCGTCCCGACCTGATCGTGCCGGTGCCGCTGCACGTTCAGCGCCTGCGCGAGCGCGGCTACAACCAGTCGCTGGAACTCGCGAAGCGCCTCGCCCCCGCGCTCGGCCTGCGCCTCGACGCCGCCGCCCTGGGGCGCCAGCGCGCCACGGCGGCCCAGTCCGAACTCGCTGCCGCCGATCGCCATCGCAACGTGCGCGACGCCTTCGTCGCCGATGCGGCTCGCGTCCACGACCGCGACATCGCCCTCATCGACGACGTCGCCACCACCGCCGCCACCGCATCCGAATGCGCCCGCGCACTCAAGGCCGCGGGCGCACGCAACGTCAGCGTCTGGGTCGTCGCCCGTGCCCCCGCGCCTTTGAAGTGACCGCGCAACCGACGACGGTGTCTGCAGCAAAGGCAAGTTCGCTGCCTGAACCGAATCGGTCATGCGGCCTCGACGGTGGCACGCGCAACAGCCACCGCCATCCCCAGCCACAACGCCGCGCCGGCCCAGTGGCTGAGCTTGAACGCGCGGAAACAATCGTCGCGGGCGCGGCTGCGGGCGATCCAGTGCTGGAGCGCGATGATCGCGAGCGCGGCGCACCAGCCGACGGTGTAGGCAAGACCGAGTTGCAGACGCGCGCCGACCAGCCACATCGCGCCGAGGAAACCGGCATGGAGCAGGCCGATGGCGACGAGGTCCATGTCGTCGAACAGGATCGCGGTGGACTTCGCGCCGGCCTTGAGATCGTCGTCGCGGTCGACCATCGCGTACAGGGTGTCGTAGGCGGTGCTCCACAGCACGTTGGCGAGGAACAACAGCCAGGCGAGCTGATCGACGTCACCCTTCTGTGCCGCATAGGCCATCGGCACCGACCAGCCGAATGCGGCACCGAGCCACAGTTGCGGAAGATGCGTGTGCCGCTTCAGGTACGGGTAAGCGACGGCGAGCGCGGCACCGACGACGGCCAGCTGGATCGTGAGCTTGTTGGTGAACGCGACCAGGACCAGCGCGACCCCCATCAGCGCGCCGAACACGATCAACGCTTCGCGCGGCGATACCCGGCCATCGACCAGTGGCCGCTGCGCGGTGCGCTTCACCTGCGCGTCGAGCCAGCGGTCGGCGTAGTCGTTGATCACGCAACCGGCCGAGCGCATCACGATCACGCCGAGCGTGAAGATCACCAGCAACGACCATGCGGGCATGCCCTTGGCGGCGGCCCACAATCCCCAGTACGTCGGCCACAGCAGCAGCAGCCAGCCGACCGGCTTGTCCAGGCGCATCAGCAACGCGTAGGTGCGCGCACGCTCGCGCCAATCGCGCGGCAGGGACGACGGCATCGCGGCTGCGGCGGTCGCGGGGGAAGTCGGACGCGACGGCGGATGCGCGACACGCCGCGCCTGCGATTTCGGAACCTTGGCCATGCCGCGATTGTGCGGCGAATCACGCCCTCAACGCGAGCACGCGGCGAGAAACGATTGCATCAGCGGGGCGCGGTCCATCAGCTGCGGGTCGCGGCCGTCGTGGAATTCCGGGTGCCATTGCACGCCGACGACGAAACGCGCGCGATCCCTGCACGCGATCGCCTCGATGACGCCGTCATCGGCCTGCGCCTCGACGATGAATCCGGGCGCAACCACCTTCACGGCCTGGTGGTGGATCGAATTGATCCGGAACCGTGCGCCGGCACCGTACCAGTCGGCGAAACGACCGCCATCGCGCATGGTCACGGCATGGCCGTGCTCGTCATAACGGTCAGGCAGATAGTGCGAATCCGTGGTCACGCCGTCGAGCACGAGGTCCTGGTGCAAGCTGCCGCCGAACGCGACATTGATCAGCTGCATGCCGCGGCAGATGCCGAGCACGGGCTTTCCGGCGCGATCGAAAGCGCGCAGCAGGTCGAGCTCGAAGCGGTCTCGCACGGCATCGACACCGACCGTGCACGGTCGTGGCTCCTCGCCGTACAGGCGTGGATCGAGATCGGCGCCGCCCTGCAGGAACAAGCCGTCGAAGCGCGCCGCGATTCCGTCCACGTCGAGGTCACTGCGCTTCAATTCGCCGCCGCGCTCGATGGTCGGCACCATCGCGACGATCGCGCCTTCGTTCGACAACCAGTGCGACACCGACTGTTCGAGGAATTGCAGCTTCTTGCCGCGGAACCCGAGCTCGCTCGGGACCTGGTGCAACAAGCGCGGGGAAATGGCGATCAACGGGACAGGAGAGATCATGCACTCGGCTGCGGACGCGGCTCCGGCTGGAGCCGCGGCGAAGTATGCGCCGGCACGGTATGCGCCGCCAGCCAGCGCGCCACCTCCCGACAGGCCTCGGGCCGGGTCGCTCCGAGGTCGCGGGCACGCTTGAATTCGGCCACCTGCAGGTCGGCACTGGTACCGCGCGCGAGGATCAGGCGCGCCTGTTCGACCGCATCCTCGCAGCCGAAGTGGGCCACGTCTTCGGCGACCAGCGCCAGCAGTTGTTCCAGCCGGGCGGCGAAGGGCAAGCGCTCGCCGCTGCCGAATTCGTCGATGAATTGCGCGGCGATGCCGTGTCGCTTCGCTTGCCAGCGGTTCTCCTCGATCAGCAGGCGCGTCGTCGACATGCGCGCCCGGCCCAGCGACGGATTGCGCACTGCCGCGCGCACCACGCAGCGGAACAGGTTGGCGATGCACAGCGCGTCGCGGACATCGGTACAGGCATCGGCGATGCGCAATTCCAGGGTCGGATAGGTCGCCGACACGCGCACCGCCCACCACAGGTAGCTTGCGTTCTCGATCACGCCCGCTTGCACCAGCTGGCGCACGAAGGCGTTGTAATCGGCCTCGCCGTTGAAGAATTCCGGGATGCCGGTACGCGGCCATTCGTCGTAGGCGGCCTGGCGATAGCTCATCAGCCCGGTACCCTGACGGTTCCAGAACGGCGACGAACACGACAGCGCCAGGAAGATCGGCATGAACGCGAGGATCCGATTCATCACGTCGACGCGGTCCTGCTCCGGCGGCGGCGCCACATGCACATGCAGACCGCACAACAGGTTGCGCCGCCCGATGATCTGGAAGTCGGAGACCAGCTGGCGGTAGCGCGGCTTCTGCGTCAGGTTCTGTTCGCGCCACTCGGCCAGCGGATGCGTGCCGGAAGCGACGAGCGCGATGTCGTATCGCTTGGCGATCTCGCCGACGATGCGGCGATTGCCGATCACGGCATCGGCGAGTCCTTCGCCGCTGCTGCAGACCGGCGTCACCATTTCGATCTGCGACTGCAGCAGCTCGTTGCTCGCGCGCTCGCCGAGCCGACGCCGCACTTCGTGCAGGAAGGCCTGCGGCATGCGCGTCGCGATCGCGCCGCTGTCGGCTTGCGACAGGAAGAACTCTTCCTCGACGCCGTAGGTGTAGATGTGCTCGCTCATGCCGATGTCTCCACGTCGACCATCACGCCGGGGACCGCGTCATGGGGGAACAGGGAAACACGCGCGAAGTTAACGCGGCGTTATCGCGCTGAATCGCGATTCAGGTCGAGACGCTGCGCTGGATTTGCGACGTGCTTGCTCGCAATGACCGAGCTGCCGATGAAACAATCGACTCGCGACATTGTCGTCGCGCACCGGAAGGTCATCACATGCTTCGACTTGCAGCAACCCTGGCCGTGTTGGCCTTGAGCCCGCTGGCGCACGCGGGCCAGGCCGACCTCTGCTACGGCCCGAACCAGGCCCTCGGGTCGAATTCACCACCGACCAACAGTACCGTGTTCACGTGTCCGCAGGCCGGCAACAAGACCTTGCCGCAACTGGCGGCGGAAGGCTGGCGCATCGTGCAGCTGTCGCCGGTCACGACCTCGCAGTCCACGCAAGCGGACCAGCTGATCATCCAGAAGCCATGAGGCGCCGGTTGCTCATCGTTGCTGCCGTCGTTGCGGGCAGCGCACACGCGGAGATCTGCCAGTCGCCACCGATGGAGCTCGGCGCCGCCACGCCGCCGAACAACGCCACCGTGTTCCAGTGCAGCCCGGAGCTATCGGGCACGATGAATGCGCTGGCCCAGGCCGGCTACGACATCGTGTCGCTCAGGCCCGTCGTGGTTTCAACGAATCCGTATCGCACCGCCGACCAACTGGTGATCCAGAAAACTGACGCAGTGTTCGACAGCGGCTTCGAATGATGCGCATCGCCCCGGCCACATGGACGGGGCGATGCCTCACTTCCTCTTCGGCAGATACAGATCCGTGACCGTGCCTTCGCAGACTTCGGCAGCGAGGCCCAGGGTCTCGCCGAGCGTCGGATGCGGATGGATGGTCAGGCCGACATCGGCGACCTCGGCCTGCATCTCGATCGCGAGCGCTGCTTCGCAGATCAAGTCGCCGGCATGCGGCCCGACGATGCCGACGCCGACGACGCGATGCGTGACTTCGTCGTACAGCATCTTGGTGAAACCTTCGGTGCGACCGATGCCGATGGCACGACCCGAGGCCGCCCACGGAAACACGCCCTTGCCGTAAGCGATGCCCTTGGCTTTCGCTTCAGTCTCGGTCAGGCCGACCCAGGCGATCTCGGGATCGGTGTAGGCGACGCTCGGAATCACGCGCGCGACGAATTCGCTCTGGTGGCCGCTGGCGTTCTCCGCCGCGACCTTGGCCTCGTGCGTCGCCTTGTGCGCGAGCATCGGCTGGCCGACGAGGTCGCCGATCGCGAAGATGTGCGGGACGTTGGTGCGCATCTGCTTGTCGACGGCGATGAAACCGCGCGCGTCGACGGTCACGCCCGCCGCATTCGCATTCAGCTTGTTGCCGTTCGGCGTGCGCCCGACTGCGCAGAGCACGCGATCGAACACCGTCGTCTTCGGCATCGACTCGCCTTCGAAGGTTGCGTGCAGGCCATCGACCCTGGCTTCCAGGTGGGCGACCTTGGTCTTCAGATGGATGCCGGCGTAACGCTTGGCGAGACGGTTCTGCAGCGGCTTGACGAGATCGATGTCGGCGCCCGGCATCAGCTGGTCGGCGAGTTCGACGACGGTGACTTCCGAACCCAGCGCATCGAACACGCAGGCCATCTCCAGGCCGATGATGCCGCCGCCGATCACGAGCAGGCGCTTCGGGATCTCGGCAAGCATCAGCGCATCGGTCGAATCCATCAGGCGCGGATCCGTCCACGGCAAGTTCGGCAATTTCACCGGCTGCGAACCGGCGGCGATGATCGCCTTCTCGAAACGCACGAGTGTGCTGCCGTCCGCGGTCGCGACCTCGACCTCGTTCGGCGACACGAACGTTGCGACGCCGGTGACGCGCGTGACCTTGCGTTGCTTCGACATGCCGGCAAGTCCGGCATTCAAGGTCTTCACGACCTTTTCCTTGTACGCGCGCAACTGGTCGAGTTCGATCTTGGGCGCGCCAAAACTGATGCCGAAGTCGCTGGCGTGGCTGGCCTCGTCGATCACCTTCGCCGCATGCAGCAACGCCTTCGACGGGATGCAGCCGACGTTGAGGCAGACGCCGCCGAGTTCGGCATAGCGTTCGATCAGCACGACGTTCTGGCCCAGATCAGCCGCGCGAAACGCCGCGCTGTAACCGCCCGGACCCGCACCGATCACCACGATCTGGCAGTCGATGTCGGCCTTTCGGCCGGACACTGCCGCGGCCTTGGGCGTTTCCGCAGGAGCGAGCCCTGGCTCGCGACCATCAGCGACGGAAGGTCGCGAGCTGGGGCTCGCTCCTACCGCAGGGTTTGCGGGGGACGCGGAAGCCGCCATTTCCAACACCGCCACCACCATGCCCTCGCTCAGCTTGTCGCCGAGCTTCACGCGCAACTCGCGCACGACGCCGGCCGCGCTCGACGGGACTTCCATCGTCGCCTTGTCCGATTCCAGCGTGACCAGTCCCTGGTCCTTCTTGATCGTGTCGCCGACCTTGACCAGCACTTCGATGACCGGCACCTCGCTGCTGCCGCCGAGGTCGGGGACGTTCACTTCGATCGTGTTCGCCATGGTCGGTCCTCCGCTCACAACATCGCCCGACGGAAGTCGGCGAGCAGTTGCGACAGAAACGCGGTGAAGCGCGCGGCGGCGGCACCGTCGATGACGCGGTGGTCGTAGCTGAGCGACAGCGGCAGGATCAGGCGTGCGTCGAAACTGCTGCCATTCCAGACCGGCTTCATCGCCGACTTGGAGACGCCGAGGATGGCGACTTCCGGCGCGTTGATGATCGGCGTGAACGCGGTGCCGCCAATGCCGCCGAGCGAGCTGATCGAGAAACAACCGCCCTGCATGTCGGCCGGGCCGAGTTTGCCTTCGCGCGCCTTCGCGGCGAGTTCCGCGGTTTCCTTCGCGAGCGCGAACACGCCTTTCTGGTCGACGTCGCGGATCACCGGCACGACCAGACCATTCGGTGTATCCGCGGCGAAGCCGATGTGGAAATACTGCTTCAGCGTCAGTTGCTCGCCCGACGCGTCGAGCGAGGCATTGAAGTCCGGGAATTTCTTCAGGCCGGCGACCGCGGCCTTCATCAGGAAGGCGAGCATGGTGAGTTTCATGCCGGCCTTCTCGTTTTCCTTGTTGAGCTGGACGCGGAAGGCTTCGAGCTCGGTGATGTCGGCGTCGTCGAATTGGGTGACGTGCGGAATCATCGCCCAGTTGCGCGCGAGATTCGCGCCGGAGATTTTCTTGATGCGCGCCAGCGGCTTCGTCTCGATCGCGCCGAACTTGCTGAAATC
>DATMVT010000089.1:0-7338 GCA_035562895.1 Patescibacteria group bacterium | reverse complement strand
TCGAACACGAGATTGCCGTTCACGACCGTGTTCGGCCCGAGGATGACGCGCGGCGGCTTGCCCGGCTTGCCGAACCAGCCGGACATCGTCGGCTTGCGCACGACGATGTCGCCGGTCACGTGCGCTGCGTCCTTCAGTTCGACGTCGCCGTTCACCAGTTCGATGCCGGCACCGGCGCGGGCGCGCGCGCCCAGTTCGATGCGGCCGTTGACGGTCTCGACCTTGTCGAGGCTGGCGGCGTCGTCGGCGAGCGTGATCGCGCCGTTGACGGTCTCGATCCCCTCTTGCACGATAGTCTTGGCACCGACCGAGACACTGCCGTTGACGGTCTCGAGCGCCTTGGCCTGGCCGTTGGCGCCGATGCGCACCGAGCCGTTCACGGTCCCGGCGCTCTCGACGATGGCGTCGTCGCCGATCGTGATCGAGCCGTTGACCGACTCGACATCGCCGGCGCGTTCGCCGTCACCGATCTGGATGCTGCGGTTGACCTTGCTGACGTCACCGCGATGATGGCCGTCGTGCTCGGGGCCGCCGGCAACGGCGACGGTGGCGAACAGGGCGCTGATCAGTACGGCAAGCGGGATGCGACGCATGGGACTCTCCTGGGTGGGTTGCCCGGGCTCAGATGCCGCGCCACCGCGCAGGGTTTAGATCTAGCCCATCGGTCATGGACGGACGGCCGGTAGAATGCGCGCACTCATCCTTCCGGAAACTCGACGTGTCCGTGCCGAAACCCGTGTTGCTGCTGATTCTCGATGGCTGGGGCCATCGCGTCGAAACCGAATGGAATGCGATCGCGCAGGCGAACCTGCCGAACTGGCGGCGCCTGCTCGCGGAATGCCCGCATACGCTGATCGACACGCATGGCGAACACGTCGGCCTGCCCGACGATCAGATGGGCAATTCCGAAGTCGGACACATGAACATCGGCGCCGGTCGCGTCGTCTACCAGGAACTGACGCGCATCGACCAGGCCATCCGCGACGGCAGTTTCGGGCGCAATGCTGCGCTCGTCAGCGCGTTCGACGCGGTCAAGGCGACGGGCCGCACGCTGCACGTCTTCGGCCTGATGTCGCCGGGTGGCGTGCATGCGCATGAATCCCATGTGCTCGCCTTCCTCGATGCGGCCGCCGCGGCGGGCGTGACGTCCATCGCGGTGCACGCCTTCACCGACGGCCGCGACACGCCGCCGCAGAGTGCGGCGGCGTCACTGCAGCGGATCGACGCCCAGTGCCGCGCGTTGCCGGGTGCGCGCATCGCCACCGTGATCGGGCGTTACTACGCCATGGATCGCGACAACCGCTGGGAGCGCGTCGAACCGGCGTATCGCGCCATCACCGAGGCGCAGGCCGAGTTCCATGCGGGCGACGCGATGGCCGCGCTCGATGCCGCGTATGCGCGTGGCGAGACCGACGAATTCGTCAAGCCGACCGTGGTCGGTGGTGGCGCGCGCTGCGCCGACGGTGATGCCGTCGTGTTCCTGAATTTCCGTGCCGATCGTGCGCGCGAACTGACGCGCGCCTTCGTGCGCGAAGACTTCGACGGCTTCGCGAGGCCGCGGGCGATCGCGCTGTCGGCCTACGTGACCCTGACCGAATACGCCGCCGACCTGCCGGTCACGGCCGTTGCCTACCTGCCGCAGGGCATGGCGAAGACCTTGCCGGAAGTGATTTCGTCGCACGGTCTGAAGCAGTTGCGCATCGCCGAGACCGAGAAATACGCGCACGTCACCTTCTTCCTCAACGGTGGTCGCGAAGACGCGTTTGCTGGCGAAGATCGCATTCTGGTGCCTTCACCCAAGGTCGCGACCTACGACCTGCAGCCGGAGATGAGTTGTCCCGAGCTGACGGCGAAACTCGCCGCCGCGATTCGCTCCGGTCGCTATGACCTGATCGTCTGCAACATCGCGAACCCGGACATGGTCGGTCACACCGGGATTTTCGCGGCCGCGATCGAGGCGGCGGAAGCGGTCGATCATGCGTTGGGCGAGATCCGCGCGGCGATCGACGCGGTCGGTGGCGCGATGATCGTCACCGCCGACCACGGCAATCTGGAACTGATGCGCGATCCCGCGACCGGCGAACCGCATACGCAGCACACCGTCGGACCGGTGCCGATGGTGCTGGTCGGACATGCCGCAACGCTGCGTCATGGCGCACTCTGCGACCTGGCGCCGACGATCCTGCAGTTGCTCGACTTGCCGCAGCCGGTCGAGATGACCGGGAACTCGTTGATCGTCGGGAGCGCCTGAGTGCGCGCAATCGCGGCGCTCGCGCTGCTGATGGCCGCGAATGCGTTCGCGGCCGTGGTGGCGCCGCAGAACGTCGAACGCGAGGCCGCGGCCCAGGCCCGTCTCGAGGCCTTGCGCACCGAGATCGCGGCGCTGGCTGCTGCACGCGCCGAGATCGCGGGGCAGCGCGACGAGGGTGTGGCGGCGCTGCGCGAGATCGATACCCGAGTCAGCGACAGCGCGCGGCGCCTGCGCGAACTCGAAGCCGGCATCGATGCGCAGAATCGCCTGCTGGCCGAACGCGAAGCCGAGCGTGTCGTGCTCCAGGGCGCGCTTGGCCACCACCGCGACACGCTCGCGGACCTGCTGCGCTCGGTCTACCTGATCGGTCGCGGCGAATCGCTGAAAGCGCTGCTGGCGCGCGATCGCATCAGCGACAGCAGTCGCGCGCTGGCGTACTACCGCTACCTGCAGCGCGACCGCCTGCATCGCGTCGAGCGACTGATGGCGGAGTTGGCGGGACTGCTCGAGATCGAGAAGGCGATCGCCGCGACCCGGGCGACGCTGGCGGCCGAACAGGACAAGGAGCATGCGCAGTCGGCGGAGCTGGCGGCCGATCGCGTGCAGCGCGAAGCGGTGCTGGCCGGCTTCGACGCCCAGTTGAAGGCGGGCGAATCCCGCCTCGCGGCGCTGGGCCGGGACGAACAGGACCTGCTGCGTCTGCTCGCGGAATTGCGCGACATCTTCGCCGACATTCCGAAGCAGATCGAAGCGTCGCGACCGTTCGCGACGTTGAAGGGACGCCTGCGCCGACCGCATGCCGGCAGCGTCAGCGTCGCGTTCGGGCAAGGCATCGGGCCGGGCCGACTGAGCGAAGGCTGGCTGCTCGGTGCCGAAGCCGGTGACGAGGTGCATGCCGTCGCGCCCGGGCGCGTGGCCTTCGCGGACTGGCTGAAAGGTTTCGGTCTGCTGCTGATCCTCGATCACGGCGACGGCTACATGAGTCTCTATGCGCAGAACGAATCCTTGCTCAAGGATGTCGGCGACTGGGTCGCGGCCGGGGATGTCATCAGTACGGTTGGCGCCAGTGGCGGCGCGACGCAGGCGGGGCTCTACGTCGAGTTGCGCCATCAGGGTCGACCGCTCGACCCGAAGCCGTGGTTCGCGCGCTGATCCCTTGCAATCGCGCCGTCACCCCGCATCTGGGAAGATTCACGACTGCGGCCGGTCTGGTCCTGCGTCGTCAAGGAGTCTGATGTGTCGAATCCCAGCCAGGGCGCGTCCGCGTTCATCCAGTCGAAGCAGGACCTGATCGACTTCCTTGCCAGCGGCGAGAAGCCGATCGCCGATTGGCGCATCGGCACCGAACACGAGAAGTTCGTCTATCAGCTCGAAGACCTGCGTGCGCCGCCGTACGAAGGACCGCGCGGCATCCGCGCCTTGCTCGAAGGCATGGCGCGCGAGTTCGGCTGGACGCCGTTTCTGGAAAATGGCCATCCGATTGCCTTGACCAAGGGTCTGGCGTCGGTGTCGCTGGAGCCGGCGGGACAGTTCGAGCTGTCGGGTGCGCCGCTCGAAACCATCCATCAGACGTGCTGCGAAGTCGACGCACACCTGCGCGAGTGCAAGCAGATCGGCGACCAGCTCGGGCTCGGCTTCCTCGGCATGGGCTTCAACCCGAAGTGGCGCCGCGACGAACTGCCGTGGATGCCGAAGGGTCGCTACAAGATCATGCGCGAGTACATGCCGAAGCGCGGCAGTCTCGGCCTCGACATGATGCAGCGCACCTGCACCGTGCAGGTGAACCTCGACTACGGCAGCGAAGCCGACATGATCCAGAAGTTCCGCGTGTCGCTGGCGCTGCAACCGATCGCGACCGCGTTGTTCGCCGATTCGCCGTTCACCGAAGGCAAGCCGAACGGCTTCCTCAGTTTCCGCTCGAATGTCTGGAGCGACACCGACCCGGACCGTACCGGCATGCTCGGCTTCGTGTTCGACCAAGGTTTCGGTTACGAACGCTATGTCGACTACATCCTCGACGTGCCGATGTATTTCGTCTATCGCGATGGGACCTACATCGACGCCAGCGGCAAGAGTTTCCGCGACTTCCTCGCCGGCAAGCTCGACGTGCTGCCGGGCGAGAAGCCGACCCTCAAGGACTTCAACGACCATCTCACCACCGCGTTCCCGGAAGTGCGCTTGAAGAAATACCTGGAAATGCGCGGCGCCGACGGCGGCCCCTGGAATCGCCTGTGCGCGCTCCCGGCCTTCTTCGTCGGACTGCTGTATGACCAGACCGCGCTCGATGCCGCCTGGGATCTGGTCAAGGACTTCACGCTGGAAGAACGCGAGGCCCTGCGCAACGGCGTGCCGAAGCTCGCGCTGAAGACGCCGTTCCGCAACGGCACCGCCCGCGACCTGGCGCTGGAAGCCCTGAAGATCGCCGCCTACGGCCTCAAGCGCCGCGCCCGCCTCAACACCCGCGGCATCGACGAATCCCTGTTCCTCGAACCCCTGATCGAATTCGCCCAGGCCAACCAGACCCCGGCCGAACGCAAACTCGAACTCTTCCACGGCGAATGGAAAGGCTCCGTCGATCCGGTGTATCGGGAGTTTGCGTACTGACTACCAATAGTCCGGTTTTTCGATGGGCTTCTTGTTCGTCGGCACGCGCGTCGGCAGCTGGCAGGCGGCCAGTTCGGCATTCTTGATTTCGTGTCGCGTCCAGTGCGCGAGCTTGGAGAGTCCGAGATTGGGAGGCCGCTGTCTTGAGCCCCCTTCGATTTTGCTGAAGCGCGAGATTGACGTCGGTTTCTTTCTCTTCCAGCCGCCAGATCTCGACGCGGTCGAGCTTGTTGGGCGGGTCGATCTTGCGTGGCGCCCAAGCTGTAAACTCGGGTCTTGGGTGCGCAGAATGGACTCGATCAGTGCAACCAAGTCCAGCCATTTGTAGGCCGTGTTCTTGAGGCCGCGGAAGAACAGGTTGTAGCCGTCGACATTCGCGATCGTGCGCAATGTCGACCCCCAGAAACGACAACACCGGCGCGAGGCCGGTGTTCTCGCCCAAAGGGTGGTCGCGAACCAAATCGCGCTCCCAGCGGATGAGTTGTGGATGAAACATAGTGTCTGAAATGCCCGATTTCCAGAGGCTTGGTGATCGGCATGTCAACACGCGACATCTGGACAGGCTTGCCCGATCCGTTCACAGCAACACCCTCGTTCCGAGTTCGACGACCTGATTGGCCGGCAGCGCGAAGTAGGAGCCGGGGTCGTCGGCCTGGCGGCTCATCGCGGCATACAGGCTGGCGCGCCACGCGGGCAGGCGGCCCGGGCCGTTGGCGATGCTGGAACGGGCGACCACGTAGGTGACGGCGAGGTCGGCGGCGACGCCGTAGGACGCATCGAGCTGACGCAGCGCCTTCGGCAGGTCGGGTTCCTCGCGAAAGCCGAAGCGCACGCGTACGTCATGCATGTCGCCGCCGAGCGCCACCGCGGTCACGCGCTCTTCGGGTCGCGCGTAGGGCGTCTCCAGGAACTCGATGTGCACGAACAGCACGCGCTGGTGCAACACCTTGAAGTGCTTCAGGCCATGCAGCAACGCACTCGGCACACGACCCGGATCGGAGTTCAGGTAGACCGCGGTGCCGGGCACGCGGGCAACGCCGGCGACCAGCGCAGCGGCGCAGCCGTCCATCGGCAGGTCCAGACGCGTACGTTCTTCCGCCACCAGTGCGCTGCCGCGGCGCCACGTCGTCAGCAGCACGAAGATCAGCGCGCCGAGTGCCAGCGGGAACCAGCCGCCGTGCAGGAACTTCATCGCGTTCGATCCGAAGAACACGCACTCGACCAGGAAAACGAGCGCGAGGAAGGCGATCAGGACGAGGCGACGCTTCGCGCGCCGTTGCGCTGCGATGACGGCGGTCAGCAGCGTCGTCACGATCATCGTGCCGGACACGGCGATGCCATACGCGGCAGCCAAGGCACTCGATGAACCGAATGCGACCACGAGCAGCAACACGCCGCCGAGCATGAGCCAGTTCACCGCAGGCACGTAGATCTGGCCGCGTTCGGTGTCGGAGGTGTGCAACAGGCGGATGCGCGGCAGGTAGCCGAGGCGCGACGCCTGCAGCGTGATCGAATACGCGCCCGAGATCGTCGCTTGTGAAGCGATCACGGTCGCCGCTGCGGCGAGTGCGACCAGCGGCCACAGGAACCCGTCCGGCGCCAAGGCATAGAACGGATTCGCGGCGGCGGCCGGATCACGCATCACCAGTGCACCCTGGCCGAAGTAGTTCAGCAGCAGGGCCGGGCAGACCAGTCCATACCAGGCCACGCGCACCGGCCAGGCGCCGAAATGGCCCATGTCCGCATACAGGGCTTCGCCGCCGGTCAAGGCGAGAAACACCGCACTCATCAGCACGAAGGCGGCCCCCGGATGTTCCAGCGCGAACTGCAACGCATGGCGCGGATCGAGCGCAGCGAGCACGGCCGGCGTCTCCGCGATGCTGATGAACCCCAGCACGCCGAGCGTCGCGAACCACAGCAGCGTGACCGGTCCGAACGAGGCCCCGACCCGACCGGTGCCATGACGCTGCACCAGGAACAGGCCGACGAGGATGCCGAGGGTGATCGGCAACACCCAATGCGACAGCGCCGGTGCGGCCACCGCCACGCCTTCGATCGCCGACAGCACCGAGATGGCGGGCGTGATGATGGCGTCGCCGTAGAACAGTGCCGCCGCGAACACGCCGAGTACGATGACGCCGGCAGAGAGTCGCGGATGCGATTGGCTGGCGCGATGCGCGAGTGCGGTCAGCGCCAGCACGCCGCCTTCGCCGTCGTTGTCATGGCGCAGCACCACCCAGACGTATTTGATCGAAATGACGAGCGTGACGGCCCAGAACAGCGCCGACAGCGTGACCAGCACATGTTCCGGCGTGGGCGTGAGGCCGTGGCCGGGCGTGAAGGCTTCCTTGAAGGCGTACAGCGGGCTGGTGCCAATGTCGCCGTAGACGATGCCGAGGGCCGCGAGGACCAGGGCGGAACGCGAGGATTTCATGATGGACTCGTGGCGGGAATCAGGGTTGGAAGCGGTAGCCGACGCCGGT
>DATMVT010000088.1:0-2699 GCA_035562895.1 Patescibacteria group bacterium | reverse complement strand
GGCGGCATCGGGTCGGTGGCCACATCGGCCGTGCCGATCTTCGCGACGACCTTGTCGACCTCCGGGAACTGCTTGATGCGTGCCTCCAGCTGGGTCTGCATGCCAATCGCCTGTTCCAAACCCGTGCCGGGAATGCGCAGGGCATGCAGCGCGATGTCGCCTTCATCCAGACTCGGGATGAACTCGCTGCCCAGTCGCGTGGCAAGCAGCGCGCTCAGGCCCACCAGGACGGCAGCTGCGGCCACCACCAGCCAGCGCAACCTGAGCGCCGCCTGCAGCAACGGGGCGTAACCCTGCTTGGCTGCTGCCATGACGACGTTGTCCTTCTCGGCCACCTTGCCGGTCACGAACAAGGCCACTGCGGCCGGCACGAAGGTCAACGAGAGCACCATCGCCGCGACCAGCGCGATGACGACAGTGAACGCCATCGGGTGGAACATTTTCCCCTCGACGCCACTGAGGGCGAAGATCGGCAGATAGACCGCCGTGATGATGACCACGCCGAACAGGCTCGGCTTGATCACCTCGGTGCTGGCGCTTGCGGCGAGTTCGAAGCGTTCGTCACGCGTCAGCAAACGCCCATGGTGGTGCTGGGCTTCGCCGAATCGCCGCAGGCAGTTCTCGACGATGATCACGGCGCCGTCGACGATCAAGCCGAAGTCCAGTGCGCCGAGGCTCATCAGATTGCCGGACACCTTGTTCTGCACCATGCCGGTCAGGGTCATCAGCATCGTCAACGGAATGACCGCGGCCGTGATCAGCGCCGCCCGCAGATTGCCGAGCAGCAAGAACAGCACGGCAATGACCAGCAACGCGCCTTCCCACAGGTTGGTGCGCACGGTCTCGATCGTGCGGTCGACCAACTCGGTTCGATCGTAGACCGCCGTCGCGCGCACGCCCTCGGGCAGGCTCGCGTTGACCTGATCCAGGCGCTCCGCTGCGCGTCGGGCCACGGCGCGGCTGTTTTCGCCGACCAACATGAACACCGTGCCGAGGACGATCTCGCGGCCGTTTTCGGTCGCCGCACCCGTGCGCAATTCGCTGCCTTCGACCACGTCGGCAACTTCGCCCAGACGAATAGGCAAACCGTCGCGCTGAGCCACCACGATCTCGGGCAATTCGTCGGTAGCAGCGATCTGGCCAGGCACGCGGATCAGGTACTGCTCGCCCGATCGTTCGATGTAGCCCGCACCGGAATTGGCGTTGTTCCGCGCCAGGGCGTCGAGCAGGTCGCGCAGCGTCAATCCGTAAGCCACGAGTTGCGCCGGGTTGGGTGTGACGTGGATTTGTCGCACGTGGCCGCCCACCGTGTTCACCTCGGTCACGCCTTGGAGATTGCGCAGCTGCGGACGCACGACCCAGTCCTGAAGCGTGCGCAGATCCGTCGGTGTCCATGGCGCGCCATCCGGACGCGACGCACCCGGTTCGGCCTCCACCGTGTACATGAATATCTCGCCGAGACCGGTCGCGACGGGACCGAGACTGGGCTCCACCCCGGGCGGAAGCTGGCCCTTCGCCGACTGAAGTCGCTCAGCGACCTGCTGGCGCGCGAAGTAGACGTCGGTGCCGTCTTCGAACACGGCCGTCACCTGCGACAGCCCGTAGCGCGAAATCGACCGCGTGTACTCGAGGCGCGCGAGTCCCGCGAGCGCGGTCTCGATCGGATAGGTCAGGCGCTGTTCCGACTCCAACGGCGAGTAGCCCGGTGCTTCGGTATTGATCTGCACCTGGACGTTGGTGATGTCCGGAACGGCGTCGATCGGCAGGCGCTGATAGCTCCAGAGCCCGAGACCCGACAGGACGAGCACGAGCAGCAGGACCAGCCATCGATGCGCGATGGCGGCCCGAATGATGCGTTCAAGCATGGCGGGCTCCTCAGTGGTCGTGGCTGGCGCCGGACTTGTCGATGTCGGCCTTGATCAGGAAGCTCTGCTCGGTCACGTACTCCGTGCCGGCATTCAGACCCTCCAGCACTTCGACATGCTCGTCGTCCTGATCACCCAGCTCGAGCATGCGCACCTCGTAGGTGTCGCGGACTCGGGCGAACACAACCGTGAAGTCGCGGAACCTCTGCAGTCCGATGCGCTTCACAGCCAGGGGCGCTTCGCGAGTCGCGACCGTGACCTCTCCCTGCACGGCCATGCCTGGCCGCCAGCGGCCGTCCGGATTGGGCAGCACGGCGCGGGCGACCACGGACTGGCTGGCACTGCTCGCCAAGGGGAGCATGCGCTCCAGCGTCGTTTCCGCGCTCAACTCACCGACGGTTGCAGTCACCCGTGCCGGTTGACCCGCGGCGAGACGGACCGCATCGGCGCCGAACACATTGAATTCCACCCACAGAGAGGACAGATCGGCGATCTCGAACAACGGCTCGTTGCCGGCCACGTCGCCCACATTGGTGTGACGCGCCAGCACGACGCCGCCGAACGGCGCCGTCACGGGGAAAGTCCGCAGACTCTCGCGGTTCTCGATGATGGCCAACGTTTGGCCGGCTTTCACCGTGTCGCCCAGTGCCACACGTACCTCGCGAACCGGCCCTTCGAATCGGGCACGCACTTCGGCGAACCGGTTGGCGTTCATCACGACGCGGCCCAGGAGCCGCACGCGGTCGTGGATCGTCGCCGGTCCGGCGACCTCGGTGCGCACGCCTGCGGCGTCGGCCACCGGCGTCGGCATCGAAGTGCGGCCTTCGTACGACG
>DATMVT010000087.1:0-2834 GCA_035562895.1 Patescibacteria group bacterium | reverse complement strand
GACCATCAACGGCGCGCTCGGTCTGGCGCAGCAGTGGATCATCACCAAGCGCATCGAGGCCGGCGACAAGGCGGCCGCCGCCTGACGCCATGGCGCCGGGTGCCACCATCGCGGCGATCGCGACGGCGCCCGGTGCGGGCGGAATCGGCATCGTGCGCCTGTCCGGCGCCGACGCCGCCACGATCGCCCGGAAACTCGCATCGATCGAACTGCAGCCGCGGCATGCGCACTATGCGGCGCTGTGCGATGCCCGGGGTGAATGGATCGACCGCGGTCTCGTGCTCTGGTTTCCGGGGCCGCATTCGTTCACCGGCGAGGACGTCGTCGAACTGCAGATCCACGGTGCGCCGGTGGTGCTGGCGCGACTGCTGGCACGCTGCATCGAACTGGGCGCGCGTCATGCCCGTGCCGGCGAGTTCTCGGAGCGCGCCTTCCTCAACGGCAAGATCGACCTCGCCCAGGCCGAGGCCATCGCCGACCTGATCGCCGCACAATCGGAAGCGCAGGCGCGCGCCGCGTTGCGCTCGCTGCAGGGTGCGTTTTCGGCGCGCGTCCACGTGCTGCTGCAATCACTGATCGATGCACGCCTGCATGTCGAGGCCGCGATCGATTTCCCGGAAGAGGAAATCGACTTCCTCGGCGACGGCCAGATCCTGGCGAAACTCGATGCCCTGGCCCGCCAGCTGGACGGACTGTTGCTTGAAGCCGAACGCGGCCAGCGCCTGCGCGACGGCTTGCACGCGGTGATCATTGGCGCGCCGAACGCCGGCAAGTCGAGCCTGCTGAACGCGCTCGCCGGCGATGATCGCGCCATCGTCACCGACATCGCCGGCACCACCCGCGACCTGCTGCGCGAAGCGGTGCACATCGACGGCGTCGAGATCACCTTGGTCGACACCGCCGGCCTGCGCGAATCGCCGGACGTGATCGAGACCGAAGGCATCCGTCGCGCACGCGGCGAGCTGGCGCGCGCCGACCTCGCGATCCTCGTCCTGGCGCCCGACGACGAAGCGCGCATCGACGCCTTGTGCGCCGAAGTGCCCGCTGGCGCCGCGGTGCTGGTCGTGCACAACAAGTCCGATCTGGCCGATCGCAGCGGCGGGACAGCGGTCGACGCGATCGAACATCTGCATGTGTCCGCAACCACCGGTGCCGGCCTCGATGCATTGCGCGCCGCGATCCGCCGACATGCCGGATCCGGCGACGGCAGCGAAGGCAGCTTCAGTGCGCGCGCCCGCCACGTCGATGCCTTGCGCCAGGTTCGCGACTTGCTCGCGCACGCACGCACGCGACTGGTGATCGATCGCGCCGGCGAACTGGTCGCCGAAGAACTCCGTCTTGCCCAGCAGTCGCTGTCCGAGATCACCGGCGAGTTCCGTTCCGACGACCTGCTCGGCGTGATCTTCTCGAGCTTCTGCATCGGCAAGTAGCCCGGCTTCTCAGGTTCATCGTGTCGCGTTCGAGCGCTTGCGCCCGGCGGCAGCACGTCTCGGCCCGGCTTCGCTTCCGCGTTCACGCCGGCGGTGCTAGAAAGCCGCGTCCCCCGTGAGAGCATTCCGATGCGCAATCTGTTCAACGCGGCCGTGCTGGCCAGTGCGATGGTGTGGCCCATGACGACCTTGCACGCTGAAGAACTGACGATCGAACGCATCCACGATGCGCCGGCCCTGGCTGGACCGGGACCGGAAAGCCTCAAGGTCTCGCCGGATGGCACGCGCGTGACTTTCCTGCGCGGCAAGGACAGCGACCAGTTCCAGCTCGACCTGTGGGAATACGACATCGCATCGAAGCAGACGCGGCTGCTGGTCGATTCCAAGGTGCTGATGCCCGAGGGCGAGCAGTTGTCCGACGAGGAAAAAGCCAAGCGCGAACGTGCTCGCAAGGCCAGCCAGAAAGGCATCATCGAATATGCGTTCTCGCCCGATGGCGCGATGCTGCTGTTTCCGCTCAACGGCGAATTGTTCCTGTACGACCTGCGTGCCGACGAAACGCAGCAGTCGAATCGCGTGCGCAAGCTCACCAGCAAGGAACTCGGATTCGCGACCGACGCCAAGGTCTCGCCGATGGGCCGCTACGTCAGCTTCGTGCGCAACCAGAACCTGTGGGCGATCGAACTCAAGACCGATCGATCGATCCAGCTGACGCATGACGGTGGCGGCCTGATCAGCAATGGCGTCGCCGAGTTCATCGCGCAGGAAGAAATGGCCCGATTCGATGGCCACTGGTGGTCGCCGGACGACGCGATGATCGCGTTCGCGCGGGTCGACGAATCACCGGTCCCGGTGCAGCGCCGTTTCGAGATCAATGCCGAAGACACCACCGTGGTCGAACAGCGCTACCCGGCCGCCGGGCAGGCGAATGCGACGATCAAGCTCGGTGTCGTGAACGTCGGCGAGTCTGCACCTGCGGCCATCGCCGACACCGGTGCCGGCGCCGCGCTGTTGCCATCCGCCGTCAGAACGCGCTGGGTCGACCTGGGTACCGACACCGACGTCTACCTGGCGCGCGCCCGCTGGTTTGCGGACAGCAGCGCGTTGAGTTTCCAGGTGCAGGCACGCAACCAGCGCCGACTCGAGTTGCGCGCCTGGCACGCGCGCGATGGCCGCATCAGCACCTTGTTGAGCGAAACCAGCGAGACCTGGCTGAATCTGCACGATGACCTGCGCTTCCTCGACAGCGGCGATTTCGTCTGGGCGAGCGAGCGCGACGGCTTCATGCGCCTGTACCTGCATGGCCGCGATGGTGCGCTCAAGCATGCGCTGACGCCGGAAGCCTGGGTGGTCGACAACCTGCTCGCGATCGACGAGCGCAACGATCGCGTGTTCTTCGCATCG
>DATMVT010000086.1:0-11082 GCA_035562895.1 Patescibacteria group bacterium | reverse complement strand
AACGCTTCGATTTCAACCTGATCGACGATACCGCCAAGCGCGATGCAGCGCCGGCCGCAGCGAAGCAGGACCTGTCCTTCGACTTCGATCTCGATGCTCCGTCGTCGATGAAGCCGGACGAGATTTCTTTCGAAATGCCTGCCGGCGACTTCGGTGTCGATCTGCAGGCGCCGTCCATCGAGGCGCCGGCACTGGATTCGGCCACGCAGCAGATGGCGGCGATCAAGGACGATTTCCTCGGCGACGATGCCGTCGCGACCAAGATCGACCTGGCCCGCGCCTACCTCGACATGGGTGACGCCGACGGCGCGCGCAGCATGCTCGAAGAAGTCGTGGCCGAGGGCAGCGAGGCGCAGCAGGCCGAGGCGAAGAAGCTCCTGTCCGAAATCAGGTAGACAACCCGGTTCATCCGAATGCAGGTGGGGGCCGGTAAACTCCGGCCCCTTCGCATTTTCGGCATCGCCATGGCAAACGGAAATCTCCAGCGCGCCCGCACGGGGTGCACGCGATGACGCGATACGCCATGGCCGTGGAGTACGACGGCTCGCGTTTCCACGGCTGGCAGACGCAGCGTGATCGCGTCAGCGTGCAGGCGACGCTGGAAGCCGCCATCGCCAAGGTCGCGCACCATCCGATCGCGGTGACCGCTGCAGGTCGCACCGACGCCGGCGTCCACGCGGCGTTCCAGGTCGTGCATTTCGACAGCGATGCCCGTCGCGTCGAGCGTGCCTGGTTGCTGGGAACGAACACGCACCTGCCGAAGTCTGCGGTGGCGCGCTGGGTGTTGCCGGTCGCGGACGACTTCCATGCGCGCTTCTCGGCACAGGCGCGACGTTATCGCTACACCATCGTCAACCGTCTGGTGCGCCCGGCGATCGGCCGCGAGCGCTTGTCCTGGATCCGGAAGCCGCTCGATCACGCGGCGATGCAGGCGGCCAGTCGCAGTCTGATCGGCATCCACGACTTCACCAGTTTCCGCACCGTCGCCTGCCAGGCGCATTCGCCGGTGCGCGACCTGCGCCGCGTCGAGTTCACGCGCGACGCCGACCTGATCCACATGGACATCGAGGCGAATGGCTTCCTGCACCACATGGTGCGCAACATCGTGGGCAGCCTGATGATGGTCGGGCATGGCGAGAGGCCGGCCGACTGGATCAGCGAGGTGCTGGCGGCGCGCGACCGCACGCTTGCCGGCGTCACCGCGCCGCCCGAGGGACTGGTCTTCATCGGGCCGCGCTACGATCGCCGCTACGGACTGCCGGACGAGGTGTCGCAGTGAGGACGCGCATCAAGTTCTGCGGATTCACCCGCGTGGACGACGTCGGCGCCGCGGCATCCGTCGGTGCCGATGCGCTCGGCTTCATCTTCGCCGCCGGCAGTTCACGTCGGATCGAGCCGGCGCAAGCCGACGCGCTGATCGCCGCGGTACCGGCATTCGTGACGCCGGTCGCTTTGTTTCGCGACCACGCCGCCGACGACATTGCGGCGATCCTCGCGCGTGCGCCGCGCATGCTCCTGCAATTCCACGGCGACGAGACACCGGAGTTCTGCGCTTCGTTCCGTCGTCCCTGGCTGAAGGCGGTGCCGATGGGCGCGCTGGGCGACGCCGCGTTGACGGACTTTCTGCGATCGTTCGCAGACGCCGGTTGCGCCGGATTCGTGTTCGACAGCCACGGTGGCGCCGCGGCGGGCGGTACGGGTCAAGTGTTCGACTGGTCGCGCATCCCG
This sequence comes from Patescibacteria group bacterium, assembly GCA_035562895.1. Taxonomy (GTDB): domain Bacteria; phylum Pseudomonadota; class Gammaproteobacteria; order Xanthomonadales; family Ahniellaceae; genus JADKHK01. The sequence continues at coordinate 9,354 of DATMVT010000086.1, read as the reverse complement.
CACGCGCTGCCCGCGCCCCTGATCCTCGCGGGTGGCTTGATGCCGGAAACCGTCGCTGCGGCGGTGCGGCAAGTGCGACCTTACGCGGTCGACGTGGCCTCTGGCATCGAATCCGCGCCGGGGATCAAGGATCATGCAAAAATGCGACGCTTCGCCGACGAGGTTTTCCGTGTCCGAACCGATTGACTCCAGCCGCCCCGACGATTTGATGTCCATGCCGGACGCGCGCGGGCATTTCGGGCCGTATGGCGGACGATTCGTCGCCGACACGCTGATGGCGCCTCTGGCCGAACTCGCCGAGGCGTACGCCAAGCTCAAGCACGATCCCGACTTCATCGCCGAACTCGATGACGACTATCGCCATTACGTCGGACGTCCGAGTCCGATCTATCACGCGCGGGGGCTGTCGAAGGCCGTCGGCGGCGCGCAGATCCTGCTGAAGCGCGAAGACCTGAACCACACCGGCGCGCACAAGATCAACAACACCATCGGCCAGGGCATGCTCGCCAAGCGCATGGGCAAGACCCGCATCATCGCCGAGACCGGTGCAGGTCAGCACGGTGTCGCCAGCGCGACGGTGGCGGCGCGACTCGGGCTCGAGTGCGTGGTCTACATGGGCGCGACCGACATCGAGCGTCAGGCGATCAATGTCTATCGCATGAAGCTGCTGGGCGCGACCGTGGTACCGGTGACCAGCGGTTCGCAGACGCTGAAGGATGCGTTGAACGAAGCGATGCGCGACTGGGTCACGAACGTCGCGAACACGTTCTACATCATCGGTACCGTGGCCGGCCCCGATCCGTATCCGACGTTGGTGCGCGATTTCAACGCCGTCTGCGGTCGCGAAGCGCGCGCGCAGATGCTGGCGGAATACGGCCGCCTGCCGGATGCCCTGGTTGCCTGCGTCGGTGGCGGTTCGAATGCGATCGGCCTGTTCCACCCGTTCCTCAACGACCGCGATGTCGCGATCTACGGCGCCGAAGCGGCGGGCGAGGGCATCGGTTCGGGGATGCACGCCGCCTCGCTGGTTGCCGGCCGTCCGGGGGTTCTGCATGGCAATCGCACCTATCTGCTCTGCGACGAAAACGGCCAGGTGCGCGATACGCATTCGGTCTCGGCCGGCCTCGACTATCCCGGCGTCGGCCCCGAGCATGCGTGGCTGAAGGACATCGGTCGCGCGAACTACGTCGGCGTCACCGACGACGAGGCGATGGCGGCGTTCCATCAGCTCGCGCGCAGCGAAGGCATCCTCGCCGCGCTGGAATCCAGCCATGCGGTCGCTCAGGGCATCAAGCTCGCGCGCGATCTGCCGAAGGACAAGCTCGTGCTCGTCAACCTGTCCGGTCGCGGCGACAAGGACATCTACACGATCGCCAAGCGCGAGGGCATGAAGCTGTGAGCACGCGCATCGAGACCCGCATGGCCGCACTGAAGGCGGCCGGTCGCCCCGGCCTGATCCCGTTCGTGACGGCGGGAGACCCGCATCCCGACTGGATGGCCGGGATCCTGCACGCGCTGGTCGATGGCGGTGCCGACCTGCTTGAGCTCGGCATGCCGTTCTCCGACCCGATGGCCGATGGTCCGGTGATCCAGAAGTCGAGCGAGCGCGCCCTCGAGCGCGGCATGACGCTGGATCGCACGCTCGCCATCGTGAGCGAATTCCGCAACGTCGATCCGACCACGCCGGTCGTCCTGATGGGTTATCTCAATCCGGTCGAGTACTACGGCTGGGAGCGATTCGCGGCGAACGCGAAAGCGGCCGGTGTCGATGGCCTGCTGATCGTCGATTGCCCGCCGGAAGAGGCTGACAGCGTGCGCCCGGTGTTGGCGAAGCATGCGCTCGACCAGATCTTCCTGGCCTCTCCGACCACCACCGATGCGCGCATCGCGACCATGGCCGAGCTGGCACAAGGTTACGTCTACTACGTTTCCTTCGCCGGCATCACCGGTGCCGATCTGCTGGTCATGGCCGATGTCGGCACCAAGCTCGCGGCGTTGCGCGAACGGATCCGCGTGCCGATCGCCGTCGGCTTCGGCGTGAAGTCGGCCGCGCAGGCGGCGGCGCTGGCGCCGCACGCCGATGCCGTCGTCGTCGGCAGTGCGCTGGTCGAGCAACTGGCCACGGCGACGTCGCCCGGCGATGCACGGCAGCGCGCACGCGACTTCCTGCAACCCCTGCGTCGCGCCATCGATGCAGCCCGCGTGACGGAGTCCGCCTGATGGCCCGCTCGCCTTTGCATTCCGGTACCCGCAAACCCGAGACCGACCATGACTTGCACCCACCGATCAGTGACGCCGACCCGATGAGCTGGCTCAACAAACTGATGCCGAAACGCATCCGCACCCAGGGCGGCGACAAGCGCAAGGTGCCGGAAGGCTTGTGGGGCAAGTGCGAAGGCTGCGGCGCCGTCCTGTACCAGCCCGAGCTGGAGTCGAACCATCAGGTGTGTCCGAAGTGCGGCTTCCACATGCCGATCGGCGCACGCGAACGCCTGAAGCTGTTTCTCGACGAGGGCACCGGGATCGAAATCGGCGCCGACCTGGCCCCGGCCGATGCGCTGAAGTTCAAGGATTCGAAGAAGTACAAGGATCGTCTCGTCGCGGCGCAGAAGCAGACCGGTGAAGTCGATGCGCTGATCGCGCTGCATGGCGGCTTGAAGGGCATGCCGATCGCGGCTTGCGCCTTCGAGTTTTCGTTCATGGCCGGATCGATGGGCTCGGTGGTCGGTGAACGCTTCACGCTCGCCGCCGAGCACGCGCTGGCGCACGGAACGCCGCTGGTGTGCTTCGCGGCCTCGGGGGGCGCGCGCATGCAGGAGGGCCTGTTCTCGCTGATGCAGATGGCCAAGACCTCGGCCGCGATCGCGCGCATGCGCGAAGCCGGCCTGCCGTTCATCTCGGTGATGACGCACCCGACCACCGGGGGCGTGTCCGCCAGTTTCGCGATGCTCGGCGACATCAACGTCGGCGAACCGCAGGCGCTTATCGGCTTTGCCGGCCCGCGCGTGATCGAACAGACCGTGCGCGAAACCTTGCCCGAAGGCTTCCAGCGCAGCGAGTTCCTGGTCGAGCATGGCGCCATCGACCTGATCGTCGATCGCCGCCAGATGCGCGACAAACTCGCCGACCTTCTGGCGATCCTGATGCGGAAGCCGCGCGCCGCCGCAGGCTGAGTCGCACAATTCGTTGCAGTCTTTGTGTGACTTGGGGCACAGCCCTTGCTTGAACCGAGTCACGAAACGCAGCCCGTCGGCTGCGACTGCAGGACGCCATGACACCGCCCGAAACGCTGGAAGCGTGGCTGTCCCGCCTGATTGCCGTATCGCCGGACCGGATCGAACTGGGTCTCGCGCGCGTCGATTCGGTCTACCAGAGACTCGGGCGACCGCGGCCGGCGCCGATCGTGGTGACGGTCGGTGGCACCAATGGCAAGGGGTCGACCGTCGCCTTTCTGTCCGCGATGTTGCGTGCCGCGGGCTATCGCGTCGGCAGCTATACCTCGCCGCACCTGTTCCGTTTCAATGAACGCATCGTCGTCGATGGCGTCGAGGCCGGCGACGAAGCCATCGTCCAGGCGTTTCGCGACATCGACGCCGTGCGCGGCGAGGTCGCACTGACCTTCTTCGAGTTCGCGACGCTCGCGGCGATGCGGCTGTTTGCCGACTCGGCCTTGGACGTGGCGGTGTTCGAAGTCGGACTGGGCGGACGTCTCGATGCCGTCAACCTGCTCGATGCCGACGTCGCCATCGTCACCACCATCGACCTCGATCACCAGCAATACCTTGGCGACACGCGCGACGCGATCGCGGTGGAAAAGGCCGGCATCTTTCGTGCCGGGCGACCGGCCGTCATTGCCGAAGTCGATCCGCCGGCGGGGCTGCTGGCCGAGTGCGAGCGCGTCGGTGCGCATCCGTTGCGGCTCGGGCACGAATACCGGATCGACATCGACGACGATGAATGGCATTGGATCGGCGCCGGCACCAGCCTGCGATTGCCGCATCCGGGGCTGCGCGCGCCGGTGCAGCACCACAACGCCGCCGCCGCGATCGCCGCGCTGATGGCGCTGCGCGAACGTCTGCAGGTGCCGTTCCGCGCATTGCGCATCGGCTTGACCGAGGCCCGGGTGCGCGGTCGCCTCGAAGTCCTTCCCGGCGCGATCGAGACCGTGGTCGATGTGGGCCACAACCCGCAGGCCGCGTCCGTGTTGGCCGACTGGTTGCGGGGCCATCCACGGCGCACGCGCGCGGTGTTCTCGGCGCTGGCCGACAAGGACATTCCGGGCATCGTCGCACCGCTGCTGCCACGGGTGACGCATTGGCATCTGGCCGGGCTGGACCGGTTCACGGCGCGCGGCCTCGATGCGACCGCCCTGCGCCGACGCATCGGCGACTTGATCGACGACGCCGGTTGTTCGCTGCATCCCGACCCGCTCACGGCACTCGCGGCAGCGCGCGGCGCGGCGGCGCCGGGCGAACGCGTGCTTGCCTTTGGCTCGTTCTTCCTGGTGTCCGCGCTCGGCGCGGTGCTGAACGACGCCGTGGCGCCCGCAAACTGACGCCCACCGGGGGCGAGGTCGCCCCGTATAATCCCGGCCCTTCCAATCGCGTGGGATGGCCATGGACCCGACGTTGCAGAAACGGCTGATCGGCGCATCGGTGCTGATCGTGCTTGCGATCATCTTCGTGCCGATGTTGCTGGACGGATCGGAACAGCCAGGCTCGGAGACCTTGCCCCTGGTCATTCCGGAGCCGCCGGAACGCGACTTCGAAACCCGCGTGGTTCCGCTCGACCTCGCCACCGATGCCGCTCCCGCCAGCGTCGCCGAAGCGATCGGCGTGGCGCCAGCGGGTGATGCGGCGGCGCAGGACATCGCCCCGACCGAAGATCCGGATGCGCTCGCCATCGTCGACACGCTGGCGCCGCCACGCATCGATGCCGTGTCCGGCGAAGCCGTCAACCCGGTTGCGACTGCGCCCGTTGCCGCGCGACCCGAACCAACTCCGGCGCCGGTTGCCGTCGTCGCGACCGCCACGCCACCCGCCGCCAGCGTTCCGTCGACCGCGGCCAGTGGCCGATTCCTGATCGGATTGGGCAGCTATTCGAATGCCGCCAACGCGACCGCGCTGGCCGCGCAGTTGCGTGGCGCCGGCTACACGGTGCAGACCGACACCATCACCGTGAATGGCCAGAACGCGACACGCCTGCGCATCGGGCCCTACGCGACGCGCGGTCAGGCCGAAGCGGCGCGTTTGGCCGTCAAGCAGGTGCGAGCGGACCTGCCGGCCACGATCCATGAAGTCGACGACACGCCGGCCGCGGATGCGCCGGTGACCGCGCGCAGTGCCGCGGCGGCGCAGGTGTGGGCGGTGCAGATCGGTGCATTCAAGGTCGAGACCGAGGCGAACACGAAGCGCGACCAGTTGCGCCAGGCCGGATTCGCCGCGTTCGTCGAGAAGATCAACGCCGACGCCGGAGCGTTGTGGCGCGTTCGCATCGGACCCGAGAACATGCGCGCCGACGCCGATGCGGTGAAGGCGGGCGTGAAGCGCCGTTTCGGCATCGACGGCATCGTGGTGCCCTACCCGTGACGGTGGCGGATTGGCTGATCGTGCTGACGGTGGTGACGTCGATCACGATCGGGCTGATCCGCGGCTTCGTGGTCGAGGTGATGGCGCTGGTGGTGTGGGCGCTGGCCGTGCTCGCGGCGGCCCTGTTCGCGCCGCAGTTGTCGGATGCCTTGACCGGCTCGATCGAAACGCCATCGGCGCGCATCTTCCTGTCGTATGCGCTGATTTTCGTCGGCACCTTGCTGGTCGGGGCCGTCGCCACCTGGATGTTGCGCAAGCTGGTGCAGGGCACCGGATTGTCGGGCACCGATCGCCTGCTGGGCGGCGTGTTCGGCATCGCCCGCGGCGCCGTGCTGGTGGTGCTGGTCGTGCTCATGCTCGGACTGACGCCGTTTCCGCGTGATGTCTGGTGGCGCGAGTCGCGTCTGCTGCCGCAGGTCGTCGAAGTCGCCGAGCGCGCCCGCGCCTGGCTGCCGGAGCGCATCGCGACCCAGATTCGCCTCGACGGTTCCGAAGCGCCGTCCCTGCTTCCCCTCGAATTGATCCCTGACTGAGGTTTTCCATGTGCGGCATTCTCGGCATCGTCGGACGCAGTGACGTCGGCGCAGCGTTGTACGACGGCCTGACCGTGCTCCAGCATCGTGGCCAGGATGCCGCCGGCATCGCCACCCTCGACGGCGCGCGCCTGCATCGGCACAAGGGCAATGGCCTGGCCAAGGACGTCTTCGATGCCGAGAACATGGCGCACCTGCGTGGCCGCATCGGCATCGCGCATTGCCGTTATCCCACCGCCGGCAGCGAGGGCGCGGCCGAGGCGCAGCCGTTCTACGTGAATTCGCCCTACGGCATCGCGCTCGGCCACAACGGCAACCTGATCAACACCGACCAGCTGCGTCGCGAGCTGTTCGAACAGGACCGCCGTCACATCAACACCGGCTCGGACTCGGAAGTGCTGTTGAACATCTTCGCGCACGAACTGGCGGCGATGGATGGCGCGCGCCCGCAGGTCGAGCACGTGTTCGCGGCGATTTCGCGCGTGCACGAACGCTGCGTCGGCGGCTATTCGGTGGTCGCGATCGTGCTCGGGCTCGGCGTCGTCGCCTTTCGCGACGTGCACGGCATCCGTCCGCTGGTGCTCGGCAAGCGCGAAACGCCCGAGGGCGACGAATGGGCTGTGGCGTCCGAGTCGGTGGCATTCGACCTGCTCGGCTTCAAACGCGAACGCGACGTGCGCCCGGGCGAGGGCATCGTCATCACCGCCGACGGCGAGTTGCATGCGCACCCATGCGCGGTCCCGAAGCAGCACGCGCCCTGCATCTTCGAATACGTCTATTTCGCGCGGCCGGACTCGATGATCGAGGATGTGTCCGTGTACAAGGCGCGCCTGCGCATGGGCGAGCGGCTGGCGGCGAAGATCCAGATGCTGCGTCCGGACCATGACATCGAAGCCATCATTCCGATTCCCGACACCTCGCGCACGGCGGCGCTGGCGCTGGCACAAGTGCTCGACGTGAAATACCGCGAGGGTTTCGTCAAGAACCGCTACGTCGGCCGTACGTTCATCATGCCGGGGCAGGGCGAGCGCGTGAAGTCGGTGCGCCGCAAGCTCAATGCGATCGAACTCGAGTTCCGCAACAAGGTGGTATTGCTGGTCGACGATTCGATCGTGCGCGGCACGACCTCGAAGCAGATCATCCAGATGGCGCGCGAGGCCGGCGCGCGCAAGGTCTATCTCGCCAGTGCCGCGCCGCCGGTGCGCTATCCGAACGTCTACGGCATCGACATGCCGGCGGCGGACGAGTTGGTCGCGCATGGTCGCAGCGAGTCCGAGGTCGAGCAGTATCTGGGTTGCGATTGGCTGATCTACCAGGATCTCGATGACCTGGTGGCGTCGGTGGCTGATGGCAACGACGATCTGCGCCAGTTCGACACGTCCTGCTTTTCAGGTGAATACGTCACCGGCGTGCCGGACGCCTATTTCGAGGCGATCGCCGCCCAGCGCGCCGATACCGCCAAGGCGCAGCGTCGCGTCTGATGCGCCTGTTCGACGCCGCCCACGCCGCGCTGATGTCGTGCGAGCCGTCGGCAAAGGTCGCGGCCGTCCGTCGCTTGCAGGATGCTTTCCGGCGCACGGAAGTCGTTCGTGCGGATGCCCCGCCGCCGGTCGACATACCGGTGCCCGGCCGACCGGCGCGCCCGGAACTGGTCGCGCCACGCCAACTGGCCCAGCGTGGGCTCGGCACCGCCGAGGGGCGGGCGGCGCTGATCCATGCCGTCGCCCATATCGAGTTCAACGCCATCAACCTGGCGCTGGACGCGGTCTATCGCTTCCGCGACTTGCCTGACGACTACTACGCGGACTGGCTGCGGGTGGCCGTCGATGAGGCCCGGCACTTCGAGCTGCTGCAGGCGCGACTCGCCGATCTGGGGCATGCCTACGGTGATTTCCCTGCGCACGACGGGCTGTGGGAAGCGGCCTGCCGCACCGCCCACGACGGCCTGACGCGCATGGCCCTGGTGCCGCGCGTGCTGGAAGCGCGCGGGTTGGACGTGACGCCGGGGATGATCACCCGTCTGCGCGAGGTCGGGGACGATGCGACGGTGGCGGTGCTGGAAGTGATCCTGGCTGAGGAGGTGGCGCATGTCGCCATCGGAACGCGCTGGTTTCACCACCTCTGCGCGCGGTCCGGACGGGATCCGGAGCCGACCTTTCTGGCCTTGCTTCGCCAGCACGAGGTGGCGATTCGCCCGCCCTTCAATCGCTTGGCACGGGCACAAGCCGGGTTCAGCGACGCCGAACAGGCCGGGGTCGAGGCCCTGGTCCCCGCCCGGGACCGCTGATGTCCGGTTTTGTTCCCGGGCTGCGTTACTAGTCCTCGAAGGTCGTTCAGCGCCCGCGAAAGCCGCGGGCACCGCCTCGACCGATGGTCCACGCGCGGCAGGTGCTTCATTCTGCAAGGGTTTGCTGTTACCTTCCGTCGCGTTTGGGGTTCAGTTCGCGCTCAGGCAGTCGCCGTGTGTGCGTTTTCATTGGGAATCAGGAGGAAATCCATGATCCGCAAGTCTCAGTTGTTCCTCGCAGTCGCCGCGCTCGTCGGCATGAACGCCGCCATGGCGGCTTGCAACACTACCCAGTGGGGTCAGGGCTCGCCTCCGGGTGGTGCAGTGGTCGGTACCCCGCTGGCTGCGGATCCGGTGGCTACCGGTGTGGGTGGTGACAACACGGAAGTCGCTCGTTACTCGGGCAAGTGCGGAATGGGTTCGACTGCCGTCGGCCAATACGTGCAAGACGGTCTCCCGCTTGCTGAAGGCGGCTACATCGTACGTTTTTATGTTCGGCCGACGATTACCTCGGGTGAGGCTGTCGTGATGAATGCGATGGCGGACGAGGCTCCTGATTATGCGATCTTCAAGGTTGCTTACGACGGCGCTGCGCAGCAAATCAAGGTTTACGGTTCAAATGGCAGCGGTGGTTTCTTGGGTACGGTGTCGAGCTTCCCGGCCGCTCGGGGACGCTGGCATGCGGTTGAAGTTGCCTACGCCCGCGGCGCCGGTACCAATACCGGCACGTTGAATTCCAGCGTGATTGGCGGTCGCAATTTTAATGTGCCAGAGTTTGGCACTGCTGCAACGGCGTCAATTCCCGCAGTAGCGATTGCAGCTAGTGGTGATGGTGTCGATTTCGCCCAGTTTGGCTGGGTGTCTGGCGCTGCCTCGGGTGGCGGAATCACCGTGGACGCTTTCGAGTCGCGGCGCTCCACGGCAATTGGATTCCTCCAGCGCGGTA
>DATMVT010000085.1:0-4698 GCA_035562895.1 Patescibacteria group bacterium | reverse complement strand
CTGGGAAGCGGTGGGGCTGATGTCCTACCTGCTGATCGGCTTCTGGTACACCAAGGAGACGGCGATCTACGCCAACCTCAAGGCCTTCCTGGTCAACCGGGTCGGCGACTTCGGCTTCATCCTCGGCATCGGCCTGGTGCTGGCGTATTTCGGTTCGCTCGACTACGCCACCGTGTTCGCCAAGGCGCCGTCGCTCGCCGGCGAGACCCTCACCCTGTGGCCCGACACGCCGTGGAGCCTGATGACCGTGATCGGCATCCTGCTGTTCATCGGCGCGATGGGCAAGTCGGCGCAGTTTCCGCTGCATGTCTGGCTGCCCGACTCGATGGAAGGCCCGACGCCGATTTCCGCGCTGATCCATGCGGCGACGATGGTGACCGCGGGCATCTTCATGGTTGCGCGCATGTCGCCGCTGTTCGAGATGTCCGAGACCGCGCTGGCCACGATCGCCGTGATCGGCGCGACCACGGCGTTCTTCACCGGCCTGATCGGTCTGGTCCAGAACGACATCAAGCGCGTGGTCGCGTATTCGACCTTGTCCCAGCTCGGCTACATGACGGTCGCGCTCGGCGTTTCGGCCTATTCGGCGGCGGTGTTCCACCTGATGACGCATGCGTTCTTCAAGGCGCTGCTGTTCCTCGGCGCCGGTTCGGTGATCATCGCGATGCACCACGAACAGGACATGCGCCGCATGGGCGGGCTGCGCAAGTACATGCCGATCACCTGGATCACCGCGGTGATCGGGACGCTGGCGCTGGTCGGCACGCCGCTGTTCTCGGGCTTCTATTCCAAGGACGCGATCATCGTCGCGGCACAGGCGGCGTCGCATCATGGCGGTGCCGCGTTCACCTACGCCTATTACGCCGTGCTGTTCGGCGTCTTCGTGACTTCGCTGTATTCGTTCCGCCTGCTGTATCTGACCTTCCATGGCAAGGAGCGCTTCGTCGTCGATGAACATCACGGCGATGAAGATCTTGCAGGGCATGGTGACGCGCACGCGCACCACGAAGCGGGGCATCTCGCGCATGCGCCGCACGAGTCGCCGCTGGTGGTCACGCTGCCGCTTATCCTGTTGGCGATTCCGTCGATCTGCATCGCCTGGTTCTTCGTCGAACCGATGTTGATCGGTGACTTCTTCAGCGGCGCGCTGTTCGTCGATCCTCGCCATCAGCCTCTGGCCGAGTTCGCACAGGAGTTCCATGGCGTCGTGGCGTTCGCATTGCATGGCTTGCAGACCGCGCCGTTCTGGTTCGCGTTCGCCGGTTTCGCGCTGGCGACGTATCTGTATCTGTTCAATCCCGGAATGCCCGGGCGCATCTACGTCGCGCTGCGACCGCTGGCGCGCATCCTCGAGAACAAATACGGCTTCGACGATTTCTATCAGGCGGTATTCGCTCGCGGCAGCCTGCTGCTCGGGCGCGGCCTGTGGAAGGGGGGCGACGTCGCGTTGATCGATGGTGCCATCGTCAATGGCTCGGCGACATTGGTCGAGCGGGCCTCCAGCATCATGCGCTGGATGCAGTCCGGTTATCTGTATCACTACGCCTTCGCGATGATCCTCGGACTCATCGCGCTACTCGGCGCGTTCGTCTGGATCGGCTGAACGTGCCCCTGAGGAATTCTGGATGATGTCCGCTCACTTGCTCAGTTGGTTGATCGCATTGCCGGTGCTTGGCGGCATGGCGACCCTGATTTCCGGTGGCGCTAACGCCAATCGCGCGCGCTGGATCGCGCTCGCATTCGCAATCGGCACGCTTGCCTTGTGCGTGCCGCTTCTGTTCGGTTTTGATTCCGCGTCGGCCTCGATGCAGTTCGTCCAGAAATCGCCATGGATCCAGGCGCTGAACGTGAACTATCACGTCGGTGTCGATGGCGTGGCGGTGGCGCTGATCGCGCTGACCGCGTTCACCACCGTGCTGGTGCTGATCGGTGCATGGGCGGCCATCGACGAGAAAGTGCATCAGTACTACGCCGCATTCATGGTGCTCGAAGGCCTGATGATCGGCGTGTTCTGCGCACTCGATGCGTTGCTGTTCTACGTGTTCTTCGAAGCGATGCTGATCCCGATGTTCATCATCATCGGCATCTGGGGTGGGCCGCGCCGCGTCTACGCCACGATCAAGTTCTTCCTGTACACGTTTTTCGGCTCGATCTTCATGCTGGTCGGCCTGATCTACCTGTACCTGAAGTCCGGCAGTTTCGATCTGGCCACGTTGGCCCAGTTTCCGTTGTCGCGCACCGAGCAGATGTGGCTGTTCTTCTCGTTCCTGCTGGCCTTCGCGGTCAAAGTGCCGATGTTTCCCGTGCACACCTGGTTGCCTGATGCTCACGTCGAGGCGCCAACCGGCGGCTCGGTGATCCTGGCGGCGATCATGCTCAAGATCGGCGGCTTCGGCTTCCTGCGCTTCGCGTTGCCGATCACGCCCGATGCGTCGCACGAGTTTGCATGGCTGGTGATCGCCTTGTCGCTGATCGCCGTGGTCTACATCGGTTTCGTCGCGCTCGTGCAGCAGGACATGAAGAAACTGATCGCCTATTCGTCGATCTCGCACATGGGATTCGTCACCTTGGGCGTGTTCATTCCGATGATGCTGGCGCGTGACGACGGAAACATCGACGGAGCCCGTCTCGCCCTGCAGGGTGCAATGGTGCAGATGATTTCCCATGGATTCATTTCCGCGGCACTGTTCTCCTGCGTCGGCGTGCTCTACGACCGCGTGCACAGCCGCATGATCGGGGACTACGGCGGTGTCGCCAACACGATGCCTTGGTTCGCGTTCTTCATGGTGTTCTTCGCGATGGCGAACAGCGGGCTCCCGGGCACGTCGGGCTTCGTCGGGGAATTCATGGTCATTGTCGCCAGCTTCCAGGCGAAGCCGTGGATTGCGGCGACCGCGGCCATCACCTTGATCGTCGGCGCCGCCTACACGCTCTGGATGGTGAAGCGCGTGATGTTCGGTGAAGCGACCCACGCCCATGTGAAGTCGTTGTCCGACATCAACGGTCGCGAGGCCTTGGTCCTGGGTGGATTCGCAGCCGCAACGCTGTTGTTCGGCGTCTGGCCCGCACCGTTGACCAATCTGATGGATGCTTCGATCGCCACGGTGGTCGAGCAGTTGATGCGCGTGAAGGTCTGAGGAGTTCGCGACATGGTTCATAACGCAGTCGAAATCGCGATCTCGATGGCCGACATCCGCGCAATGTTGCCGGAATTGTTCCTGCTCGCCTCGGCCTTCGTCATCTTGATGGCCGACTTGTACATTCCGCAGCAGCAGCGTTCGGTCACGCACTGGCTGTCCATCTCCGTGCTGGTCGTGGCCGGCGTGCTGGTCTGGCGGTCGACCGGTGACGACACGTTGGCACGCACGGCCTTCAACGGCATGTATGTCCGCGACGAAGTTGCTGCGCTGTGCAAGTTGTTCATCCTGGGCAGCACGGCACTGGCCTATGTGTATGCGCGTCCGCATCTGAAGCCACGTGGCATGTTCCAAGGCGAGTTCTACACCCTGTCGTTGTTCGCGGTCATCGGCATGATGCTGCTGGTATCCGCCGGCAACATGCTCAGTGCCTACCTCGGGCTGGAAATGCTCGCCTTGTGCTCTTACGCGCTGGTCGCACTGAACCGCGATAGTCCGCTGTCCTCGGAAGCGGCAATGAAATATTTCGTCCTCGGCGTGCTCGCTTCGGGTCTCCTGCTCTATGGCATGAGCATGGTCTACGGCGCGACCGGCACGCTTGATCTCGGCAGCATCCGCGCGGTCGCCTCCAGCAACGTGCCGCGTCCGGAGTTGCTGGTTTTCGGCGTAGTCTTCCTGGTCATCGGCATTGCCTTCAAGTTCGGCGCAGCGCCCTTCCATGCCTGGGTGCCGGACGTCTACCAGGGCTCGCCCACCGGCGTGACGCTGTTCGTGGCCAGCGCCCCGAAGGTGGCGGCATTCGGGCTGGCATATCGCCTGCTCGACAACGGACTGGGTACGGCGGCGCTGTGGTCGAACTGGTCGGCGATGCTGTCGGTGCTGGCGGTGTTGTCCTTGGTGATCGGCAACATCGTCGCGATCGCGCAGACCAACCTCAAGCGCATGCTCGCGTACTCGACGATCTCGCATGTCGGATTCCTGCTGCTCGGCATCATCGGCGGCGGTGCCGATGGTTTCGGCGCGGCGCTTTTCTACGCGACCACGTATTCGATCACCGCGGTCGCGGCATTCGGTCTGATCGTCCTGTTGTCGCGCGCAGGATTCGAGGCCGAGGAGATCGAGGATTTCCGCGGGCTCAATCAGCGCAATCCGTTTTACGCGTTCCTCGTGCTCGTCGTCATGGCGTCGTTCGCGGGGATTCCGCTGTTCGTCGGATTCCTCGCGAAGCTGCAGGTGCTGAAGGCGGTGATTCGTGCCGATGCGTTGTGGCTCGCGATCGTTGGCGCCTTGTGCGCCGTGATCGGTGCGTACTACTACCTGCGCGTGATCAAGGTGATGTACTTCGATGCTCCCGCCAGCAATGCGCCCGTCATCGCCAGCGCCGACCACAGTTTTCGCATCGTGCTCAGCGCGAATGTGTTGGCGCTGATGGCGCTCGGAATTTTCGGCGGGCCGTTGATGACGTGGTGCCTGTCGGCAGTGGCTGCGAGCTGAATCGCTCGGATCTTTTTTGTTGCTTTGCGCAACGTGCGTCACTATAGTGCGCGTCGCCTGATGCGGG
>DATMVT010000084.1:0-2521 GCA_035562895.1 Patescibacteria group bacterium | reverse complement strand
GCACAGCGCGTCCATCGGCATGGCGCGAGTAAGGCGTGCGGCCGGCACCCTTGAGCTGCAGTTCGTGGCGACGACCGTCGCGGCCGAGCACTTCGCCGAGCGAAATCGCGCGTCCATCGCCCAGTTGCCCGGCCCAATGCCCGAACTGATGGCCGCCATATCGCGTCGCGAGCGGGTGCATGCCTTCGATCAGCGCATTGCCTGCGAACACCGATGCGAACAGCGGCGAGGCGACATCGCCGGCGTCCAGGCCGATGGCCGCGGCGACCGAGGGCGAATGCGCGAGCAGGCGCGGCGCCGAGACCGGTGTCGGCGCGACGCGCGACCACATCGCTTCACGCACGTCGCGGCTGCGCGAATCGTCGAGTGGGTCGCCCGGCAATTCCCGAATGAAACGATTGTCGAAACGCAGCCGCATCAGTGTGCGGCTGCCGTGTCGTTGCCGCGTGTGCGCATCTGCGTGACCACATGTTCGCCGATGGCGCGGGCCAGTTCCTGCTCGCCCATGAAGACCTCGCCGACCCGTTCGGCGCGCAGCAGTTCGGCTTCGTCCTCGTTGTGCGTGCGCACCACGCACTGGATCTTCGGATTCAGCAGCTTCGCGACCTCGATCATCTGGCGGGCATCGAGACTGTCGGGCAGGGCGATCACCATCATCGCCGCGCGTGCGACATGCGCCTGGATCAGCGTCGCCGGTTCGGTGGCGTCGCCGAAGACGGCGGGTTGGCCTTCGGCACGCAGCGCTTCAATGCGTTCGCGATTCTGGTCGGCGACGACGAAGGGTATGCCGGCGTCGCGCAGGCGTTCGGCGAGGCGTCGACCGACGCGCCCGAAGCCGACGATCACGACCTGGCCGGTGAGCAGGCGCTGGTCCGTGCTCATCGGCAATTCGGCGAGCGGATCGACGCGCTGCTCCATCAGCCGCGCCATGCGCGAATGCGAACGGATCCAGCGTTGCAGCGGTTCGATCGCCGCGAACAACAACGGATTGAGCGCGATCGACACCAAGGCACCGGCGACCACCAGTTGCTGCGCGCTGGCCGGCAGCAGGCCTTCGGCGACCGCGAGCGCGCACAGGATGAAGGAGAATTCGCCGATCTGCGCGAGGCTGGCGCTGACGGTCAGCGCCGTGTTCAGCGGATAGCGGAAAGCCAGCACCAAGCCGAAGGCCGCAATCGATTTGCCCAAGATGATGATGGCCACCACGCCCAGGACGTGTACCGGTTGCTCCATCAAGATGCTCGGCTCGAACAGCATGCCCACCGACACGAAGAAGAGCACTGAAAAAGCGTCACGCAGCGGCAGTGACTCTTCGGCGGCGCGCTGGCTGAATTCCGACTCGCGCATGACCATGCCGGCGAAGAACGCGCCAAGGGCGAACGAGACGCTGAACAGTTGGGCCGCGCCATAGGCAATGCCGATAGCCGCGACAACCACCGAGAGTGTGAACAGCTCACGCGATCCGGTACGCGAAATCTGCCACAACAGCCAGGGCAGTACGCGGCGACCAGCCACCAGCATGATGGCGATGAAGGCCCCCACCTGAAGCAAGGTTTTCCCAATCGTGATCCACAAGGGTTGGGTGCTCGCCACTTCGACGACTGATCCGCCCAGGACGCCCGCGAGCGGCGGTAACAGGACCAGCACCAAAACGGTAGCCAGGTCTTCGACAACCAGCCAGCCGACCGCAATGCGGCCGTTCATGCTTTCGAGCACGCCACGGGCTTCCAGCGCCTTGAGCAGCACAACGGTGCTCGCGCACGAAAGCGACAGCCCGAAAATCAACCCCGCTCCCCAACTCCATCCCCACCACCACGCCACGGCCATGCCAAGAACGGTGGCCAAGCTCATTTGTACAACGGCGCCAGGCACCGCGATGCGTTTGACCGCCAGTAAGTCGTTGAGCGAGAAATGCAGGCCGACGCCGAACATCAACAGCATGACCCCGATTTCGGAGAGCTGGGAGGCAAGATGCACATCGGCCACGAATCCCGGCGTGCCCGGTCCGATGATGATGCCCGCCACAAGGTAGCCCACCAGGGCCGGCACTTTGATGCGCTCAGCGAGAAAACCAAGGACGAGCGCAACGCTGAAGCCGGCCGCGAGCGTGGTGATCAGGGATATGTTGTGTTCCATTCAGTCGCTATTTCACTTCGAATCAAAAATAAGGTTAGGTGTGCGCCGAAGCGGGCACCCAGCGGTACAGGGTCGGAACGGAGACGCCGAGGTTCCTGGCCACGTCTTTGGGCGGCACGCCGCTTGCCAATAGCTTCTTGGCCGACTCAATCTTGCTATCCGTCATCTTGGGCTTACGCCCCCCCTTGCGTCCGAGTCGGCGAGCCATCTCGAGTCCCGCGCGGGTGCGCTCGACGATCAACTCTCGTTCCATTTCGGAGAGGCTGGCCATGACGTGGAAGAAGAACCGGCCAGATGGCGTTCCGGTGTCGATGGCGTCAGTCAGGCTCTTGAACTGGACGCCTTGTTTGTGCAGTTCTTCTACCAGATCAACCAGTTGCTTGAC
>DATMVT010000083.1:0-16154 GCA_035562895.1 Patescibacteria group bacterium | reverse complement strand
ACTGAAGGACGCGATGCCGCTGTCCGAATTCTTCTTCGCGGAACTCGCCAAGGACGTCGACCTGCGCGGCCTCGAGGGCAAGGCGCGACTGGCCGAACGCGCCAAGCCGCTGCTCGCGCAGATTCCCGATGGTGCGTTTCGCGACTTGATGAGCCAAAGCCTGGGCGAACGCACCGGCATGCACCGCGTCGGTCCCGCGGCACCGTCCGCGGCCGCACAGGTGCACGCGATGACGCAAGCACGCGGCACCTTCAGCAAGCCGCCGGCCCAGCGCAGCGTCGTGCGCGCCGCGGTCGCGTTGCTGGTGCAAAAGCCCGAAATCGCGACCGCGCTCGAGCCCCCCTACCTGTTCGGCACCCTGCGCCAGCCGGGCATTCCGTTGCTGATGGAACTGATCACGCTGTGTCGCTCGCGGCCGGACATGAACACCGCGACCCTGCTGCAGCAATTCGACGGTCGCGACGACTACGAACCGCTGGCGAAGCTGGCGCAGATGGACGTTCCGTCGGCACCGGAGCACTGGCGCACCGAATTCGTCGATGCCTGCGAGCAATTGAACCGCCAGACCTTGCAGCAACGCATCGATGAACTGCTGGCGAAACAGGAATCCGGCTTTCCGCTGTCGGCGGCTGAAAAGAGCGAGCTGCGCGAGGCCCTGGCCAGCAAGGCGAAGCGTTGAGCAACGGAGCACGATGATGACGCGAATCTCCCTCATGCTGCTTCTGGCGACATGCGTCCTGTGGCTTGGCGGGACCACCGACGCGCACGCTCAGACCGCCGCGACGGCCGCCGGCACAGCGACGGATGGCGGCGTCGCGGTCGGCGACATCGCCGTGCGTGCCGAGGCCGACGAACAGTTCGCGGATGCCGTGCAACGGCGCGCGCTTGCCCTCAGCGACGCATCCCGCTTCGATCAGCGCCTGAAGGCCCTGAGCGTCTCGCACGAACGTCTGCAAAAGGCACTGCGCTCGGTCCAGGTCGATGCCCTGCCGATCCGCCGGCTGGAATCGCTGGAGCGGCACTGGCGCTTCCTGTCGCGCGACCTCGACCGCTGGCACAACGAACTGCAGGCAGCGATCAAGCCGCTGTCCGCGGACGCCGAAGCGCTGGCCACGCATCGGCGCCACTGGGACGCGACGCTCGCCGCCCAAGTCGGTACCGACACCCCGTGGACGACGCGTGCGCGTCAGGTCGTCGCCAAGCTCGACGCGGCCGAACGCGCGCTCGCGAGACCGGGTGCGGCGCTGCTCAAGCTGAGCCAGTCGGCCGGTCATGTCGACAGCGGCATCGCGACAGGCCTCGAAGGCACGAACGCGCAGATCCGCCTGCGCGATCGCGACCTGCTGCGCCTGGATGCGGCGCCGCTGTGGGCGGCCGCCGAAGCGACCCGCGAAGCCCGCGCCGCCAAGGATCTCGCACGCCAGGGACTCGCGATCGAAGTGGCGTTCGCGAAGGACTACGACGCCCGCTTCGAACGCAGCCGCAACGTGATGATGCTGGCCATGATCGCGCTGCTGCCGATCCTGATGTGGATCTCGCGTCGCACCCGCGCCCGCGCCCGACGCGAACACGTCGCCGAAGGCACGCTGGCGGTGTTGTCACGACCGTTCGCGGCCTGGATCGTGCTGTACGCGATCGTGTCGCTGGTCTTCCACTGGGACGGGCCGATCATTCGCCACCAGGTGACCTTGCTCGTGGCCTGGCTGCCGGTCCTGCGCTTGTTGCCCGACATCGTGCGCCGCGCGCTGGGCCCCTGGGCGTGGATCAGCGCGGTGTTCTACGCCCTGAACTTCGCGGCCTCGTTGTTCACCATCGATCCATTCGCGTATCGGTTTGCGCTGGCCGGCCTCGCCGGCGTGTTGATCGCGACCCTGTTGTGGCTGGCGCGCCGGCATCGTCGCCGCATCGAGCCGTCGTCGGCACGCATGCGCACCCTGGCGCTGCTTTACGGATCGGCCGTGCTCGCCGCAGTCGCGCTGATCGCCAACACGGTCGGCAACGTGTCGCTCGCCACGGTCCTGCTCGATGGCCTGCTCGACGCGACCTATCTCGCCGTCGCGCTGGCCGCGGTCGCGGCCGTGGTCGCCGCCCTGTCCGACATCGTGTTCCGGCGCGGCGCGGCGGTCATGCCGGCACGCGTCAGTGCGCGTGCCGGCTCGCTGCGTCGCGCTGCCGTGACGCTCGGCGGTGTCGCGATGGCGACGGTGTGGTTGCTCGCGACCTTGAATGCGTTCCGCATCCTGCGCCCGGCCTACGACGCCGCGTTGGCCATGCTGGGCTACCGCATCGCGTTCGGCGATGTCGCGTTTTCGCTGGGCAATGTCGCGATGTTCGCGGTCAGCGTCTGGATCGCGTGGTGGCTGGCACGCACGCTGCGCGACCTGCTCGCCGAAGACGTGCTGCCGAACATGGCGCTGCCGCGTGGCGTCGCGCACAGCGTGTCGACGCTGAGCTATTACGCGCTGATCTGCATTGGGCTGCTCGTGGCCCTGGCGATTTCCGGCTTCCAGCTCAGTCAGCTCGCGCTGGTGTTCGGCGCGCTCGGCGTCGGCATCGGTCTCGGCCTGCAGGATGTGGTCAAGAACTTCGTCAGCGGCTTGATCCTGATGGTCGAGCGGCCGATCCAGCCCGGCGACGTGGTCGAACTGAACGGCGTCACCGGCCGCGTGCGCGAGATCGGCCTGCGCGCGACGCGACTGGTCACGTTCGAGGGCGCCGATGTCGTGGTGCCGAACGGCATGCTGGTGGCCGACCGGCTGACCAACTGGACGCTGAGCAACAGCAGCCGACGCATCGAGGTGAACGTCGGCGTCGGCTACGGCAGCGACCCGCAACAGGTGCTCGGCCTGCTTCGCGAAGTCGCCGCGAACACCGAAGGCCTGCTGCCCGAGCCGGCACCGGCGGCGTTGTTCGTCGGCTTCGGCGCCAGCTCGCTCGACTTCACGCTGCGCGCCTGGACGCGCGAGGAGTCCGACTGGGTGTCGATCCGCAGCACGATGGGCCTGTCGGTGCTGCAGGCCCTGCGCGCGGCCGGCATCGTCATTCCCTACCCGCAGCAGGAACTGCATCTGCGCAGCGTGTCTCCCGAAGTGGCGGCCTTGCTTGCACAATCGACGACGTCCACCCGTAGCGAGCCGCCGCAGGCATGAACACGTCCGCCACCCATCATGTCGTCCCGTTCTGGCATCGCCTCGGCGACATCTCGAAGTACCCGCTGCAGTCCGGCGCGATCACCAATGTGCTGCTGTTCACGGCCTTGCGCCTGATCGACTTGCTGCCGCTCGGGTGGATGGGCGGCAGCGTGGTGTCGCTGGTGCTCTGGGCCGGCATCCTGAAATACGCCGCCGAAGTGCTGGTGGTGACCGCACATGGTCGCCTCGACGCGCCGGAATACAGCATGCAGGTCGGCGAGTCGCAGGCCTGGGACCAGATCAAGCTGCAGATCCTGCTGTGGCTGATGATGTTCATCGGCATGCTCGCCTTGACCGCGCTCGGCCAACCGGCCTATGCGCTGGTCTGGGTGCTGTTCGTCGCGATCGCGATTCCCGGCGCGACGATCACGCTGGCGATGACCAACAACCTGTGGGCGTCGCTGAACCCGGCCGGCTGGATCGAACTGATGCAGGCCTTCGGCTGGCCGTATTTCGCGGTCGCGGCCTTGTGTGCGCTGTACCAGATCGGTGGCGCCAACGCGCAGGCGTTCGCGCAGGCGATCCCGATGGTGCCGTCGATCGTGACGTTCCTGTTCGCGTGGTTCATCACTCACTACGTGCTGGTCGCCACATTCCACCTGATGGGCTATCTGGTCTACCAGTACGCCGAGCGCATCGGCCATCAGGTGAAGCGCGACGAGGCGCCGGCCAAGCTGCGCAAGTTGCATCTCGATCCGGACCAGGGCTTGGTCGATGAAGCCGAAGCACTGGTGCAGGACGGGCGCGCCGACGAGGCCGCGACGTTGATCACCGCCCATATCGCGACGCGCGGCGGCACCGTGCTCGTGCACGAGCACTATCGCAAGTTGCTGAAGGCGACACAGGACGCGCCGGGCCTGCAGAAGCACGCCCTGGGTTACGTGCAGGTGCTGCTGGCGCAGGATGACTTGAAGCGCGCGATCGAACTGATGCAGGAGAGTTACGCGCTCGACCCGGGCTTCGCACCGGACATCGCCGACGACATCCATCGGCTGGCGCAGCGCGCCTCGCAGGTCGGACAACATCCGCTCGCGATGAAACTGGTGGCCGGCTTCCACAAGCGCTGGCCGAAGCACCGGGACATCGCCCGCAACTATCTGTTCGCGGCCAAGGTGATGACCGACAAGCTCAACCGCGAGGAACAGGCCCTGCTACTGCTGACCCAGCTCAAGGCCTTGCGTCCGGACGACGAACGGATGCCGGAGATCGACGCGCAGATCCAGTTCCTGCAATCGCTGGCCCGGGCAGCGAAGCCGAACGCCTGATCAGCCGAGCAGCAATCCCGCCTTGCCGGCCTCGGCCGACTGCGGGTGGCGCTGCCGCAGATGCTGCAGCACGCGGCGCGCGGCAGCGTCGTCGCGTTGTTCCTGATGCGCGAGCGCGAGCTTGAACCAGGCCATGGCCAGTGCGGCGTGATCGGGCTCGGCCGCTTCGACGGTGGCGAGCAGCGCATGCGCTTCCGCCAGCAGACCGAGCGGCTGCCAGCGCGCGGCCAGCGCCGTCAAGGTATCGGCCGACGCGGGCAGTTTCGGCGCATGGGCCTTGACGGCTTCGCCGAACCAGCGTTGCTGACGTTGCGCGTCGGCGCGGTGGCGCGCACGCCAGGACAGCGCATGCGTCACCGCGGCCGTGGCTTCGGGACGTTCCTTCGCGAACAGCCAGCTGCGCAGCCACGGTTCGATCACCGCCGGATCGTCCGGATGGCGCTGCACCAGCGCATCGAAGCGGCTGCGCGCGGCGCTCAGTTGCAGCTTGCCGAGTTCGGCCAGACCCGCGGCAAGCTCGTCCACACGATGGTCGCGAATGTCCTCCTCGTCGAGATAGGCGAGATTCACGCGACCGAGCTTCGTCGCCGCGAACGCGAGCGCGGCACCGGACAGGATGCCGCCGGCATGCGCGTCGAAGCCGACACCGGCATCCGGCGACATCAGCAGTTGCAGGAATTCCCAGCCGAACCAGATCGGCAAAAGCCACAGCGCGCGCACGCGCGTGTAGTCGAAGATCACGAAGAACCAGTAGAACAGCCGCACGCGCCGCTGCCCCCACAACACCGCGAAGGCGCCCATCAAGCCGGCGATCGCGCCGGACGCGCCGAGCAGGCCGCCACTGTCGCCCCAACGCCAGCCGAGTGAAAACAAGCCCCCGCCGAGTCCGGCCAACAGATACAGCAACAAGAAGCCGACCGACCCCAGCACCGGTTCCACGACCAGTCCGAGGATCACCAGGAACACCATGTTGCCGATCAGATGTGCGCCGTCGCCATGCAGAAACATCGAACTGAACAGGCGCGCCGGATCGACTTCGGACTGCCGCAGCAGGTGGCGCTCGGTGAAGGACGGCCGCCATGTGGCGTCGAACTGCGCGCGCATCGCCTTCCATTCGCGGTACTCGCCCTGATCCGGCGTGATCACCCGATCGCCGCGTAGCTCGGCCAGGAACACGTGGTCGCCATGGACCTGCATCGCCAGCACCCGGGTCCGCGTCGGCTCGGGCAGTCGTTCCCAGCGCGCCCGCCAGGAGATCGACGGCGTGCGTTCGATGTAGGCGCGGTAGGCCGGCAACTCGATCGCGGCCAAGCGGCTGTCGGCATAGGCCGCGACGACGCGCGCATGACGTTGGTCGTCGGGGACTTGCAGGGCGAAGTAGACGACGACATTCACCAGCACCAGCAACGCGGTGATCCACGGAAAGGTCGCCAACGTCGGTTTCTTGTGCAGCGGGATGATCAGCATGCGGCGAGGCTACGCGAGCGCACGCGGCAAGAAAACCCGCGCCCGATTCCGGCCGGCGACCGTTTGCGTCGGTCCGTCGATCGGTGGATCATTGCCGCCTGTGCATCTGGTTGTCCGTTCGTTCGCCGCGACGCGCTTCGAGCTGGATCCGCGCCGCCGCGTCCTCCCGCAGGAGTCCCGGCATGTCCCGCACCGCACCCGTCCAGACCCCGATGATGTCGTTGCTCGCCGCGCTGGTGATGCCCTTTGCAACGCATGCGACGACGGCAGCACCGCTCGCGCCCGGACTGGACCGCGACAACGCGACGTCCGGATCGGGTTGCCCGACGTTTCGCTGGACGGCACCCGACGCGCCCGTCGACATCGAGATCGCGGTATTCCGGGTCGTCGATGCGGCCTCCACGACGTTGGACGGCCCGATTCGCATCGCGACCCGTCCCGGCCAGATGTTGCACTGGACCCCCGAAGGCGAGGACTGTCTGGGACCCGGTCGCTACGCTTGGGTGATGCGCGCCGGCGCCGGCGACCGCTGGTCCGACCCGCTGCAGTTCGACGTGAGCGAACGTCCGAGCGACGCGGAATTGCGCGCCGCGATGGCGACCATCGAACGCCATTTCGCCGCCACGACGCCGGCGACGACGCGCGATCCCGCGCGCACCGTGCCGGCGGCCAAGGGCGCGGACGACATCACCGCCGTGCAGGGTCTGGTACCGGACGGCAGTGGCATCAGTCGCGGCGTGCACGGCGTCGTCGCGTCGCCGGATGGCGTCGGTGTCCTGGCCGAGAACACCCATGCGAATGGCTTCGACCTGCAACTCGCCGGCCCGGTCGCCGCCCTGCTCAGCGAGCGTGAGTGGCGCCTGCCGTCGAATACGCCGCAGACGGTGAATTTCACCAATCCGTCCGGGCCGATGTCCTTGCAGGTGCAGGGCGTGACCGTCGTCACCACCGCCACCGACCAGAACACGATGTATGTCGCCGGCAACCAGCTGTCGCTCGTCGGCACCACCTTCCATGTCAGCGAAGGTGCCGGCTCGGGACTGGATGCCGACACCGTCGACGGGCTGCATGCCGCCGAGATCGTGGCTGGCGCACACGATCATTTCGGGCAGGGCTGGAGCGGCGACACGGCCACGGCGGGCTTGACCGTGACCAATGCGAACGCGGCGGGCAGCGGCTTGCGCGGCGTCAACACTGCCGCGACCGGGTTCAATCATGGCGTGCGCGGCAGTGCCTCGTCGGTGAACGGGCGCGGCGTGTTCGGCGAAGCGAGCGCGGCGACCGGCAGCGCGTTCGGCGTGTTCGGCATTTCGGCATCGGTGGACGGCCATGGCGTGCATGGTCGCGCCGACGCACTGACGGGGGCGACGTTCGGCGTGTTCGGGCGATCACGCTCACCCGGCGGCGTCGGCGGACTGTTCGTCAACGACGGCGGCGGACTGCTGCTCGCCGCAGACAATGTCGCTGCGCCTGGCCTCGGCTTTCTCGAGTTCTCGGTCGACAACAGCGGCAACGTGATCGCCGAATCCTTTGCCGGCGACGGATCACCGCTGACCGGGCTGGCCACCAGCCTGTTCGATGTTTTCGGCGGTGATGGCAGCGACGGTGCGCGCGTGGTTTCGGGCACGGAATCCGTACCGCTGCGTGCCCAGTACTCGACCCTCACCCTGAACGTCGGATCGGTGCTGCAGACGAACAGCAGCGATGGCCGGGCGTACATCGCGGTGCAGGGGCGTTGCACCCTCCGCGGCACCGTGGACGGGCGCGGGCGCGGTGTCCCGGGCCGCACGGCATTTCCGGCGGGGAGCGATGGGCCCGGCCAAGCCGGCCTCAACGCGATGCACTTCGTGTCGCGCGCCGAGGTGCCGGGCTGCGTGTCGGGCGCGAGCGGTGGCGGTGGCAGCGCACTCTCCTATCCCGGCGCGAACGGTGGTGGCGGCGAAGGCGACGGCGGCCTGCCCGGCAATCCCGCCCAATCTCCGGGGACCTGGAAGCGGGTCGGCCTGAGCGGCGGCTCCCATGGACTCCTGTCCGGCGCGACCACGACCGACGCGTTTTCCACGCTGGTGGCCTGCCCGGGCGCCGGCGCCGCCAGCGGCAGTGTCGCCAACGGCGACGGCACCGGCACGAACGTTCAGGGCGGCGGCGGTGGCAGCGGCGGCGCCGTGATCTACCTTGAATGCGGCGAGCTCGAATTCGTCGCGGGCGGTGTTCTGGATGCGCGCGGCAGCAACGGCGGCAACGCCCTCTGCACCGGCGCAGCGTGTTCGTCGAGCCTCGATGCCGCGGGCGGCGGCGGCGGCGGCGGCGGCGGTGTCGTCCTGGTCCGAACGCGCTCGATCATCAGCAACGCGGGGCAGGTGCGCGTCGATGGCGGTGCCGCGGGAAGCGGCGCGGGACTCGGCGGCAATGACGGCGGCGCCGGTGCGGCCGGATTCGCCGACATCGTGATCGTACGCTGACATGCGCGCTCACCCCCCGATTGCTGCCGTCGTGAGACCGGCACTGACGACCGCGCTGATGCTGCTGATCGCGAACGATCCGATCCTGGCCGCGACCTGCACCGTCCCCGGCAGCCACGCATCGATCCAGACCGCGGTGAATGACGTGACCTGCGATCCGATCCAGCTCGCCGCGCGTGGCTACTTCGAATCACCGCTGGTGACGCGCAGCCTGAGCCTGATCGGTGCCGGCACCGGCGCAACGACGCTGTGGGGAAGATTGTCGGCGCAGGGCGAAGGCGTTCTGGTCTTCATCGACCAGCTCACGGTGTTCAGCGGCTGCCCCGGACCGGCTCTGCTGGGCAACGCCGGCGCCAGCGTCCGCAGCGGCGACGTGCGCGCCATCAAGCGCGCGAATGCCGGCTGCAACGTCGTCGAATCGGTGTTCTCGGACGGCTTCGAATAGCGATCCGCTCAGCCCACGCGCTCGAACTGCATCACCGGTGCGGGCGCCTGCATCGGCAGCGGATCGGCGAGATAGTGATCGACCAGCAGGAAGGCGAACAGGGCCATCAGGTAGATGATCGAGTAGCGGAAGGTCTCCATCGCGAACCACTCGTTCGGCGGATTCATCAGGCGCACGGCGTAGTACAGGAACCCGACACCGAGCACGACGGCACCGCCGAGATAGATCGCGCCACTCATGCCGGTGAGCCAGGGCAGCAAGGTCACCACGAACAGCAGAATCGTGTAGAAGAGCACGTGCCAGCGCGTGTATTCGACGCCGTGGGTGATCGGCAGCATCGGCACCGCGGCGCGCGCGTAGTCGTCGCGACGGAAGATCGCCAGCGCCCAGAAGTGCGGCGGCGTCCAGATGAAGATGATCAGGAACAGCAGCAACGCATAAGGATGCACCGTGCCGGTCACCGCGGCCCAGCCGAGCACCGGCGGCGCGGCGCCGGCGGCACCGCCGAGCACGATGTTCTGCGGCGTCGCCCGCTTCAGGTACTTGGTGTAGATCACTGCATAGCCGATCAGGGCGCAGAACGTCAGCACCGCGGTCAGCACGTTGACGAACGCGACCAGCAGCAGCATCGACAGCGCGCCGATGCCGAGCGCGAACCACAAGACCTGGCGCGGCGTCAGTTGCCCGGTGGGCAGCGGACGATGCGCGGTGCGCGCCATCACCGCGTCGATGCGCGCGTCGAGCAAGTGATTGATCGCGGCGGCCGAGGCCGACGCCAGCCAGATGCCGATGCAACCGATGATCGCTTCGCGCCACGGCGGCAGCCCTGGCACGGCGAGGAACATGCCGACGACCGCGGTGAACACGATCAGGGCGACCACGTTCGGCTTGGTCAGCGCCCAGAATTGCGCGAACTGGCGGATCAGCCCCATGCCGGACTCAGCGCGGCGCCGGCGTGGTGCGCGCGAGCAGGGCAACCAGCATGAACAGCAGTGCCGCGGCGATGCCGTTGTGCGCGGTCGCGACCCACAGCGGCAGCGCCAGCTTGACGTTGAGGATGCCGAGCACGATCTGCAGCAGCAGCAAGCCGCCGATCGCCCGACCATAGTCGCGCAACGCCGGCTGGCGCATCGCCTTCAAGGCCAGCATCAGCAGGTGACCGGCGACCAGCACCGCGAACCAGCGATGCGCAAGGTGGATCGCCGCGCGCGACGGGCCGTCGAGCACGCCGCCTTCATAATCGACCCCGATGCCGCGCCAGAGCACGAAGCCCTCCTGGAAGTCGGTGCGCGGCCACCACGAACCGAGGCATTGCGGGTAGTCGATGCCGCAGGCAAGCGCGGCATAGTTCGCGCTGGTCCAACCACCGAGGGCGATCTGCACCGACAGCAGCACCAGCGCACTGATGACCAGGCCGCGGCGAACCGTCGCGCCGCCATGGACGCCACTGCAACGCAACGCGGTCCATGCCAGCAGTGCCATCGTGGTGAAGCCGCCGAGCAGGTGCGCCATCACCACGATCGGCTTCAACTTCCAGGTCACCGTCCACATCCCGAGCGCGGCCTGAAACACGATGAAGGCGGCGGCGAACCAGACGGCACGCTTCGGCTGCGGCAAGTACGCACGATTGCGCCAGGCCAGGGCGGCCAGCACGAAGGTGGTCAGCATCAGGAAGCCGGCGAAATAGCGGTGCACCATTTCCTTCCAGGCCTTGTGCACCTCGACCGGCCGATCCGGATGCGCCGCATTGGCGGCCGCGACTTCATGCTCGTGCTGCGGCCAAGTGACCTCGCCATAGCAACCCGGCCAGTCCGGGCAGCCGAGTCCGGCATGCGACAGGCGCGTATAGGCGCCGAGAAGGATCACGCCGAACACCAGCACGACGGAAAACCAGGCGAGACGGCGAAACAGGGGGGAAATCATCGCAACACGCTCCTTAGCGGATCAGCTTGCCGAGATCCTTGCGCACGCGCTTCAGATCGGCCTGTTCAGGATATCGCAGCATCAGGTACCCGGCCGGATCGACCAGGGCCAAGGTCGAATCGGTCCGCGCCACATGCAAACGATCGGACATCTCGACCGGCAGATCGACGAGGGCATAAACGCCGCTGGCTTCGCTCAACACGCCCTCGGCAGGCAAGTCGCGGTCGATCGCGATGCGCAGTTTCTCGGCATGGCGGCCCAGCGAGATGCGCAGGTTGCCGATCTGATCGAGACGCTCGCGGCACCGCGCGTCGCAGGCCTCGGGAATGCGCACGACGAGGGTCCAGTGCCACTTCGGCGTGGTCCAGGCGAACGCCCCGCCCACACGCTGCGTTCCCGGTTGTTCGAGATGCAAGGGCGGATCGACCAACTCGCCGTAATTGCGCCGGCCCTCGGGCAACCAGCCGGAGAACGCGAGCAGACTGGCAACGAGGATCGGCGCCGCGAACACCAACGCGATCAACACCAGTGTGCGACGACCCTTGCGGACATCGGTCATGGACGGACTTCCTTGCGACGAATGTGGAACATCAGGAACAGGATCAGGCAGGCAGCGGCAAAGCTTGCCCATTGCAGTGCATAGCCGCGATGACGATCCGCGGGCATGCCGGACGGCTTCCAGTCGCGGCGAAACGGTGCGCCCGTCTCGGGCGCGGGCCAGAACACGCGCGCCAGCATCGGCGCCAGACCCGCATCTCTGGAAATCGATCCGGGATCGATGTTGAGACGCAGCGACGGCTGTCCGGCCACCGCCGCGACGTCACGTCCCTGCATCATTCCGATCGCCGGTGCCGGTGCGATCAGCCCGGGCGCATCGAACATCTTGGGCAATTCCGGGAGCACCGGCGCGGCGCGGCGCGAACGATCGGCCGCGATCCAGCCGAGATTCACCAGCACATGGCCGCCATCGATCTCGAGTGGCACATAGACGTCGACGCCGTACTCGCCTTCGACGATGCGGTTGTCATGCAGATAGACGCGATCCGTCGACAGGCGTCCGCGCAACCGTACTGGCGCGAAGTCTTCAGCCTGCCGCGTCAGCGCCGCGAAGTCGCTGGGCACCCGCGCCGCATTGCCGGCCACGGCTGCGGCAAATTCGCGATCGCGCCGATCCTTGAATTCGCCACGTTGCCATTGCCAGCGCGCCGCCGCGCCGAACCCCAGTTCGGCGACGATGAACAGCGACAACAGCCATGCGCGCGGTTTACGAATCGCCAACATCGGCGTGTTCACCCCGCCCTATACTGCGCGCCCGCGTGTGCGGTCCGGGCAGTCGAGGTGTGGGTCATGTGGCAGAAGCTGTTCATCGTCATCGTGTTCATCGCGATCATCTACAACCTCGGTGCCGGCCTGTACTACATGATCACCGACAAGGGTTCGACCAATCGCACCGTCGATGCCCTGACCCGCCGCATCGCCATTTCGGTGGCGCTGTTCGCACTCGTCGGCGTCGGCATCTGGATGGGCTGGATCGCGCCGCACGGCATTGCCGTGCACTGATCGCGATGTTCCGGTGTTGCAGATGAAAGCGCGCGGCCGGAGACCCAGCCGCGCGTATCGTTGTCCTGCTTACAGCACGTAGACGAACAGGAACAGGCCGAGCCAGACCACGTCGACGAAGTGCCAGTACCACGCCACCGCTTCGAATCCGAAGTGCTGGTCGCGAGTGAAATGGCCCTTGGCGCAACGGAACCAGATCACGATCAGCATGATCGTGCCGAGCGTCACATGCATGCCGTGGAAGCCGGTCAGCATGAAGAAGGTACTGCCGTAGATGCCCGAACCGAGCGTCAGGCCGAGCTCGTGATAAGCGTGGTAGTACTCGACCGCCTGGTAGTAGAGGAACAAGGCACCGAGCGCGACCGTCGCGCCGAGGAACAGCAGCAACTTGCCGCGATCGCCGGCTCGCAGGGCGTGATGGGCGATGGTGATGGTGATGCCCGAGGTCAGCAGCAGCACCGTGTTCAGGAACGGCAGGCCCCAGGCACCAACGGTTTCGAACGCGCCGCCGACCTTGGCCGGCCCATTGGTCGGCCATGCCGCGTTGTAGCCGTTCCAGATGAACTCGTGCGTCAGCGCGCCGTCGCCCTCACCGCCCAGCCACGGCACCGAGAACATGCGGGCATAGAACAGCGCGCCGAAGAAGGCCGCGAAGAACATCACTTCCGAGAAAATGAACCAGATCATGCCCATGCGGAAGCTGACGTCGACCTGGCGGTTGTAGAACCCCTTCACCGACTCGCGGATGACGTCGCCGAACCAGCCGAACAGCATGAAGACCACGGCGGCGATGCCGGCGTACATCACGTAGTGCCCGCCCGCCGTCTTGTTCACGGTCAGCGCCGCGCCGATCATGGTGGTGAACAGCGCCAGCGTCGCGACGATCGGCCAACGGCTGCCGTGCGGGATGTAGTAGATGTTCGGATCGTGCGTTTCAGTTTGGCCCATGGTGGTCCCCGATGGTTTGGCTGTTGGGCGGCGTCTCCGCACTCGCCATCGCGAGCGGTTTCGCCACCGGGTTGAACACGTAGCGGAAGGTCAGACGGCTGACATCCGCGGGAAGCTGGTCGTCGATCATGAAGCGCACCGGCATGTCGCGCGATTGTCCGGCCTGCAGTTCCTGTTCGGTGAAACAGAAACACTCGGTCTTGCTGAGATGGATCGCCGCCTCGGACGGCGCGACCGTGAAGATCGCACGCCCGGTCAAGGCAACACGACCGTCGTTGGTGGCGGTGAACGTCACCGTCGCCGGCTCGCACGGTCGAACCTTGACCGATTTCTTCGCGGCATCGAGTCGCCAGGGCAGTTCCGGGCTGATGCTGGTGTCGAACTCGACCAGCAACTCGCGCTCATGGACGGAACCGGCGGCACAGGCCGTGGTTTCGGTGGCGGTCTGGCTCGGCCGGATACCGAACACCTTTTCGCACAACACGTCGTAAAACGGCGCCAGCGCGAATCCGAAACCGAAGGCCGCAGCGGTCGCCAACAGCGACCAGCGCAGCACGCGGGCATTGCGGCGCTGGAGGTCACCGTCGCTCATGCGCCCAGGATGCCGCTGAGCCAGAACATGCCGTAGATCGCGAACACGACCCCCGCGACGATCCACGCCGTGCGCTTCGCGGCGGCACGACGGGCATCGAGTTCACGCAGGTCGGTCGAGGTCATCGGCAGGCTCAGTGCGTCACGTCGCCGTGCGCGAGCTTGCTGTCGTCGATCACCGGCGGCGTGACGAAGCTGTGGTACGGCGCCGGCGAGGACACCGTCCATTCGAGGCCGCGCGCGCCTTCCCAGACCTGGTCGGTGGCCTTCGCCAACGACTTGTTGCGGGCGCAATCCCAGACGATGTAGGCAAAGATCAACTGCGACAGACCGAAGCCGAAGCCGCCGACCGACGACACCCAGTTCCAGTCCGCAAACGCGACGTTGTAGTCGGGGATGCGACGCGGCATGCCGGCCAGCCCGAGGAAGTGCTGCGGGAAGAACAGCAGGTTCACGAAGATCGTCGACAGCCAGAAGTGCCACTTGCCGAGCGACTCGTTGTACATGCGGCCGGTCCACTTCGGCAGCCAGTAGTAAGTCGCCGCCATGATCGAGAACACGGCGCCAGTGACCAGCACGTAGTGGAAATGCGCCACCACGAAATAGGTGTCGTGGTACTGGAAGTCGGCCGGCACGATCGCCAGCATCAGCCCCGAAAAGCCGCCGATCGTGAACAGGATGACGAAGCCGAGCGCGAACAGCATCGGCGTCTCGAAGGTCATCGAGCCCTTCCACATCGTGAACACCCAGTTGAACACCTTGATGCCGGTCGGCACCGCGATGAGCATGGTCGCGTACATGAAGAACAGCTCGCCGCCGAGCGGCATGCCGACCGTGAACATGTGGTGCGCCCAGACGATGAACGACAGGAACGCGATCGACGCCACCGCATAGACCATCGCCTTGTAGCCGAACAGCGGCTTGCGCGAGAAAGTCGGGATGATTTCGGAGACGATGCCGAAGGCGGGCAGGATCATGATGTAGACCTCGGGATGCCCGAAGAACCAGAAGATGTGCTGGAACATCACCGGATCGCCGCCGCCGGTGGCGGAGAAGAACGTGGTGCCGAAGAACTTGTCGGTCAGCAGCATCGTCACCGCGCCGGCCAACACCGGCATCACCGCGATCAGCAGGAACGCGGTGATCAGCCACGACCAGACGAACACCGGCATATTCAGCAGGTCCATGCCCGGCGCGCGCATGTTCAGGATCGTCGCGATGATGTTGATCGCACCCATGATCGAGCTGATGCCCATCATGTGCACCGCGAAGATCGTGAACGCGACCGAGTCGCCGCCCTGCAGCGACAGCGGCGGATACAAGGTCCAGCCGCCCGCGGGGCCGCCTGCACCGATGCCGAAGAACACCTTCATGCCGAGCGGCAGCAGCAGCAGCGTGAACGCGAACGGCATGATCCAGAACGACCAGTTATTCATGCGCGGCAGGGCCATGTCCGGCGCGCCGATCATCAGCGGCACCATCCAGTTGGCGAGACCGACGAAGGCGGGCATGACCGCGCCGAAGATCATCACGAGCGCGTGCATCGTGGTCATCTGGTTGAAGAACTCGGGCTCGACCAATTGCAGGCCGGGGTACATCAGCTCGCCGCGGATGACCATCGCCATCAGGCCGCCGAGGAAGAACATGACCAGCGAGAACACCAGGTACATCGTGCCGATGTCCTTGTGGTTCGTGGCGTAAAGCCAGCGGTTCACGAAGCCGTGCGGCTTGTGGTCGTGGTCGTCGTGGTGTGCGGTCGCGTCATGGGCCATGACTGTCTCCAGATTGTTCTTGATCAGCCCTGAGTCGGCGCAGCATCAGCTGCAGCCGGCTCGGCGGTGGCGGTGGTGGCGACATTCGCGGCGGCGACGTCGGTCGCGGATTGCTGCGCCGCCAGCCACTGCTCGAATTCGGCCTTCGGCTTCACTTCGACCACGATCGGCATGAAGCCGTGGTCTTTGCCGCAGAGTTCGGCGCACTGGCCACGGTAGATGCCAGGTTCCTTCACCAGCGTCCACTGGTCGTTGATGATTCCCGGGATGGCGTCCTGCTTCCAACCGAGCGCCGGGACCCACCAGGAATGGATCACGTCGCCGGCGGTGATCACGAAGCGCACCTTGGTGTCGGCCGGAATGACCAGCGGCCGATCGACGTTGAGCAGGTAGCCCTTCACGTCCTTCGGGTCCATGCCCGAGCCGAGCTGGCGGGTATCGTCACTCTGGCGGTCGAGCGAGCTGATGAAGCTCACGCCCGAGTCGACATAGCGGTATCCCCACTTCCACTGGTAACCGGTGACTTCGAT
>DATMVT010000082.1:0-1887 GCA_035562895.1 Patescibacteria group bacterium | reverse complement strand
TCGGTACCGCCGGCGCGCAGCCGGGCGGCGATCTCTCGCAGTCGAAGGAACCGCTGGCCTTCGTGCTCAAGAACCTGGGCTGGCCGTGGCTTGGCAACGCCGTTGGTGCGGCCGCGATCATCGCGCTGCCGTCCGTCATCCTGATGATGATCTACGGTCAGACGCGCATCCTCTTCACGATGTCGCGCGACGGACTCATGCCGAAAATGTTCTCGGACGTGCACCCGCGCTACTTCACCCCGCACAAGGTCACTATCGTGACTGGCGTGGCGGTGTCCCTGTTCGCCGCGATGTTCCCGGTCGATGCGCTCGCCGACATTTCCAACTCGGGCACGCTGTTCGCGTTCTTCGTGGTGGCGGCCGGCGTGATGCTGCTGCGCGTGCGTCAGCCGGAGCGCAAGCGTCCGTTCAAGACGCCGCTGGTCTGGATCGTCGGACCGCTCGCCATGGCCGGCTGCGCACTGCTGTTCGTCAGCCTGGGCTGGTACACGATCAAGCTGTTCCTGATCTGGGCCGTGATCGGCCTCGTCGTCTACTTCGCCTATGCGCGTTCGCGCAGCATCCTGGCGCATGGCGAGCGCAAGTAATCGAAACGGGCGTCCGTAGCTCAGCTGGATAGAGCACCGGGCTTCGAACCCGGTGGTCGGGGGTTCGAGTCCCTCCGGGCGCGCCAATGAAGCAAGGGTCGATGTCGCAGGACATCGGCCCTTTTTTTCAGTTCACATTTCGAAGCGCGCGCAACAGTTTGCGAACTCCACGCCGGCGGCGGCCGCGTGGCTTGCATTCCACGTCTGGCGATTCGATGCTCGTCGGGCAACTGGGGAATCTCCATGACTTCGATGAAACGACTGCGTTCGGCGTTCGCCGCAGGCTTGCTCTTCTTTTCCGCCGGATCCATGGCGGCTGCGCCCGGCGCGTCGATCTGGAATGACATCGTCGAACAAGACATTCCCCGGAACGAGCAGGCTCGCGACATCGTTCCGGAGCGCTACCGCACAGTGCGCCTGAATCGCGGCACGCTGATGTCGGCGCTGGCCAAGGCGCCGCCCGAACAATCGCAGCGACCGCGCGCCAGCAAGGCGACCCTGGACCTGCCCATGCCGGGCGGTGGAACCGAGACCTTCCGCATCGTCGATTCGCCGATCATGGAGCCAGCGCTGGCCGCGAAGTTTCCGGCGATCCGCACCTTCCTCGGCGAAAGCATCAGCGACCCCGCGACCAGCGTGCGCTTCGACGTGACACCGAAGGGATTTCACGCCCAGATCCTGAGCCCGGAAGGCACGATCTACATCGATCCGTTCCAGCGTGGTGACCAGGACCACTACATCGCCTATCGCAAGCGCGACCACGATCATGGCGAGGAGATCGTCTGCGGCGTGACCGGCGACTCGGTGACGTCCGGCATGGATGTCACTTCGAAGCGCGCGATGTCGAAGCTGTCCTCAGGCGCCAGCTTGCGCACTTTCCGTCTGGCGATGGCGGCGACCGGCGAGTACACCGCTTACCACGGTGGCACGGTGATGGACGGATTGTCGGCCGTGGTGACCACGATGAATCGCGTCAACGGCATCTACGAGCGCGAAGTCAGCGTTCGCATGGTCCTCGTCGCGAACAACGACCAGATCATCTACACGAATGCCGCGAGTGATCCGTATTCGAACACGGCCCCATCGACCTTGCTGACCGAGAATGTCAGCAACTTGAATGCAGTCATCGGCTCGGGCAGTTATGACGTCGGGCATGTGGTGGGTACCGGCGGAGGCGGTCTCGCGGGACTTGGGGTGATTTGCTCCTCCGGCAAAGCCCGCGGCGAGACCGGATCGCCGACGCCCGTCGGTGACGCGTTCGACGTGGATTACGTTGCACATGAATTGGGTCATCAATTCG
>DATMVT010000081.1:0-7439 GCA_035562895.1 Patescibacteria group bacterium | reverse complement strand
GCGGCATAGCCGTGAAACACGACTTGCGCGACCAGCATCGGCAAGTCCACGCCGGTGCCGGGCGCGAGCAGATGCCAGAGCTGCAGGGCCACGGTCGGCACGGCGATCACCCAGCCGGAGCGCCACACCTCGGCCTGGGCGCGGATCAGGCGCACCACCATCAGCACCACCGCGACGTCCAGCACCTGCGCCACCGGACGCAGTGCCCGCACGCTGTCGGCGAACGGATAGATCACCAGGCTGGCCGCCAGCGCCAGCACCATCGTCGCCGACGGTTGCCGCCACCAGGCGCGCGCCAGGAATGCCCGCGGCAGGGTCATGCCGGGGTGCCGCCCAGTTCACGCGCGAGAAAGGCCTTCGCGGTGCGCGTGTCGCGCTTGACCGTGGGCGCGGAAACGCCGAGCAGTTCCGCGACCTGTTCGACGTCGAGGCCGGCGAAGAAGCGCAGCTCGATGACTTCGGCCAGACGCGGGTCGAGCGCCTCGAGCCGGGTCAGCGCGGCATCGATGCCGACCAGTTGTTCGGCCTGCGCATCGACCGGCAGCGGCAGGCCCTCGAGGGCGTCCAGCGACACGTGTTCGGCCCCGGCGCCGCGGCACTCGGCCACTTTCGCGCGGGCGTAGTCAATCACGATCTGGCGCATCGCCCGCGCGGCGGTCGCGAAGAAGTGCTTGCGGTTCTCGTAACTGGCCGACGCGCCGCCGAACAGTTTCAGGTAGGCCTCGTTGACCAGGGCCTGGGTGTTCAGGGTTTCGCCGCGTCGGTGCCGCGACAGCTCGGCGCGGGCGATGCGCCGCAGATCGTCGTGGACCACGCCCAGCAGGCGGTCGCGTGCGGCGCCGTCGTCGTCGTTGAGGGCGCGGGTCAGCTCGGCATCGAATCCCATGCCGGAAGGCTAGCGCAGGCGCCGCGCGTTCAGCCATCGCGACGTGCGCCGCGGGCTGATAGCCTCGCGCCCTTTCCCGGGATCCCCATGACCGAACCTGCCCCAGCGCCGGTGCGCAAGGCCGCGCTGATCTTCATCTTCATCACCGTGGCGCTCGACATCCTCGCGCTCGGGATGATCATTCCGGTGCTGCCGCATCTGTTCGAGCAGTTCCTCGGCGACGACACCGCGCGCGCGGCGCGCTACTACGGCTTCGCCGGCATGCTCTGGGCGGCAATGCAGTTCCTGTTCTCGCCGGTGCTCGGCACCCTGTCCGACCGCTTCGGCCGGCGACCGGTGGTGCTGCTCTCGAACCTCGGACTCGGGCTCGACTACATCTTCATGGCGCTGGCGCCGGCCTTGTCCTGGCTGTTCGTCGGACGCGCCATTTCGGGCATCACCGCCGCCAGCATCTCGACGGCGGGCGCGTACATCGCCGACGTCACGCCGGCGGACAAGCGCGCCGGCGCCTTCGGCCTGCTCGGCGCCGCGTTCGGCATCGGCTTCGTGATCGGCCCGGCGCTGGGCGGCTTGCTCGGCGGCATCGATCCGCGCCTGCCGTTCTGGGTCGCGGCCGGCATGAGCCTCGCCAACTTCGGCTATGGCTGGTTCGTGCTGCCGGAATCGTTGCCGCCCGAAAAGCGCACGCCGCGCTTCGTCTGGAAGACCGCGAATCCGCTCGGCGCGCTGCTGTGGCTGAAGAACCACGACAAGCTGTTGCCGCTCGCCAGCGTGCACTTCCTGTCCAGCCTCGCGCATTACGTGTTGCCGAGCACCTTCGTGCTGTACACGGCGTACCGCTATCACTGGGGCCCGACCGAAGTCGGCATCGCCCTCGGGCTGGTCGGCATCGCCTCGGCCATCGTCCAGGCCGGATTGACGCGGCGCATCGTGCCGCGCATCGGCGAGCGCAACGCGCTGCTGACCGGCCTCGCCTTCGGCGCCGTCGGCTTCGTGATCTACGGGCTGGCGCCGACCGGTTACTGGATGCTCGCCGGGATCCCGGTGATGGCGTTCTGGGGACTGGCCGGACCGGCCGGCCAGTCGATGATGACCTCGCACCTCGAATCCCATGAACAGGGCCGCCTGCAGGGCGGCCTGTCGAGCCTGATGGGCGTCGGCGGACTGATCGGACCGGGCCTGTTCACGCAGACCTTCGCCGCCTTCATCGAACCGCAGCATGGCGCCTACCTGCCCGGTGCGCCGATGCTGGTCGCGGCGTTGCTGCTGGTGCTGGCGATGATCGTGGCGTGGCGGGTGACGCGGCCGCCGTCGCGCTGACCGTCAAGGCACCCAGCGCGCGAGGTACAGGTCGGTGTCGCGCGCACCCGGCGCGTTGGCGCGATTGCTCGCGAACACCAGCCACTTCCCGTCCGGCGAGAACATCGGAAAGCCGTCGAAGCTCGGCGCGGTGGTGATGCGTTCTTCGCTGCCGTCGAAGCCGACGTAGCGGAGGTCGAATTCGCGCGCGTCGCCGCCGGCATTGGTCGCGTACAGCACGCCCCGGCCGTCGGGCGTCGGGTAGGGCGCGAAGCTGCCGACGCCGTGCGATGTCAGCTGCTTCACGTTCGACCCGTCGGCGTCCATCACGAAGATTTCGAGTTTGCTCGGACGCACCAGGTCCTGCGCCAGCAGGCGCTGGTAGTCGGCGAGCTCCTGACCTTCCGGGCGCGAGGCGCGCCAGATGATCTTCGTGCAATCGGGCGTGAAGAAGGCGCCGCCGTCGTAGCCGGGAAGTTTCGTCAGCTGCTTCACCTCGCCGCCGTCGCGGTTCGCGACATAGAGATCGAGATCGCCGTTGCGCGTGCTGGTGAACAGGATGCGGCCATCCTTGAAGCACGCCGTCGCTTCGGCGTCGTAGCCCGGGCCGGCGATGATCGGCGCGGTTTGGCCGGCGCCGTCGCGGCGCACGATGTCGAAGCTGTCGTAGATCGCCCAGACATAGCCCTGCGCATAGTCCGGCTTGGCCGGGCACTGCTTCGACGCGGCTTCGGTGGTCGCGTAGATCAGCGAGTCGCCGTTCGGGAAATCGAAGTAGCCGCAGGTGGTGCGGCCTTCGCCGCTCGACACCAGTTCGACCTTGCCGCTGTCGAGATCGAGCACGTATTGCGCGTCGCAATCGCCGCCGGGCGGCGTGCGCTGGAAGCTGAGCTTGCGTCCGTCCGGCGACCAGTACGCCTCGGCATTGTCGCCGCCGAAGGTGAGGCGACGCAGGTCGGCGAGATGCGGCTCGTCCGCACGCATCAGTTCCGGCACGGCTTTCCCGGCGCGTGGCGTCCAGTCACCGGTCGTCGCGGCATCGGCACCGACGTCGAAACTTGCGTGCGGCACCAGCGCCGGGGCGCCTTTCGCGCCAGCCTCGGCAGCGGGCGGATGCGCCGCCGGCGCCGCTTCACCCGGACGTTGCGACAGCGTCGCGCGCAAGCTCACTTCGACACCGTCGCGCTTCACGATCACGTCGATGGTGTCGCCCGGCTTGTGCTCGCGCAGCACGAAGGTCATGTCGTACAGGTTGTTGATGGTGATGCCGGCCATGCCGACGATCACGTCGCCCTTCTTGAGCCCGCCTTTCTCGGCCGGGCTGTTCGGACGCACGTCGCTGAGCTTCACGCCGCCCGTGGTCGCTTCCATCGCCGAATAATCCGGCACCGATCCGAAGTACGCGCCATAGCCGCGGCTGTCGCCCGCGGTCGGCGACGCGGCGCTGGTGCGCACGTACTCCGGGCGCGGCCCGCGGCGCACGCCGTCGGCGAGTGCGGCGGTGATGCGCGCGACGTCGGCGCCGCCCGCGACGTTCAGCAACGCGGCATCGTCCTCGGGCGAGTGGTACTGCTCGTGCGCGCCGGTGAACAGGTGCACCACCGGCACGCCGGCGGCGTAGAAACTGGAATGATCGCTCGGGCCGTAGCCGTCGCCGCCGGCATTGATCTTGACGCGCGATGCGGCCTTGTTGGCTTCGGCGATCAGCGCGTCCCAGGACGTCGAACTGTCGGCGCCGAGGACGTTGAGCTTGTCCTCGTGCATGCGCCCGACCATGTCGAGATTGATCATCGCCGCGACGTCGCCGATCTTTCCGCTTGGCAGGTGTTCGACGAACCAGGCGCTGCCGCCGAGGCCGATCTCCTCGGCCGAGAAGCCGACGAACATCAACGAGCGGCGTTCCATCGGCTCGCCGTCGCGGTCGCTCAACAGCTTCGCCGCACACAACATCCCGGCGACGCCCGAGGCATTGTCGTCGGCGCCGTTGTGGATGGCGCGCAGGTCCGGCTTGAAGCTGCCCTGGCCGCCCCATCCGAGGTGATCGAAATGCGCGCCGACCACGACGACTTCGTTCGCCAGTGCACCGCGACCCGGCAACACGCCGACGACGTTCTGGGTCTTCGCGATCACCGGGTGCAGGTCGACGCGGCCCTCGGTGCGCGCGTCCTTGAGCGCGAACGAGGCCGGCTTGAAACGCGCGTCGATGGCCGCCTGCGCCTTCGCCAGCGTCGTGCCGCTCGCGGCCAGCCAGCGGTCGGCCTGCGCGCGCGTGACCTGCAGCACCGGGATGCCGGCATCGGACAGCGGGCCCATGGTCTTCAGCGGCGGCAGCTTGTCGGGTTCGTCCGGCGACTGCGCTGGTGCCACCAGCAGCAGCGCGATGGCCCCGGCCTCGCGCGCCTGGATCGCCTTGCTGCGCAAGTCGGAATAGCGCGTCGGCTTCTTGCCGTCGAACGGCGACTTGTCGTCCGCTTCGCCCGGTTCGTAACGCAGCGCCAGCACGATCTTGCCGCTGACATCGAGCCCGGCGTAGTCGTCGTAGCCGAGATCCTTCGCGCGGATGCCGTACCCGGCGAACACGAGGTCGCCGGCGAATTCGGCGGACTTCGAGAAGCCGAGCGGAATCCAGTCCTTCGCGTATTCGGCATCCTTCAGCACATTGTGTTCGCCGACGCGGATGCCGGTGTTCGCCTCGAACGGCTGCATGCGTCCTTGTTTCGGCGCGGCGAGTCCGAGACTGTCCATCCATTCGGCGATCGCGAGCGCGGCCTGGTCGTTGCCCTTCGTGCCGGTGCCGCGGCCTTCCATCGCATCGTCGGCGAGGGTGCTCGTCACGTCGCGAAAGCAGGCCTGTGCATCGGCGGGCAGTGGGCGGGCGTGCACGGCCGGCACGCTCAGGATGATCGCGACGAACAGCGGCCAAGGGCGGGGAATTCGCATCGTTGAAGCTCCGAAAATCGAAAGACCCAGACTAGCAGCGCCGCTGCGCGCGGTGCAGGCATCGCATTGACTTCGACCGACGGCGCGCCGATGCTGGCGCGATGCAGAACGAACCCGCTCGACTCACCGGCGTGGTGATCGCCCAGAACGAAGCCGACCGCATCGGGCGCTGCGTCGCATCGCTGAATGCGCTGTGCACGCGCGTGGTCGTGCTCGATTCCGGGTCCGGCGATGACACCGTCGCCGTCGCGCGCGCGGCCGGCGCCGAGGTCGTGCATCAGGACTGGCTCGGTTTCGCCGCGCAGAAGAACGCCGCGATCGCGCAGGCGCAGACCGACTGGGTGCTGCTGCTCGACGCCGACGAGTGGTTCGAGGCCGGTGCCATCGCCGCACTCGACGGGTTCCTGCGCAGCGCTCGCCTCGAATCCGCCGATGCCTGGGAGCTGCCGCGGCGCACGATCTTCCTCGGCCGGCCGTTGCGCCATGGCGGCTGGGGTCGCGAATGGCTGCCGCGGCTGTTCCGTGCCGACGTTCGCTATCGCCCGGACGCCGTGCACGAACGCCTGAATCTCGACGGCCGGCGCGTGTCGCGCCTCGACGCCCGTTTCGAACACACGCCGGTGCGCAACCTCGACGAGCACTATCGCAAGCTCGCACGCTACGCCGCGCTGTGGGCCGAGGGCCGTGCCGCAACCGGGAAGCGCGCCGGCTTCCTCGACCTGTACACGCATCCGCTGTTCTATCTGCTCAAGAATTACCTCGCGCGCGGCGGTTTCCTCGACGGCCGCGAAGGTGCCGTGTTCCATCTCGCGTATGCCGGCTACACCCACGCGAAATACGCGCGACTGTGGGCACGTTCGCGATAGCGCACGGGCAAGGTCGCGGGCGGCGTCGCGCGATCCATCGCATCACCCGCGGTCGAGCGGGCTCAGCAGTCCCGCCGGGCCACGGTTCAGCACATGCGTGTAGATCTGCGTGGTCGCGAGGTCGCTGTGGCCGAGCAGTTCCTGCACGGTGCGGATGTCGGCACCGGATTCGAGCAGGTGCGTGGCGAAGCAGTGGCGCAAGGTGTGGCAACTGGCGCCACGATCGATGCCGGCCTTGTTCAGGGCGCGCTTGAAGGCGCGTTGCAACAGGTCGGGATCGAGATGATGACGGCGCTCGATGCCGAGGCGCGGGTCGATGCTGCGCGAGGCCGCCGGGAACACGTACTGCCATCCGGTTTCCTGTGCCGCGTTCGGATACTTGCGCGCCAGCGCATGCGGCAGGAACACCGCGCCACGGCCGTCGCGCAGGTCCGCGGCATGCGTGGCGAGCGCGCGCGCGACCGCATCGCGCAGCGGTTCGCGCAACTGTTGCGGCAGCATCGTCATGCGGTCCTTCGCGCCCTTGCCGTCGCGCACGACGATGTGGCCGCGCTCGAAGTCGATGTCCCTCACGCGCAGGCGCACGCATTCGCTGACACGCATGCCGGTGCCGTAAAGCAGGCGGATCATCGCCGCATAGGCCGGCTCCAGCGCGGCGAGCACGCGCCGCACTTCGCCGACGCTCATCACGACCGGCAGTCGCGCCGGTCGTTTCGCGCGCACCACCGATTCCATCCACGGCAACTGCACGCCCAGCACCTCGCGATACAGGAACAGCAAGGCCGCCAAGGCCTGGTTCTGCGTCGACGCCGCCACATCGCCCTCGACCGCGAGCCGCGACAGGAACGCCTCGACCTCAGGCCCGCCCATCTCGCGCGGATGGCGCTTGCCGTTCGCCAGGATGAAACGCCGGATCCAGCCGCAGTACGCCGCCTCGGTCTTGAGGCTGTAGTGCTTCACGCGAATGCGATCGCGTACCTGGTCCAGCAAGCGCGGCGCCGACCCGCCAGCGCCCGCAGCGGACGTCGCCGAAGCACCCGTTATCCCGACGCCACGGTCGCGATAAGACATATCCCCACTCCATCAACGGACATGCCCACATCGTCGTCCACGTCCCACGCCAAAACCTCAGTGCAAGTCGGGATTCCCCCTGCGAAATTTCTTGACCCGCTCCTTCCACCCGGCACAGACTCCTCCCATATCCCGACGATTCCGTCGGAGAATTGGCGTTAGGCACCACCATGAAGCGTCCCAGCGTTCTCCTACCTGGCCTACTGTTTGCGATCTCGCCTGTTGTTTGCGAGGCGTCATACCATTCAGGGGCCCTTGGCGTTTTTCTTTCTCTCTTCGTCATCCCATGTTGCGTGGCGCTCCTCCTCATAACGAGGTCCCTTCGATCTGCAGGTTTGTTCCAGTCCGACACCTTCAGATACTGGTATGGGATGGGA
>DATMVT010000080.1:0-12150 GCA_035562895.1 Patescibacteria group bacterium | reverse complement strand
TCCATCGCCGAGACCACATTGTAGTACTCGTAATAAGCCGGATAGATCTT
Organism: Patescibacteria group bacterium; assembly: GCA_035562895.1. GTDB lineage: Bacteria > Pseudomonadota > Gammaproteobacteria > Xanthomonadales > Ahniellaceae > JADKHK01. Next base: position 12,100 of record DATMVT010000080.1, on the reverse strand, counting down.
CATGAACAGGAACGCGAAGAATCCGACAACCGCAAGGATGATGAGAAATGCCAAAAAGGAAATACCGGATTGACGCGAACGCACGATAGCCATTTCATTCTCCTCCGCGGATGACCGAACCGATTCGCCCGAAGTCGACGCCGCCGTTTTCGAAATCCCAATTCATCCAGATGAAGAAGGCGCGGCCGACCAGATTTGCCTCGGGCACCATACCCCAATAGCGGCTGTCTTCGCTATTGTCGCGGTTGTCGCCAAGCACGAGATAAGCGCCTTCGGGCACCGTCCATGTATCCCCCATGGGCGGCGGTGGCGACGCGTACGGACTCTGCAGAATCTCGTGCTCGCGCCCCGGCAATTTCTCGATCGAGCGCAACGCACCCGTCATGCCCTGACCCTGCCCCACCCCTTCATAGGGGCCCACGGCCACCTGCTCCACAGGCTGGCCGTTGATGTACACGAGCTTTTCGACATAGCTGATGGTGTCGCCGGGCACGCCGATCACGCGCTTGATGTAATCGGTTCCGGCCGACGGATCACCCGGATACTTGCCCGGGTACTTGAACACCGCGACATCGCCACGCTTCGGTTTGCCGACGGCGATGACTTCCTTGTTCAACACCGGAATGCGGATGCCGTAGGCAAACTTGTTGACCAGGATGAAATCGCCGATGAGCAGCGACGGCATCATCGAGCTCGACGGAATCCGGAAGGGCTCGGCGATGAACGAACGGATGATCAGGACGATGAAGATCACCGGGAAGAACGAGCGCGAGTATTCGACCAGCAACGGTTCCTTCGCGGCCTCGCCGTGCCGAGCCGAACGCGCTTTCGCGAACAGGAAGTGATCGATCGCCCAGATCACGCCGGTGACGGCCGTGAGGACGACGAGGATCAGGGCGAAGTCGAGCTTGATGTTTCCCATGCGGGCGTCCGTGTGGCTGGGGTTTACTTGGAGTCGGACTGCAGCACCGCGAGGAAAGCTTCCTGCGGGATTTCGACGCGCCCGACCTGCTTCATGCGCTTCTTGCCTTCCTTCTGCTTCTCGAGCAGCTTCTTCTTGCGCGTCGCATCGCCGCCGTAACACTTGGCGAGCACGTTCTTGCGCATCGCCTTGACCGTCGAGCGCGCAATGATCTGAGCGCCGATCGCGGCCTGGATGGCGACGTCGAACATCTGGCGGGGAATCAGGTCCTTCATGCGTTCGCACAGGTCGCGACCGCGACGGTCCGCCTGCATGCGGTGCACGATGCTCGACAATGCATCGACCTTGTCGCCATTGATCAGCACGTCGAGACGGACAAAGCTGCCGGGATCGAAACGCAGGAAGTGGTAGTCGAGCGAGGCATAGCCGCGACTCGCGGACTTCAGCCGGTCGAAGAAGTCGAGCACGACCTCGGCCAGGGGCATTTCGTAGATGATCTGGACTTGCGAGCCGAGGTAGTTGATCGATACCTGGCTGCCGCGCTTTTCTTCGCACAGCGAAATGACATTGCCGACGTAGTCAGGCGGGGTCAGGATCGTCGCCTGGATGATCGGCTCGCGGATTTCCTCGATCTTGTTCGCCGGCGGCAGGTTGGCCGGGTTGTCGAGCGGCGCGACCTTGCCGTCGGTGTCGAGGATCTCGTACACCACGGTCGGCGCGGTCGTGATGAGATCGAGATCGTATTCTCGCTCCAGTCGCTCCTGCACGATTTCCATGTGCAGCATGCCGAGGAACCCGCAACGGAATCCGAAGCCGAGCGCTTCCGAGCTTTCCGGCTCGAAATGCAGCGACGAATCGTTCAAGGTCAGCTTTTCCAGCGCCTCGCGCAGGTCCGGGTAATCGTCGGCATTGGTCGGGAACAGGCCGGCGAACACGCGCGGCTGCATCTTGCGGAAACCGGGCAGCGGCGCGGGCGCCGGATCTTTCGCCAGGGTCAAGGTGTCGCCGACCGGCGCGCCATGCACTTCCTTGATCGATGCGCAGACAAACCCGACTTCGCCCGGGCCGAGACGGTCGGTGACCTTGCGCTTGGGCGTGAAGATGCCGACCTGATCGACTTCGTGCGTACGCCCGGTCGACATCACCAGGATCTTGTCCTTGGGCTTGATTTCGCCCTGCATGACCCGCACCAGCGAGACCACGCCGAGATAATTGTCGAACCAGGAGTCGATGATCAGCGCCTGCAACTGCGCGCAGTCGCGCGGCTTCGGCGGCGGGATCTGTTCGACGATGGCCTCGAGCACGTCGCGGACATTGAGTCCGGTCTTGGCGCTGACCTGGATGGCGTCGGTCGCATCGAGACCGATCACCGCCTCGATCTCCTTCTTCACCTTTTCCGGATCGGCCGTGGGCAGGTCGATCTTGTTCAGGATCGGCAGCACTTCGAGGCCCATTTCGACCGCGGTGTAGCAGTTCGCGACCGATTGAGCTTCCACGCCCTGCGCGGCATCGACGACCAGCAACGCACCCTCGCAGGCGGCCAGCGAGCGCGACACTTCGTAGGAAAAATCGACGTGCCCCGGCGTGTCGATGAAGTTCAACAGATAGGTCTGCCCGTCCTTGGCCGTGAACGGCAGCGACACCGATTGGGCCTTGATGGTGATCCCGCGCTCGCGCTCGATCGGGTTCGAGTCGAGCACTTGGGCTTCCATCTCGCGCGCTTCGAGACCGCCGCAGATCTGGATGATGCGGTCGGCCAGCGTCGACTTGCCGTGGTCGACGTGGGCGATGATCGAAAAGTTGCGAATATGCTTCATGCAATACCAAGGCCCCGGCGCGAAGCCGGGGCCACTCATTCAAGGGGATGGCGCATTATCGCACGGTCCGGCCATCGAAAGGCGCCGGGTCATTCCTCCGGTGGCAAGGCGATGAAGGAGTTGTTGCTGCCGCGGCGCACCAGCAGCATCGCCGTCTCGCCCTTCGGCACGGCCAATGCAGCCGCTTTGAACTCCGCGACGGTGTTGACGCGCTTGCGTCCGACCATGATGACCAGGTCGCCCGGTCGCAATCCGACCCGACGCGCGCTGCTGCCCGTGATGTTTTCGATCAACACTCCTTGGTCGATTCCGGACTGTTCGCGCTCGTCTGCAGTCAATTCGCGTACGTTCAGGCCCAGGGCATCCCCCTTCGCCGGCTCGACACCCGGGCCGATTCCACGGCCCGAACCCGCCGTCAGATTGGCCGGCAATTCCCCGACCACGAGCGGCAACGTCATTGGCTTGCCGTCGCGGACGATGCCGAGTGTGACTTTGGTACCCGGCGCGGTCGCGCCGATGATCGGCGGCAGGTCGCCCGAGCGTTCGATCTTCTGCCCGTCGACGCTGACGATCACGTCGCTTTCCTTCAGTCCGGCCTTCGCCGCGGGCGTATCGGCATTCACCTGGGCCACAAGCGCACCGGTGACTCGGGCCAGTCCCAGGGTCTTTTGCAGATCAGCCGTCACCTCCTGAAGCGCGACGCCAAGGTAGCCGCGCGACACTTTGCCCTTGCTGCGCAGTTGCGACACCACCTTGTTGGCATAGTCGATCGGAATCGCGAAGCTCAGGCCGATCGAGCCGCCAGTGTTCGAAAAGATCTGCGAATTGATGCCGACCACCTCGCCGTCCAGATTGAACAGCGGACCGCCGGAATTGCCGCGGTTGATGGCGGCGTCGTTCTGGATGAAAGGCACGTAGCGCTGGTCGTCGCCGAGATTGCGGCCGACGGCGCTGACGATGCCGGCGGTCACCGAAAAGTCCAGGTTGTAGGGCGAACCGATCGCGACCACCCATTGCCCCGGCTTGAGCTTGGACGAATCGCCGAGCTTGGCTGCGGTCAGGCCGGTCGCTTCGATCTTGAGCACGGCGACATCGCTCTGCTGGTCGCTGCCGATGACCTTGGCCTTGAATTCGCGACGATCCTTCAGGCGCACGGTGACTTCGTCCGCACCATCGACGACATGGTGGTTGGTCATGACGAAGCCATCGGTGGAAATGATGAAGCCGGACCCTCCGGAGACGCGCTCGCCACGTCCCGGGTTCGGGAACTGGCGCGGATCACCGAAAAAGCGGCGAAAGATTTCAGGCACTTCTTCTTCGCTCAGTTGCGACGGATCATTGCCGTCGGCAGCGTCCTTGCGCGCCGTGATGTTGACCACCGCGGGGGCATTGCGCTCGACCAATTGCGTGAAATCCGGCAATCCCTGCGCACGCAGCGGTGCGGCCACGATGGCCAGGGCAAAGACGGCGATTTGAAGACTGCGCTTCAACATGGATGTGAACTCCTTCGTTGGTTCGTTCGCGGGACGCACATGCGCCCGCCCGATCAATCGTTCAAGGCCTGCGCCGCACGATTGGCGAGGTCGACCGCGGTCGCCAACGGCACTTCGCCCACTGCGACGGCGCGCTGCCTGCCGAACTGGCGCGAGGCCAGTTGCGTTGCGCTACGCCGAAGCGTGGTCAATCGATCCAGCGACTCCGCGCGCGGCTCCAGGTACAGCGTGATCATGGCCAGGCCATCGCTGAGGACAAGACTGCGCCGCGTGCCGTCCACGCGCTCGGCGATCAGACGGAATCCTGCCGGCAATGCCACCGGTGCAACCTTTTCACCAGGTGTTTCGACGAGCGGCGAGGCGGCAGCGCCATCGCGGCGCGCATCGACCACCATCGACGTGAACATCACCTGCTGCAGGGTTTCGCGACGCGGGCCGATCAATGCGACACCGAGCAACAGGCCGTTGTCCGGATTGATCCAAAGTCGCTGCGAATGGCGCACGTCGTCTCGCGCCACCGCATCGACGACACGTGCGTCGAACCCCGCAATCCGCTCGCGCGACGCATCCCGCACTTCATAGCTCTGGCCAACCCGACTGGCATCGAACGTGTTCGCCGCAAACACCAGCGACGGCAATCTCTGCGCCCGGCCAGGCGCTTCGATCCGGGTTTCGCGCGCATCGCGGAACAAGGCTCGCGGCATGCCGCTCAGGCTGGCAATCTGTTGATAACCGCCCTCGCCCGGCCGATGCACGACACGCACGGCGTCAAAGCGACCGTCATGCATGAACACCACGACGCCCTCGAATGCCCGAGCCGACTGTGCCTGACGGGCCGCGGCCAGCAAGTCCAAAGCATCCTGTGCCGAAGCGCTCAGCGCGCATCCCAGCAAGACCATGCCGAGTCGCAGCGAAGCCAGCATGTCAGCGCGAGACATTTCCGGAAGATTCAGACTGCGCCGTCTCGGCGCGTGTCGCCGGCGATGCGACGACCGGCACGTAGGACACGATGCCGAGCGCTCCCGCGCTGCCATTGGCCAATCCATGCTCGACGAAATAACGGTCGAACTCGTCGTTCAACTGCGGCTGCGCGAGCACGAAGCTCTGGCGGTCCGACACCGGCGACAAACGCCAATTCGGCGTCAGGTCGCTGGTCGTGACCGGGGCGACATTCGCCAGCGTGGCCATGGCCGGCGCCGTCGAATCCGGAAGTCCGACCGGACTGCCGAGCATCAAGGCGAACACCGCGACGCCAGCGGCGATCGCACCACCGGCCAAACCACGCCAGAAGCGACCGGACGCGCGGACCGGCGGCGCCATCGCGCCGTCTTCGGCATCGATCGCTTCGCGCACCTTCGCGCAAAAATCGGCCGGGGCCAGCGTGCCTTGCTGGCGCAGACTGTCGCGCAGGCAATGCCAGCGCTCCCAAGTGCCGGCGAGGTCGGGGTCATTGCCCAGACGCTTGCTCAGGAAACGCGCACTGTCCGGGGCCAGTTCGCCGTCCATCAGGGTCGAGAGTTGTTCACGCACGCTGTCGTCGCTCATGACGCTTCCAATCCGGCATCGCGGCCATCAAGCAGCGGCCGCAGGTTCTGGTCAATGGCATCGCGCGCACGAAAGATGCGCGAACGCACGGTGCCGATCGGACAATTCATCGCTTGCGCGATCTCTTCGTAACTCAGGCCATCGACCTCGCGCAGGGTGATCGCCTGTCGCAGCTCCTCGGGAAGGCGATCGACCGCAGTGGTGACCGCGCGTTCGATCTCCTGGCGCATCATCTCCCGTTCCGGCGTGGCCGGATCGCGCAGTCGCATCGCACTCTCGAACTGCGCGGCATCGTCGATCTGGATGTCGTCGCCGGGCGGACGCCGACCCATCGACACCAGATGATTCTTCGCGGTGTTGGTCGCGATCGTGTACAGCCAAGTGTAAAAGGCGCTCTCGCCACGGAAGTTTGCGATCGCGCGATAGGCACGCAGAAACGTGTCCTGGGCCACGTCCTGCGCTTCGGCGTGGTTGTGGATGTATCTCGAAATGATCGAAAACACCTTGTGCTGGTACTTGCGCACGAGCAGGTCGAAGGCATTCTTCTGGCCCGCCTGGACGCGGCGAACCAGCTCCAGATCGGCGTCGGCCTCGCTCATGGGTGGGGCTCCGGAAGCGACCTGCGGCGGCATCACTGCCGCGAACGGCAGAGTGGCCGCGGGTTTCGGAAGCAAGGACAAACTGGCTGGCATCGCTCGGTCCCGCATTGAGGAATCGGACGAATAGACCAGCTCGCGCGCGAAAAGTTCACGACAATCCTTTCGATTCCACGTGACCGCCGTTGACCAGTCGCATCCGCTCGGCCATCAGGTTTTCGAAGGAAGCGGGCGGCATCGGGCGGGCAAACAGGTAGCCCTGCAACTCTTCGCATCCGTGCTCGCGCAGGAAGTTGAGATGTTCCTCATACTCGACGCCTTCCGCGATGACGCCGCGGTTGAGGTGCTGCGCCATGTTGATGGTGGCGCGCACGATGGCTTCGTCGTCCGGATCGACGCCGATGTTGCGCACGAAGGTCTGGTCGATCTTGATGCGATCAGCGGGGAAACGCTTGATGTAGTCGAGCGAACTCTGGCCCGTGCCGAAATCGTCGATCGCGATCGAGCAACCCATGTCGCGCAGCGCCTGCAGCATCTCGATCAGGTTCGGGATGGTCTTGACGTTGATGCTTTCGGTCACTTCCAGCTCGAGATACTGGGCTTCCAGCCCGGTCTCGTTGAGCACGCGCTGAACCACTTCGACGAGATTGGGCTGGCGCAACTGCAGCGCCGACAGGTTCACCGAAATCCGCAACGGCATGCCGAACTTCTCATGCCAGCGCTTGGTGTCGGTGCACGCCGTACGCAGCATCCATTCGCCGATCGGGATGATCAGGCCATTGTCCTCGGCCAGCGGGATGAAGAAGCCCGGCGAGATCATGCCGAGCTCCGGATGTTCCCAGCGGATCAGCGCTTCCATGCCGATGATGTCCTCGGTCTGGGCGCTCACCTGCGGCTGGTAATAAGCGCGCAGTTCGTTGTTGCGTTCGGCGACGCGCAGCTTGGTCTCCAGAGACAGCCGCTGCTGGTGCGATTCTTCGGGCACCGCGACATAGGCCTGGAAGTTGTTCCGGCCCATGCCCTTGACGTTGTACATCGCGATGTCGGCGTGCTTCAGCATCTTCTCGGCCGTCGTCGCGTCGTCCGGGTAGAAGCTAATGCCGATCGACGAGGTCATGTGCAACTCGCGACCGTCGCCCAGCGTCAGCGGCGCTTCCAGCACGCGGCAGATCTTCTCAGCGATGCGCAAGACATCATCACGCTGAACGATGTGACGCAGGATCAACGTGAACTCGTCGCCGGCATAGCGCGCGACCGTGTCGCTGCCGCGCACGCAGGCACGCAGGCGCTTGGACACGGCGATCAGCAATTCATCGCCGACACCGTGGCCGAGGCTGTCGTTGACGGTCTTGAAGCGATCGAGGTCGACGAACAGCACCGCGAAGCATTCGCCGGTGCGATGCGCTTCCTTGATCGTGGTTTCGAGGCGGTCGTTGAACAGCAGCCGGTTCGGCAGACCGGTCAGCGAGTCCTGCAATCCCTTGGCGCGACCGAGTTCGTGCGCGCGCTCGATCTCGAGTTCGATCGACAGTCGCGCGGCCACCGAGCGCGCGGCCTGGACCAGGCCGGAATCTTCGGCGATGACGTGTCGCCCGGCGCAGACCATGCCGCCGATGACGACCTGGCGCTCGTCGCGCAACGGGATGCCGACCAGGGATTCGAAGCGGTAGGTGTTCGCGATCGCCTCGCCACCCAGTGCTTTCCAGGCATCGGCGTGCACCGCGAAGGCATCGCCGTTCATGACCTTGCGCAAGGCGGCATTGCGCAGGTGTTCGCCGATGACCGGCGGCAGGCCGGGGCGCTGGAAACTCACGACCAGATCGCCTTCCTCGCCGGTTTCCGCGCGCTGCGCGACCAGATGCAGGAAATCGAACTTGGCCCATTCGATCAAGCGCTGGGTCAGCGCCTTCGACAATCCGTCACTGCCGCGCTGACCCCAGAGCATGTCGAGGAATTCGCCAAACGGGCGACCGACCGCATCCGGCGGAATCGCCCGCAATGCCGTCAGCAAACGGACCTGTTCGCCGACGCGGACCGGCTTCGATATCGCCTCGACCGGCACCCGCCGACCATCCGCACGCGGCGTCATCTGTCGGGTCCGAACGCTGCCCTGGCGCTGCATCAATTGCATCAACTCGCGTCGCGCCTCGCCGCGATGCGTGAGATCGAGCTGGTCGACGCTCTGGGCGCGCACTTGCGCGAGCGTGAATCCGGACTGGTTCAGGAACGTCTGGTTGGCGTCCAGCACCTTCCCGGTGGTGGGGTCGGACAGCAACAATTCGTCGAGACTGGCATCGAACGCGAACCGGTAATCGATCGCCCCGCGCGCATCGGGCTGTTCGTCGGACGTGGATTCCGCCGACAGCGCTTTCGGCTCCGGTGGCGCCAGTGCCGCGTGAATGCCCGCGAGCGCAGCGTCGGGGTCCACCGGCGAGCGCAAATGGCCGCGGACGTTCTCGGGCACGGCAATCGGCCAGAGTTCCGCGAGTTCGATCGTGGAAACCACGAGGACGGGCAGGAGCGCGGTGCGTGGATCACCCGTCAGTTCGCTGCAAAACGACCGGACTTCATCGTCCTCCGCACCGATTTCAAGGACGACCAGGGCGACGTCGGCGTTTTGCGCAAGCATCGACCGCGCTTGCCCTGCGTCCTTGGCGGCATAGATCGCCTCGAACTCCTCGCCATCGAGCAGTTCCCAGAGCAATCGGCGATCGCCGCGCTCGTTCACGAGGAGTAGTACTGCGCCTTCCGCCATGGCTGCCTCAGGTCACCCAGCGACCGTCACGCAATCGCGGCGGTCGCTTCGTTTCGATGTCATGCACGATGCGATGCACGAACGCATCGAGTCCGTCCGGCATGCGCACCTTGCTGTCGATGAACACGAGCTTGCGCGCCTGCCCCTGCTGCTTCGCCAATTGCCGCAAGACCCCGGTGACCGGTGGCCGCAGCAATTTCGAGAATCCGGTGAACAGGTAAACGCCGACATGCAGGCTGTTCTGCACATGCCGCAGCGCTTCGTGGATTCGCTGACTTCCCGGGACGGTCAGGTCGCTTTCGCGCATCGAAACGATGCCCGTGCCTTCCGACCAGTGGTAGACGGAATTGCCGCTGCGCATCGCGAACTGCCGAAACTGCGCGATGATGTCGTCGACACGCGGCGATTCGATCGCGATCAGGTGCTTTTCGCAGTCGGCGATCTCTTCGTAGAGCTTTGGCGTCACGAAGAGTGACGTAGCCTCCGACGTGGTGCTGATCCGGTTGTCTCCGCTCATGCGCCAACCTTAGCCTCGACAGCCGCGATTGACCAGACCGCGAATGGCTCGGGATCATAGTCCACCATCACGCATTGCCCATCCGAGGTGCCCATGTTCGACGGTTTGCAACCCCGCCACTGGAAGTACGAAATCGACGGCGACCGCGTCCTGACCCTGCTGCTCGACCGCGCCGGCGAGTCGGTCAACAGCTTGTCGCGAGAAGTCCTGGAAGAGCTCGGGAGCCTGATCGAACGCATCCAGATCGAGCCGCCGAAGGCGGTGATCCTCCGATCGGCCAAGGCGGCCGGCTTCATCGCCGGCGCCGACATCCGCGAATTCCGCACCTTTGCCGAGCGCGGCGAAACCATCGACGCGATCAAGCGCGGCCATCGCGTGTTCGCAAGACTGGCGGCATTGAAGATGCCGACCGTGGCGGCCATCCACGGCCACTGCATGGGCGGCGGCCTCGAGATTTCGCTCGCCTGTCGCTATCGCATCGCAACCACCGATCCGAAGACCCGGCTCGGCGTGCCCGAAGTGAAATTGGGGATCCAGCCGGGCTGGGGCGGAACCGCGCGCCTGCCGCATCTGGTCGGCGCTCCGGCCGCGTTCGACATGATGCTGACCGGTCGTGGCCTGAGCGCCAGCAATGCGCGCGCCATCGGCCTGGTCGACAAGGTTTGCGCGCCCGACGAATTGGTGGCCAAGGCCAAGGAACTGGCATTGCGCGGCGCTCGGCGTCCGGCCGAGCAACGCTTCAAGGTCTGGGCGACGAACCTGTGGCCGACGCGGCAAATCCTCGCGCCGCAAATGCGCAAGCAGGTCGCGCGCAAGGCCGACCCGAAACACTATCCCGCGCCATTCACGATGATCGAGTTCTGGCGCCGCAATGGCGGCAGTGTCGCGAAGGGGCTGGCCGCCGAGCCGCGCTCGGTGTCGAAACTCGCCGAGACCCCGACCGCGCGCAACCTGGTGCGCATCTTCTTCCTGCAGGAAATGCTGAAGGGCCTCGGCGGTGGCGCCGACCACGGCATTCGCCACGTCCATGTGATCGGCGCCGGCGTGATGGGCGGCGACATCGCGGCCTGGTGTGCGCTGCAGGGCTTCACCGTCAGTCTTCAGGACCGCGAGATGAAGTACATCGAGCCGGCCCTGAATCGTGCCGAGGAATTGTTCGCGAAGAAACTCAAGACCGAGGACCGCATCGCGCCGGTGCGTGCCCGCCTCGTCGCCGATGTCGAATCGGCCAAGGTGCCGGAGGCCGACCTGATCATTGAGGCGATTTTCGAGAATCTGGACGCCAAGCGTGCGCTGTACGCGAACCTCGAGGCGCGCATGAAGCCGACGGCGATCCTCGCGACCAACACGTCCAGCATTCCGCTGACCGATCTGCGCGCCCAGCTCGCGCACCCGGAGCGCTTCGTCGGCCTGCACTATTTCAATCCGGTGGCGATGATGCCGCTGGTCGAGATCGTGCGGCATGACGGTCTCGATCCGCTGATCGCCGCTCGTACCGCGGCATTCGCCAAGGCAATCGACAAGCTGCCGGTTCCGGTCGCCACTTCGCCCGGGTTCCTGGTCAATCGCGTGTTGTTTCCGTACATGCTGGAAGCGGCAACGCTCTACGCCGAGGGCGTTCCGGCGCCGGTGATCGACCGGGTTGCCAAGAAATTCGGCATGCCGATGGGCCCGATCGAACTGATGGACACGGTCGGTCTCGACGTCGCGACCGGCGTCTCCAAGGTGCTCAGCCCGTTCCTCGGCATCTCGATCCCGGACAAGCTGCAGAACATGATCGCCGCCGGCAAGCGCGGCAAGAAGGACGGTGAAGGCTTCTATCTCTGGAAGGACGGTCGCGCACAGAAGCCCGAGGTCGCTTCCGACTATCGCGCACCCGACGACATCGAGGACCGCATGATCCTGCCCTTCCTCAACGAAGCGGTTGCCTGTCTGCACGAGCGCGTGGTCGACGATGCTGAACAGCTCGACGCCGGCATCATCTTCGGTACCGGCTTCGCACCGTTTCGTGGCGGTCCGATCCAGCACATCCGCGACACCGGCGCCGCGGCACTCAAGGCGAGGCTGGAAGCGCTGGCCGCGAGGCATGGTGACCGTTTCAATCCGAAGTCCGGATGGGACGCCCTCTGAGCGTCGCATCGCTCACGAAAAAAAAAGCCGCGCAATGCGCGGCTTTTTCGTCGTGCCGGGGCTGGATCAGCCCGAGATGCTCTGCGACAGGTCTTCGCGGATACGCGCTGCCTTGCCTTCGAGATCACGCAGGTAATACAACTTGGCACGACGCACCGCACCGCGGCGCTTGACCTGCACCGAGTCGATGATCGGGCTGTGGGTCTGGAAGACGCGTTCGACCCCGGTCCCGTGCGAAATCTTGCGCACGGTGAAGGACGAGTTCAGGCCGGCATTGGCCATCGCGATAACGACGCCTTCATAGGCCTGCACGCGTTCGCGGTTG
>DATMVT010000079.1:0-20550 GCA_035562895.1 Patescibacteria group bacterium | reverse complement strand
CGTGCTGTACCAGGGGCATTCGGTGTTCCGCGTGCTCGAATGGGTGCGCCGCCATGAACCGCTGTCGGCGCATGTCGCGGTGCTGGTCGACCGCAAGATCAATGCCCTTCCGGTCCATGCCGATGTCGTCGGCATCACCCTGCAGATCACGCCGGGCGACGTGATCGAATGCAACGTGCCGCCCTACGAGCCCGAGTTCGCGGTGGACATCTGGCGCCCGCACGCGGATTGAGACCATGAATCCGATCGTCTACGCCATCCCGGTGTTCTTCGCGCTGATGCTGCTGGAATTCGGCGTCGCGCACGCCCGCGGCCGCCGTGCTTATCGGATCAACGACACGCTGGGTTCGTTGTCGCTCGGCGTCACCTCGCAGATCACCGAACTCGCGACCAAGCTGGTCGTCATCGCGATCTACGCGTTCTGCTTCGAACACCTGCGTGTCGCGACCCTGCCGGTCGACGCGTGGTGGACCTGGGTCGTCGGCCTGTTGCTCTACGATTTCCTCTATTACTGGCACCACCGCATGAGCCACGAAGTCGGCATCCTGTGGGCGACGCATGTCGTGCACCATTCGTCCGAGGAGTTCAATCTCTCGACCGCGCTGCGCCAGACCAGCACCCGCTTCCTGCTCGGCTGGATCTTCTACCTGCCGATGGCGGTGCTCGGCTTCCCGGTGCTCGTGTTCGTCGTCGTCGGCCTGATCGACCTGCTCTACCAGTACTGGATCCACACCGAGCAGGTCGGCAAGCTGGGCTGGTTCGACCGCGTCTTCGCATCGCCGTCGAACCATCGCGTGCACCACGCGGTGAACGACAAATACCTCGACAAGAACTATGGCGGGATCCTGATCCTCTGGGACCGACTGTTCGGCAGCTTCATCGACGAGGACGACAATGAGCCCTGCGTTTACGGCACGCGCAGCCGGCTCGGCACCTTCTCGCCGCTGTGGGCGAACCTGGAAGTGTTCGCGGCGCTGGCCACGGATGCCTGGCATGCGCGGTCCTGGGCCGACAAGTTGCGCGTGTTCATCAAGCCACCGGGCTGGCGTCCGGCCGATGTCGCCGCGCGCTTCCCGAAGCAGGCATTCGATCTTGAGCATGCCAAGCGCAAGTTCGACCCGCCATTGACGCGGTTCCAATCGGTCTACCTGTTCATGCAATTCCTGATCGTGCTGGGCGCCGGAACGCATTGCCTCGCCGTGTCCGATCGCTGGCCATGGTCGGCGGTCCTGGCTTACGGCGGCTGGGTCGCGCTTTCGGCGTGGTCCCTGTGCCGTCTGGCAGATCATGGTCGCCATGCCTGGGTCATAGAATTCCTGCGATTGGGCTCGCTGTTCGCGCTCGTGCCGTTTTTGGGACGCGTCGCGACGGCGGGCTGAGGCCACGGGGACGACGATGGACGACACGACACATCCGCAACTGACGCGACTGCTGCGCGCCTGGAGCGGCGGCGAAGCGGGTGCCGCCGACCAGGTACTCGCGCTGGTCTACGACCGCTTGCGCCAGATCGCCGCGCAGCGCGTGCGCATGGCGCATCCGCGCGAACAGATGGTGCCGACCGAACTGGCCAACGAAGTGATCGCGAACCTGCTCGAAGCCGACGTCAACTGGCAGGACCGCGCGCACTTTTTCAAGACGGTCGCGGTCGCGATGCGCAATTTCCTGCACGATGTCGCGCGCCGCGATGCCGCGATGAAGCATGGCGGTGGCCAGATCCACGTGACCTTGTCGGCAGCCGAACTCGAGCCTGGCGACGCGATCAACGGTGAAGTCGAATCGCTGCATGAAGCCTTGGCGGAACTGCGCACGCTCGACCCGCGCAAGGCCGACGTGATCGAGTTGCACTTCCTGGTCGGGCTCGGACTGGAGGAAGTCGCGCAGACGTTGGACGTCTCGCTCGCCACGGTGAACCGCGACCTGCGTTTCGCACGCGCGTGGATGAAGGAACGCCTGGCCTGATGGCCGGCTCGCGCTTCCAGCAACTGGAAGATCTGTTCGATCTTGCGGTGGCGATGCCGACGACGCAGCGCGCGGCCTGGCTGGCGACGCTTGAGCTCGAAGAGTCGCTGCACGCCGAGTTGCGCGCCTTGCTGGCGGCCGACGATGCCTCGCAACCACTGACCGATCGCTTCGATCGGGCCCTGAGCAGCGGCAGCAACGTCGGCCATGCCGGCGCGCGCCTTGGCCAATGGCGCCTGCTGCGCGAGATCGGTGCGGGCGGGTCGGGCGTGGTCTGGCTGGCCGAACGGGCCGACGCGCAATACGTGCAGCAGGCTGCGATCAAGATCAATCGCGCGATCGCATCCGGCGACGCCGCGGCGCAGTTGCGCCACGAACGCCAGGTCCTCGCCTCGCTCGAACATCCGCTGATCGCGCGCCTGCTCGACGGCGGCGAAACCGACGATGGCCATCCCTATCTGGTGATGGAATACGTGCGCGGCGAGCCGCTGACCACCGCCTGCCGCAACCGCAGCCTCGACCTGCGCGAGCGCGCGCGCCTGATCGCGCAGGTCGCGCGCGGCGTGCATTACGCGCACCAGCGCCTGGTCATCCATCGCGACATCAAGCCGGGCAACATCCTGCTGCGCGACGATGGCCGTGCGGTCCTGCTCGACTTCGGCATCGCCAAGCTTTTTGCGCCCGGGGAGCGCTATGCGGCCGCGACCCAACCCTGGTTCACGCCGGCCTATGCCAGCCCGGAGCAGAAGCGAAACGATCCGATCAGCACCGCCACCGATGTCTACGCACTCGGGCTGGTGTTGTGCGAACTGTTGAGCGGGCACGAGCCCAAGGTCGCCGAGGACGGCCTTGTCACCGCACCGAGTGCGCGCGCCGACGCCGCGCAACGGCCGCGCCTGCGCGGGGATCTCGATGCGATCGTCGCGCGCGCCTGCGCACCCGAGCCGCAGCGCCGCTATGCCTCGGCCGAGGCCTTCGCAGAGGACATCGAACGCTGGTTGCGCGGTCGCCCGATCAAGGCGCGACCGGACACCGCGCTGTATCGCATCGGCAAGTTCGTGCGCCGTCATCCACTCGGCGTCACGCTCGGCAGCATCGCGGTGCTGATGATCCTCGGCACGACGGCATGGCTGCAGATCGAGCGCGATCGCGCCTGGCGTGCCGAATCCAGGGCGCGCGAGGAAGCGGCCGCTGCCGCTGCCGTCACCGACTTCCTCGTCGACCTGTTCCGCGAAGCCGAGCCCGGCGCCGGCAAGTCGCGTACTCTGGCGCCGGTCGAGCTGATCGATCGCGCGCGCCGCGGACTGGCCAAGCGCGAGCAAGTCGCCAAGCCGACGCGGGCACGCATCAACGGCGTGCTCGGCCAGATCTACAGCTATCTCGGCGAACCCGAACGAGCGACCGAAACCCTGCGCAATGCCATCGAGGAAGCCGACGCCAGTCGCCTCGACGCGATGACCCGGATCGAATTGCGCAGTGCGCTCGCGTCCGTGCTTGACGATCGCGCCAACTACAGCGGCGCGGAAGCGCGCCATCGCGAGGCGCTGGCCATTGCGGAGGCCGGCGGCATGCGCGCCGAAGCCATCAAGGCGCGCGCACGCATCGGCTTCGAGCTCGCCAAGCAGCGTCGCCACGACGAGGCCGAGTCGCTGTTGCGACGTGCCTTGTCCGAGAGCGTCGCGCTCAACGGTCCGGACCATCCGGACACCGCGCGCATTCGCGTGATGCTGGCCGAAGACCTGATGTTCGGCAGCGCCACCGCGGAGGCGCTGGCCGAAGCCGAGCGCGGCGTCACGGTCTTGCGCCGGGCGCTGCAGCCGGACGACCAGGAACTGCTCGGCTACCTCACGACCTATGCCGCCGGCTTGCGCGTCGCCGGCAATGTTCCCGAATCGATTCGCGTGTTGAAAGACATCATCGCGCAACGCGAATCTCTGCTCGATCACGACAGCTTCCTGCTCGCCAACGCCTACAGTTCGCTGGGTTCCGCACTGTACGAGCAGGGCCGCACGCGCGAAGCCACCGAACAGTTCGTCGCGGCGCTCGACATCGGTCGCGCAACCCTCGATCCGAACGATCCGAGCTTCGCGATCGACCTCAACAACGTCGGTTCGCTGTACGAGGAACTCGGCGACCACGCGCGCGCCGAGCCCTTCCTGCGCGAAGCGCTGGCGATCTATCTCGACCATGTCGAGGTCGAGCCCTACCAGCTCGCCAACGTGACCCAGAACCTCGGGCGCTTGCTGATGCTGTCGGGAAAGTCGGACGAAGCGCGCACCCTGCTGTCGACGCCGATCCCGGATCGGCGCGGCGCCGACTGGGAGGTGCTGCGTGCACGCCGGCAGTTGCATTTGGGCGAATGGGAACGTCGTTACGGTTCCGCCATAGCCGCCCTGGCGCTGCTCGAAGGCGTGAGCGTGGACGGATTGGGGGGTCGCGACAGCCCGCGGATCGGCGCCTTGCTGCGCTGGCGCGGCCTGACCGAGCTGCGCCTCGGTCAAACCGACCGCGCTCGCGAACTGCTGCGGCAAGCAGGCGAGCACTGGGCACGCACGCGCAATCCGGACTATGTCGGCGTCGGCGATGTCGAACTCGATCTTGCCGAGCTCGAACATGCCGCCGGGCGCATCGCGGCCGCACGCCGGCACGCGCAGAACGCGCGCCGCATCCTCGATCCGGTACTCGCACCGAACGCACCGCAACGTGCGCGACTCGCTGCACTCTCGAATCGACTCGCGGGCTGAATGCGGCATTCAGCTTTGCTGACACGTTCGCCGAAGCAACGCCGTTTTCCCGGACAAGACCGCCCCGTGCGCGGTCGCGGAAACCTGCCATGCGCGTCCATTCCTTCCTTATTGCATCGTTGGCCTGGGCTCTGGGCGATGTCACCCACGCCGCGACCATCACCGTCGGTCCCGGCGGCGACTGCGCCACGTCCTCGATATCGGCCGCGATTCACACCGCCAGCCTGATCGGCGGCGCCAACGAGATCCGCATCAGCCACGGCACGACTTACAGCGGGCAGCGATTGACGATCAGCAACCAGTCGCTGACGATCATCGGCGGCTGGAGCAGTTGCGCCGCGAACGCCACGCCGGTGGGCCGCACCCTGATCGAAGGCAATGGCGTCGACTCGACACTGACCGTGCGCGAGAACACCGGCAACAATTACACGCTGGCGCTGGATCGACTCGACGTCGCGAACGGTGGCGGTGGCAGCGACGGCGTCGGTGGCGGCATCGACATCGTCGGTCGCTGGTCAGCAACGCTGCGGCGCATGGACATCCGCAACAACAGCACGGAATTCGATGGTGGCGGCATCGCCATCGAAGGTCCGGGCACGATGAATCCGGCCAGCATCGACCTCGGCGAAGACGTCGCGCTTCATCACAACGAAGCGCGCAACGGCAACGGCGGCGGCATCCATGGCCGCTACGCCGTGGTGAAGATCCGCGCCGATCGCGTCCACATCCACAACAACACCGCCTATCGCGGCGGCGGCATCGGCGCGACCAGCGCCAACGTCTATGTCGGTGCCTACGGCGACGAAATTCCCTACACCGGCGCCACCGGGCTGATCGTCGAACAGAATCGCGCCAACGATGGTGGCGGCATCGCCCTGCTCGGCAGCGGCTGGCTGTTCGACGCGCAGGAACTGACCGTGCGCAACAACCGCGCGAACCGTTACGGCGGCGGCATCTATGCCATCGGCGGCCAGCTTCAACTGCAGCGCGACTATCCGAACTACTGGCGCGTGCAGTGCGCGCCCGGCGATTTCTGTTCGCGCGTCGAGGGCAATGTCGCCGGCAACAACTGTCCTGCCGAAGGCAGCGGCAGCGGCCAAGGCGGCGGCCTCTACCTCGACAAGGTCAGCAGCTACATTTCGCAAACCCTGATCGGCGACAACTGCGCTTACGGCAGCCCGGCCGTGTTCACCTGGGGTCCTTCGACGCGCATCGAGAGCAGCGTGGTCACCCGCAATCTGCTGCGCGATCGCGCCGGCCTCGGCGAATACTCCGGCGACCGCGTGATCACGTTCGGTTCGCGTGTCGGCGACGCGGCACAGACCATCGTCTACCGCGGCGTGTCCTTCCTCGACAACCGTGCGCGCACCACGGCGGGCACCCTGGTGCCGGGCCGCCTCTACGCGCACCCTTCGAACGGCAATACGCTGTTGATCGCGGTCGCGTACGACCAGTGGCTCGACACCAGCGGCACGAACGCGGCCTGCATCATCGGCGGCGTCGATGCAAGCAGCTATCGCGATGTCGGCAGCAACGACTTCCGACCGAGGCCGGCCTCGGCCCTGGTCGACGCCTGTCCGGAAGCGACGTTCGCGCCGAACTACCGCGGCATCGACCTGCAGCCGCGCTGCAGCGACGACCCGAACCATGACCGCGGCGGCACCTGCGACATCGGCGCCGCGGAAGCGCCGCTCGATCCCTTCTTCGCCGGCTTCGCGAACGACTTCGAATAGCATCGAACCCGTCTTCCCGCGGCGGAGCAAGGCCGGCGCGCGCGTGGCGCGACGGCGACCCCCCCTGTCTCCCTGCTCCGTCGCGGGAACCTTGCAAAAGCAAAGGCCCGCGTGCGCGGGCCTTTGCGTCATTGCGACGAGCGGAACGTCGATCAGTTGACGTTGATTGCCGACCACGCCGCAGCGACGGCGTTGTACTGGGTCGAGCCGGCACCGTAGATCGCCGTGGCGGCCTGCAGGGTGGCGGTGCGTGCACCCGGGTAGGTCGTGCTCGAAGTCATGTAGTCGCGGATCGCGCGGTACCAGATCGCGGCAGCGGCGGTGCGGCCGATGCCGGTCAACGAACCGCTGCCGGTGGCGTTCTTGCTGTCGCCCGGTGCACAGGTCTTGGTCAGCGAGGTCGTGCCTTCAGCCAGCATGTAGAAGAAGTGGTTGGCCGGACCCGAGGAATAGTGCGGGTCCACGCCGCCCAGGCCACCGGCCGGATAGCAGTCGTAGGAAGCGTTGCCGTCCAGGTTCGGGTCATACATGTAGCGCAGCGGGTTGGAGGACAGCTCCTCGCCAATCTTGTAATCAGCCGGATCGTTGGGGTTGGCCGCATAGAACTCGACCATCGTGCCCATGATGTCCGAGTTGGCCTCGTTCAGGCCGCCGGAATCGTTGGAGTAGGCGAGGTTGGCTTCGGCCTGATTCACGCCGTGGCTCATTTCATGGCCCGCAACGTCGAGCGACACCAGCGGCGCATATCCGCTGCCACCGTCACCGTAATACATCGCGTTGGCGTACCACGCCGCATTGATCCAGCCGTTTCCGACGTGCACGTAGCTCTTCACGCCCTTGCCATCGTTGAAGATGCCGTTCCGGCCGTGATTGTTCTTGTAGTAGTCCCACGTCGTCGCCACGCCGTAGTGCGCATCGGCGGCCACGGTGGCGCGATCGGACGTCGCGTTGTTGCCCCAGGTGTTGTCGGCGTCCGTGAACAACGTCGCGCCGCGGGCCGCGCGCGAATACGCCGCGTTGTTCGCATCATAGGTGGCGCCACCGCCGCGGGTGCTGTCGGTCAGGTTGAAGCTGCCGCTCGCCGACGACGTGTTCAAGGTGACGTCGCCGTACATCAGGGTGCGACCGGTGCCGACTGCGGCGGTACCGCCGCCGCCACCGCCGGAGCCCGGCTTCGCGGTGTGCACCATGTCCCACTGGTCGAGAACGGCGCCGGACTTGGCATCGACGAAGTAATGCATCTCGGTCGGCGTCTGATCGGCCTTTTCGCCCATCATCACGACTTCGAAGGCCAGTTTCGGTGCAGTGTTGCGCGCGAAGATCACTTGGCTGGCGCTGGGCAGGCCCTTGAAGCCGGTGCCGAAGGCCGCGCCGGCGGCGATGATCGCGTCGTCGGCACTGATGTTCGCGGCCATCGACGGACGCGCCTTGCTGTTCATGGTCTGGCTGACCGAGAGCAGGCGACCGTTGCGCGAATGCACGACGAAGTCGCCGCCGATCACCGGCAGGCCCTTGAACGTGCGGTTGAAGCGAACGTGTTCGGTCCCGTCCGTATCCGTCGACACGGTGCGCAGCGCGAACTGATCGTCCGACGCGGCGAAGAACTTGCCGGCATTGGCAGAAATCAGCTGGCGGGCATTGGATTCTGCCGACAGGTCTTCGACGCGCGCAGCATGCGCGGCGCCGGCGACGAAGGCGGCGGTGATGGCGGCGACGATCAGTTGGGTCTTGAATTTCATGGTGTCGATGACTCCGGCGTGGACTGGGTGAGTGTTCGCTGAACCGGGCGGGCAAGGGTCGGGCGACCGGCGGTCGTCGCGAATCTTCCACACACGGGGGTGCAGCGCTTCGCGCTGCGGTCCTCGACCTGGATCGACCGGTTCCCCCCTGGGAGCGCGCGCACGCGCACCGAACAAGATCTGAGACGACCGGTAACGTATTGACGATTGGTCACACCAGTCATGCCGCAGAGCAGCAAATTCACCTGGATTTCACAAACTGTTGCGCTGTGCCATCAGTCATCTTCATTGTATGTAGAAGGTCTATATACTGACAAGAAACGAGTAAGCAGCGATGACCGATACCGAACCGTTCCTCAAGAAATTCCAGAAAGAACTCGCGGCGGGGACCGTGTCCCTGGTGCTCCTGACCGTGTTGTCGCGGGCATCTCAGCCGCTTTACGGATACCAGATCGCGAAACAACTGGACGGCTCGAGCGAGGGCGTGATCGCCGGCAAGCAGAGCGCGCTCTATCCGGTGCTGCGCAATCTCGAGGGCGCCGGTCTCGCCGAAAGCGAAGTCGAGCCCTCGATCTCCGGTCCGCCCCGCCGCTATTACCGGATCACCGACCTTGGCCGCGACGTACAGCGCCAGTGGGCGGCGTCCTGGACGGCGACGCGCGACTTCGTCGATTTGACCCTTGCGGAGAAACACCCATGAACACTGCCCGCCTTCCCACCACGATCGATGCCTACCTGGAGGCATTGCGTGCGGCGCTTGCCGGCGCCGATCCCGCACTCGTGCAGGATGCCCAATACGACGCCGAAGAATTCCTGCGCTCGGAACTGGCCGAACAGGTCGGCGCATCCGAAGCCGACGTGATCGCCAAGGTGGCGTCGAGCTACGGCGCCCCGGACGAAGTCGCGGCGATCTATCGCGATACCGAGTACAAGGTGCGCCGTGCCATCGAACCGCCCAAGGCCTTGCCGCGCCGCTCGCTGGCGGGCCGCTTCTTCGGCGTCGCCGTCGACCCGCGCACCTACGGCGCCGTGTTCTATCTGTTGCTGTCGCTGGCCACGGGAATCATCTATTTCACCTTCGTCACCACCGGCCTGAGCCTGAGCGCCGGCCTGGCGGTGCTGATCATCGGCATTCCGTTCTTCGTGATCTTTCTCGGACTGACGCGCGTGCTGTCTCTGGTCGAAGGCCGCATCGTCGAGACCATGCTCGGCACGCGCATGCCGCGCCGACCGCTCTACTCGGACCGAAGCCTGAGCTGGGTCGAGCGCATCAAGGACATGTTCACGGACGCGCGCACCTGGTCGACCCTGCTCTACCTGTTCATCATGATGCCACTCGGCATCCTCTACTTCACGTTGACCGTCACCGGTTTCTCGATCGCGCTCGCCTTCATCGCGGCGCCGCTGATCTATCTCACCGGCGAACTGGGCTGGCTGCACACGTTCCATCCGCAGCCGGAGATCCAGTTCGGCCTGCTCGCGGTACCGCCGGAGTTCGCGCTTCCGATCCTGTTCGTGGCCGGCGTGATCCTGTTGTTCGCGATGCTGCATCTCGCCCGCGGCATCGGCCACGTGCACGGTGCCATCGCCAAGTCGCTGCTGGTGCGCAGTCACTGATCGCAAGCAATGGTGCCGTGCACGGGGCACGGCAGCACACGCCGCTAGACTGGGCGGATGTCTGCCGCACCCCGCTCGCGCCACAGTCCGTATGCCCGTGCCGTCCTCGCGATGATCGTCGCGGTCGGGCTGTTTTCGTTCATGGATGCGGGCATGAAATGGCTGTCGCCGCACTACCCGCCGATGCAGATCGCGGCGCTGCGCGGCCTGTCCTCGGCACCACTGGTGTTCCTGTGGGCGATCGCGACGGTGGCACCGGTGACCCTGGTGCGCATCCGCTGGTCGATGCACCTGCTGCGCGGCGCGCTGTCGATCTTCATGCTGGCGACCTTCGCCTATGCGCTGAAGCGCCTGCCGATGGCGGATGCCTACACGCTGTTCTTCATCGCTCCCTTGCTGATCACGGCCTTGTCGGCACCGCTGCTGGGCGAGCGCGTCGGCACGATGCGCTGGGTCGCGATCGCCGTGGGCATGATCGGCGTCATCGTCGCGATGCGCCCGACCGGGCAGGGCTGGCTGAGCCTCGGCAGTCTCGCGGCGATCGCTTCCGCGCTCGGCTATTCGCTGTCGGCGATCACCGTACGCACGCTCGGCAAGACCGACAGCACGCAAAGCATGGTGCTGTGGATGACCGTGATGGTCGGCATCGGCGCGGGCCTGCTGGCCTGGCCCGAATGGATCCCGATCGCGAGCGCACACTGGCCGGCCATCATCATCGTCGGCGTGTCCGGCGCGCTCGCGCAATATGCCGTGACCATCGCCTTCAAGCTCGGCGAGGCATCGGCGATCGCACCGTTCGAGTACACCGCGCTGGCATGGGGCGTCCTGCTCGACTGGCTGCTCTGGCAGACCCTGCCGGACCGCTACGTGTTCATCGGCGCCGGCATCATCGTCGCCAGCGGCGTCTACCTGATCCGCCGCGAACGCGTGCATGCCGAGGCGGAACATCCCTGATCGGCGTCGGCTCGTCCCGACGCGACCGGCCTGCGCGCGGACGGCACCTATCATCGGCGTTTCCGATTCGCTGGAGATTCGCATGCTCGTCCGTACCCTGCTCGGCGCCGCCATCGCGCTGGCGATTGGCCCCGTGTTCGCACAATCGAACGCCGCCGGCCTCGATCCGAAGAATTTCGACACGACCACGGCCGCGTGCAGCGACTTCTATCAGCATGCGAACGGCGGCTGGCTCAAGCAGAACCCGGTGCCGGCGGTGTATTCGAGCTGGGGCACGTTCAACGAACTCGACGACCGCAACAATGCCAAGCTGCGCGAGATCGCGCGTGAGGCCATGGCGGTTCGCACCGTCGCCGCGGGTTCGCCGCAGGAGCTGGTGGGATCGTTCTATGCCGCCGCGCTCGACGAAACGGAAATCGAGAAGCGCGACGCGCAACCGATCGCGGCCGACTTGAAGGCCATCGAACGCCTGCGCAATCACGGTGACGTGGCCGCCCTGGTGCGCGACTGGCACGCGCGCGGCACGCCGGTGCTGTTCGGACTCGGCGTGCGCCAGGACCTGAAGGACACCAGCCGCATCATCGCTTACGCGACGCAGGGCGGTCTTGGCCTCCCGAACCGCGACTACTACACGCGCACCGATGCCGACTCGGTGAAGCTGCGCGAGGAATACCGTTCCCATGTCGCACGTATGCTGGAACTGTCTGGCATCAAGCCGCGCAAGGCGCGCAAGCAGGCGGATGCGGTGCTCGCGATCGAAACGCGCCTGGCGGCCGCTGCATTGCCGCGCGAGGAACTGCGCGACCCGAACAAGAGCTACAACGTGGTCACCCAGGAGGCCGCGAACGCGGCGACGCCGGCATTCGACTGGCGCGCGTTCTTCGCCACGCTCGGCGTCGACGGTGTCCGTGATTTCTCGCTTTCGCATCCGAAGTTCTTCGCCGCCATGCAGGAAGAATTGACCAGGACCTCATTGAAGGACCTCAAGGCGTACCTGCGCTGGCATCTGGTGAATGGCGCGGCCGCCAACTTGTCCAAGCGGTTCATCGATGCCGACTTCGCATTCAGTGGCACCGTGTTGCGCGGCCAGAAGGCACTCAAGCCGCGTGACCAGCGCACGGTCGAGCAGATGAATGGCCTGCTCGGCGATCCGCTGGGGCAACTGTTCGTCGCCCAGCATTTCCCGCCCGAGGCCAAGGCGCGCATGATGGCGATGATCGGGAACCTCAAGACGGCGCTGCGTGCGCGCCTCGAGCAATTGCCGTGGATGGGCGACGCGACCCGAGCGCAGGCGATCGAGAAGTGGTCGACGTTCACGCCGAAGATCGGCTACACCGAAAAGTGGAAGGACTACAGCGGCGTTGCCCTGTCGCGCGACGCGCACTTCGCGAACGTGCGCACGCTGCAGCGACATCTGGCGAAGCTCAACCTCGCGAAGATCGGCCAACCGGTCGATCGCCGCGAGTGGGGCATGCCGCCGCAGCAGGTGAATGCGTATTACAACGCCACCTGGAACGAGATCGTGTTCCCGGCCGGCATCCTGCAACCGCCGTTCTTCGACATGAACGCCGACGACGCCTTGAACTACGGCGCCATCGGCGGCGTGATCGGACACGAACTGCTGCACGGCTTCGACGACTCCGGCTCGCGTTTCGACGCCCAGGGTCGATTGAACATGTGGTGGACCGCCGAAGACCGCAAGGAATTCGACGCACGCGCCGACAAGCTGGTCGCGCAGGCCGGTGAATTCGAGGCACTGCCCGGGCTCAAGCTCAATGGTCGCGTCTCGCTCGGCGAAAACATCGGTGACCTCGGCGGCCTGACGATGGCCTACGGCGCGCTTGAACTCGCGCTCAAGGACAAGCCGCAAGCGAAGATCGACGGGCTCACGCCCGAGCAGCGCTTCTTCCATGGCTGGGCGCAGATCTGGCGCCGCAACTACACCGAAGAAGCGCTGAAGATCCAGGTCAACGTCGGACCGCATTCGCCGGGCAAGTTCCGCGTCAACGGCCCCTACGCGAACCTCGGTGCCTTCGCCGACGCCTTCGGCTGCAAGGCCGGCGACGCGATGGTGCGTCCGGACGCGACCAAGGTGCAGATCTGGTGAAGGTCGCCTTCACATCCTCCGCCTCGCGGCGGAGGGTGGACCTCGCCTAAGATCACGACATCCTTCGCTACGGAGTTTCGCCATGACCGATCCACGCGCCATCCCGCAAACCGTTGGCCTTGAACTGTCGATCAACACGGCGCTGCGCTCGGCCTTCATCCTGCTCGCCATCGTGCTCGCGTGCGCGGCGGCCGGCACCTTTGTCGGCCTCGGCATCGAATTGCCGCGCTTCCAGTTCATGTGGCTGGTGTTCATGGCGGTGTTCATCGGCGGACCCTTCCTGATCCGCTCGATCCGCAACCTGCAGACCGCGGTCCTGGTCACCTGTCTGTGGGCGGCGCTGGTCGGACTGATGTTGAGCCCGATGATCGGTCGCTTCCTGAGCTTCGCCGGCGGCCCGGCGATCCTGTTCAACGCGCTCGCGACCACGGCGGTCGCCTTTGTCGCGTTGTCGGGTTACGCGATCGTGTCGCGCCGCGACTTCAACTTCATGGGCGGCTTCCTGTTCGTCGGCTTCATCGTCGCGCTGGTCGCCATCGTCGCGAACATCTTCCTGCAGATTCCAGTGCTGTCGCTGGCGATCTCCGGCGCGGTCGTGCTGCTCTGCGCCGGTTCGATGCTCTACAACGTCAGCCGGCTGGTGCACGACGGCAATGTCGATCCACTGATGATCGTGGTCGAACTGTTCGCCGACATCGCGGTGATGTTCACGCACCTGCTGAACCTGTTCGGCTTCATGGGCAGCGACGACTGAGAGATCGCGTCTCCCGCGTCGGAGTACGTTCAATGCGCGCGCAGCGTGAAGCGCTCGCGATAGTCGGCCGGTGTCAGGTGGGTTTCGCGCTTGAACAACTTGCGGAAACTGGCGGAATCGGAATAGCCGCAGCGTTCGACGATCTCGTCGAAACTCAGGCGGCTGGTTTCGAGCAGGGCCTTGGCGCGTTCGACGCGCAGACGTTGCAGATGGGCGAGCGGGCCGGCACCGAACTGGCTGCGACAGTGGCGCAGCAAGGTGCGCTCGCTGGCCCCGACATGAGCCGCGATTTCGGCGACGCTGAGCGCGCGGTGCATCTCGTGCGACAGAAACTTCTCGATCTTCTCGGTCAGCGTCGAGCGCGGCTTTTCGATCAGGGCCGCGGACACGTACGGCGCCTGGCTCTGGCGTTCCGGATCGACCAGCAACAGTTTCGCGGTCTGCTGGGCCAGCGCCGCATCGGTGACGCGGGCGATCTGGCGCAACACGAAATCCAGCACCGCCGACGCACCGCCGGCGGTCGCGACATCGCCGGATTCGACCACGAGTTCGTCGGCCTGCAGATCGACCAGCGGGAAGGCCTGGCGGAAGGCCGCCGCCAGCCACCAACTGGTCGTGGCCGGTCGCCCGTCGAGCAAGCCGCTCATCGCCAGCAGGAACGTGCCGGTGCAACTCCCGGCGACGCGCACGCCACGCAGGTGCATGGCGCGGATCAGTTCGATTTCGGCGGTCAACGCGGCGGTGGTCTGGAGCAACTCGCCGGCGCTGCCATGCATGACGCCCGGGATCAGCAACACGTCCGGATCGCGTTCCGGCGCGACGATGCCGGACAACGTCATGCCACTCGAGGTCATCACCGAGCCGGCGCCGCGCGCGTGGACCAGCTCGGTGCGGAAGCCCGGCGCCGACGCACCGAAGCGCAGTTGCGCGAGCTTGTCGGCCACGCGCAGCGCGTCGCTGGGTGCGGCGATGCTCGACATCATCACGCCGTCGAAGACGAGGATGCCGAGCCGCAGCGCGGTCGGGCGCTCAACCATCGATGCGCACCGCGCCGTGTTCGCGCGCCAGCGTTTCGATCAACCGGGCCGGCAGGTGCAGGCCGCCGCTGGCGGCGGAATCGCAGGACAGCAGCGGGATGCGATCCGAATGGCCGGGCGGCAGCGGCGTCACCGACGGTGCCACCAGCTCGACCTGACCGACCGCATCGGTCGTCACCAGCCACAGTCCCGGTGCGATCGGCGCATCGTCACGGCACCGCACGTCCTGGCGCATCAAGGCACCGGCCGTGGTCGGATGCAGCAGCCACGAGCGCTGCGACTGCGTGAACACGGCGGTGTACTGGGTTTCGGCGATGAAGGCCGGCGCGTCGGCCGGCGCCGTCGCGGCGACCTGCATCGCCGCAACGAACGCGGCCAGACCGAAGGCGGGAAGGACGGAAGAAACTCGCATGACACGCTCCACAGGGCGGACGAGATGTCCGCATGCCGACAGCTTGCCGCGTCGCCTCGACGGAAATGAGTGGCGGAAACGACTTTAATCGAGTCACTTCCGCCGATCCACCGTGTCGAAAGTCACCCGGGCGGGTTGGTTCCCGCCAAATGCATGCCGTCGTAGTTGAAGCGGATCTCCCGCTGGGGTGTCGGTGCCGTGGTTGGCGGCGGCGCCAGCACGACCGCAGGATCGTATTGACGGATCGTTGCCTTGAACTCGGTGGGTCCGCTGTCGAGCACCGTGTGTCCGGGTCGCGTGGTCTGCACGTAGCTGAGACCCAGTGGCGCAATCAGCTGGTCAAGCGCCGGCAGCAATTGGGCAGCCAGGGGCGCCAGCAACGGGTCGTTCGCTGCCGTGTTGGCCAGCAACTGGCGGAAACTGGCGGAACTCACCGCCGGCGTCGTGAATTCGGCGACCATGCCGTTCTGGCCGGGCAAGCCTTCGCCGCCGACGAGGGTCGCGTGGATGTCGCCGGACAGGATCACGCTGCCCGCCGGCAGTCGCGCCATCAAGGCCTGTCGGCCCTGCGGGAAACCGTCCCATTGGTCGACGTTGAGCAGGAAGCGCTGGTTGAACGGGGCTGGCACGCCCAGCGGCGGTGGCGTCAAATCGAGCACCAAGGGCCGCGTCGAGACCGAACTCGCCAGCACTTTCCATTTCGCCGTCGATGCCGCCATCTGCGTGCCCAGCCAGTTCAGCTGGGCATCGCCAAGCGCGTTCTGCACCTGCGGCCCGCGCGTCATCGCCAACCAGCCGGCGTAGATCTTGAACGTCTGCTCGACCACGAAGTAGCGCGATCCGACCGAACCGAACAGCGAGGTCTTGCCGAGCGTGTACCAGGCCATGCCGGTGTCGAGCGTCGCGATCAGGGCGTCGGGTATCAGCGGCACGCGTTGCGCCGGCGGCACCGCGGCGTTGTACTGCTGCAGCAGCGAATTCAGGATCGTGGTCGCGACGAAACCGCGCGCCGCATTCTGCGCGCGCAGCGCCGCCTGGCCGAGGTCGATGCCTTCGTTGAGATAAGCCTGCGTCAACGTCGCCTGCAGCACCTGCTTGTACACCGCGTACTGCGGCTGATCGATGTCGAGGTAAGGCGAGAACTGGGAACGCACGGCGTCGTAGGGAATGTTCTGCGCAGCGAAGAACTGCGTCAGCGCGGCACGGTCCATCACCACGGCGCCGGGGAATGCGTCCTCGGGAATCAGGTGATCCGGTCGATACGAGCGATAGTCGCTGAGGAACAGTTCGAGATCGCGGCCGAAACGCAGCTTGCGGTACAGCGTCGCGCGCGGATACAGGTGGGCGCGCTCGACGCCGAGCGCACCCTGCGCGCCGCCGAGATCGGTATCGACCGGCATGAACTCGAAATAGGCCTGCTCGGCATTGCGCCGGCGCTCCTCGTCGAGTTCCTCGAACAGTCCATCGCGGTAGGTCCCCATCGCCTTCCACGAATCGTCCGAGAACTCGTGATCGTCCCAGATCGCCACCACCGGGAAGCGCTGGTAAAGCTGCCGCATCAAGCCGTCGTTGCGATAGGTGCGGTGCAGCTGGCGGTAGTTGTCGAGGCTCTTCGCCGCCTGGTAGGTCGATCCCGCGGTACCGAGCGTGATCGCACCCTCGCGGTCGTCGAACACGATGGCACGCGCCGCCGCGCCACCCTGGAAGCTCGGATCGCCGGTGGTTTCGTAGATCGAATCGCCGAGATGCAGCACGAAGTCGAGGTCTTCGTTCAACAGCGGCATCAGCGTCGTGAAATAGCGGCCGATGTAGTCGTTGCAGCTGATCGCCGCGAACTTGACCGGGGTCGCGTCGGTGAGCGCGCGCGCCGTCCGGGTGCGCCCGGTCGCCGATGCGAGGAAGTCGCCATTGCGCGACAGCAGGAAGCGATAGAAGTAGCGCGTCGCGGCGGTCAGTCCGGTGACGCGTACCTTCAGGCAGCCGTCGGCGGCGGCCCGCGCGGTGAAGTCGTGATTCACCAGCAATTGCGCGAACGTGTCGCTGGTCGAAACCTGCAAGCGCAGCGTCACATCGGCATTCCGATCGGATTCGACGAAGCGCGTCCACAGCACCACGGCATCCGGACGCGGGTCGCCCGAGGCCACGCCCTGCGGATACAAGGCCTCGCTCGGCACGATCGCGCCGTTGCCTTGGGGCGTGCCCGGGTCGGGACTGTTCGAGTCGCTGTCGCAACCGCTCAGCCCGAGCGCGCTGGCGCTGGCGGCAACGGTCAGGATGCGCAGGATCTCGCGGCGCGTGGTGGTGGTCATCGTGCTCTCCCGGTGGCTGTGGCCGTGGCGACTTGAATGGGCTTGCGTCCGGATTCTGCATGCCCCATGTTGCAGATCTCCACGCGCCTTATAGACGCATTGATCCGGTTTGTCCCGCTGCGCCGCCCATGTGCCTGATCGCCCTCGCCCTGAACGTGCATCCCCGCTATCGGCTCGTCCTGGCCGCGAATCGCGACGAATTCCATGCGCGACCCGCGGCAGCCGCGGCCTTCCACGACGATGCGCCCGACCTGTTCGGCGGACGCGACCTTCAGGGCGGTGGAAGCTGGCTGCTCGCATCGCGTTCCGGGCGCGTGGTCGCGGTCACCAATGTGCGCACCGGTGAGCCCGAAACCGGAACGCGTTCGCGCGGAGAACTGGTGCGGCGCTGTGCCTCGGGCGACGTGCTGGATCGGGAACTTCAGCGGGTGCAGGCCGAAGGCGCGGACTACGGGCGATTCAACTTGCTGGCGTTCGAGCACAAGACGCTCTGGTATGCCGGCAACCATCCCGATGCCCGTCTGCAACCCGTGCCCGACGGCGTGCATGGGTTGTCGAATGCGTCCTTGAACACGCCGTGGCCGAAGACCGATCGCCTGCGCAAGACCATGGCAACGTGGAGTGCGGGCGAAGACGACATCGCCACGTTGTTCGACGCCTTGTCCGATCCGCGCATCGCCGACGATCATGCCCTGCCGTCGACCGGCATTCCGCGCGAGTGGGAACGGCGACTGTCGGCCGCCTTCATCACCGGCGAGGACTACGGCACCCGCGCCAGCACCCTGGTGCTGGTCGCCGACGACCACGTCCGCTTCATCGAGCGCCGCTTCGGTCCACAGGGCGTCGCGCTCGGCCACACCGACCAGATCATCGAACGGCGATGAGCGGCGTCGCCCACGGTTTTCCGCCGCTGATCGGCGCCGACGCGCGCGTGCTGATCCTCGGCTCGATGCCCGGCCTGGCGTCGCTGCAGGCGCAGCGCTACTACGCGCACCCGCGCAACCGCTTCTGGCCGATTCTCGGTGAATTGCTCGGCTTCGATCCGTCGCTCGACCACGCACTGCGCGTGCAGGCGCTGCAGCGCGCCGGCATTGCAATCTGGGACGTCCTCGCCACCTGCGAGCGCAGGGGCAGCCTCGACAGCGCCATCGCGCGCGACAGCGAACGGCCCAACGACATTCCGGCCCTGCTCGCCGCGCACGCCCGGATCGAGTTGCTGCTGCTGAATGGCGTCAGGGCCGCCGCCAGCCTGCGTCGCCACCACCCGTCGCTCGCGATCCGGACGACGACCCTGCCCTCGACCAGCCCCGCGAATGCATCGATGCCGTTCGCTGACCAACGTGCTGCCTGGCACCGCGCGTTGCGCGCGGCGCTCAACCGATCAGGCGATCAGCCACACTTCGAGTAGCCGCAATTCAAGCAGGTGGCGCAGCCATCCATGATGATGGTGGCCTTGGTGTTGCACTTGCCGCACATCGTCGCGCTCGCCGGAAACTGCTCGGCGACGTCGCTCGGTGCGACGGCAGCATCGGCGCTGACGTCACCGTGCTTTTTTTTCGAGCGCGACTCGTACTGCGCGCGCTTGTCGGCGATCAGCTTGCGCGCCTCGGCGCTCATTTCCGGGTCGTGGATCAATCCGATCGACTTGAGATGTTCTTCGACCACGGTGCCGATCTCGGCGACGATCGACGGCATGTACACGCCGCCGGCCTTGAAGTAGCCGCCGCGCGGATCGAACACGGCCTTCATTTCCTCGACCAGGAAGGTGACGTCGCCACCCTTGCGGAACACCGCGCTCATGATGCGCGTCAGCGCCACGATCCACTGGAAATGGTCCATGTTCTTCGAGTTGATGAACACCTCGAACGGACGCCGCAGTTCATGTTCGGTGCCCTGATTCAGAACGATGTCGTTCAACGTCACGTACAGCGCGTGCTCGAACAACGGCGACTTGACCTTGTAGGTCGAGCCGATCAGCACGTCCGGGCGCTCGACCTGTTCGGTCATCTGGATGACTTCGGCGCTCTTCGGCAGCGCGATCGCCTCGGTCGGCGCACTCATCGCGACTTCGGGCACGGCCTTGGCCTTGTCGTCCGGCCGCACCACGTTGTAGCCCTTGATCTTCTTGCCGATCTTGATTGCCATCGCTGTTCCATCCCGGACTGGCGCGTTGCCGCGCGCGTTGTTGTTGATCGACGCCGAAGCGCCGACGCCGCGCGACCTGCATCGCGCAACGCCATTCGAAAGAGGCTCCTGCGCATGGTCATGCGCAGGAGGATGTCCGTACCGGAGATTCGCGCAAGCGCGGCTCCGGAGGACGCGCCTCAAACACACGCTGACCCGGCGTGTGCGAGACCTCGGCCCGTCAACGACATCGCGTCAAAGGAACGCGCGTCGGGCCGCCAGGACAACGGGCAAGCGGACTTGCCCGTGTCGGTTACTTCTTCTTGGCGACCTTCTTGGCAGCCTTTTTCGGCGCGGCCTTTTTCACGGCCTTCTTGGCGGCCGGCTTCGCGACCTTCTTGGCAGCCTTCTTCGGCGCGGCCTTCTTCACGGCCTTCTTGGCGGCCGGCTTCGCGGCCTTCTTGGCGGCCTTCTTCGGAGCGGCTTTCTTTGCCGGCGTCGCGGCTTTCTTTGCCTTTGCAACGGCCTTCTTCACGGCCTTCTTGGCCGCCCCAGCCTTCTTCACGACGGCCTTCTTGGCTGCACCGGCCTTCTTCACGACCGCCTTCTCGGCCTTCACGACGGCCTTCTTCGCCTTGGCCACGACTTTCTTCGCACCAGCCATCGCGTCGCTGGCTTTCTCGACCACGGCGGCTTTCGCATCGGCCATTGCATCGGCCACGTTGGACATCATCGAATCATTACTCATGGGATTAACCCTCCGGCTGCTTCAGTAGTTTTGTTGTGGTCAGTGGTCGACCTCCGTTCCCGCCACCGCAACCGCCGGTTGCCCGGACGGCCGAAGGCCGATCATGTCGCCACGATCGGCCGAACGCGCCTTCCATGGCCCGTTTGCAGCATCGGAGTTTCCTCCGACGTATTCCTTGATCTAACGCAGTGTCCGCTCGAATTCGGACGCGCGCCGATCAGAACTTTCCGTAGTAGCCCTCTTTCAGCGCATCGAACAGATTGGCCGCGGTGTGGATTTCACCGTCGTACTCGATCTCTTCATTGCCCTTCGC
>DATMVT010000078.1:0-6195 GCA_035562895.1 Patescibacteria group bacterium | reverse complement strand
ACTTCTTGTGTTTTCGGGAAATCGAGATCGTCGCCATGCGGGGCCCTGTCGAAAGTCGCTGGTGTCGGTGAGGTGCTGCGCTAAGATCATGCCAGAACCCCATGATCCCGGGAGCAAATCATGATGCGTCCGAGCTTGATCCTGTCGCTGCTGCTGGTTTCGGTCGGCGTCTCGGCGGCCGATCTTTCCGGGAGCTTGCGACTGTTCGCGAATGGCAAACCATTGCGTGCGACCGAGGCGGGCGAGGCGATCATCTATTTCCGGCCGAAGTCGCCGGTCTTGGCACCGCCGGTGACCGTTCCGGCAGTGATGTCGACGCGCCGCAAGCAATTCGTCCCTCGCGTCTTGGCGATCACTGCAGGCAGTTCGGTCCGGTTTCCGAACGAAGACCCGATCCTGCACAACGCGTTCTCGACGTCGCCGGAGAACGCGTTCGACACCGGTCAGTACGGACGCGGCGACGGTCGGGTGCAGGTCTTCGGAAAGCCCGGCCTGGTGCGGGTGTACTGCAACGTGCACCACTCGATGTTCGGGTTCGTGCTGGTGCTCGACACACCGTTCCACACGCGTGCCGACGCCGCGGGTCGGTTCCGGCTGGAAGGGTTGCCGGAGGGCGAGGGCGAGTTGGTGGTGTTCCACGATCGCGGCGCGCCACTGCGGCAGCAGATGACGGTCGGACAGGGCAGCACGATCGAACTCAAGCTCGACCTGAACAAGCGTCGCGTACCGGCGCATTCCAACAAGTTCGGCAAGCCCTATGCGAGAACCCCCAATGCCCACTATTAAGCCCGGTTTCCGCCTGCCACTGGGCGCTCAGATCTTTCTTGTCTGTGCCGTCCTGATCACGCTGGCAGTCGGCGCCGCCGTCGCGATCACGTACGTGCAGGGCCGAAAGATCGCGGAAGAGAGCGTCCAGCGGACGCTCGACACCAGTTCGGGCGTTCAGGCCAACACCAAGCAGGCGCAACTTCAGCAGGTTCAGAACCTGGTGCAGTTCATCGCCCAGGATCCGGCGATCGTGCAGTACTTCGAGAGTTCGACCGACATCGAACTGGGCCTCGGCGACGTCATGGGCGGGACGATGTCGTTGGCCGATCTGCTCGCCGAACGACGCGACCAGTACGGCTTCGATCTCGGTATTTTCCTCGACGCCGATGGCGGCGTGCTGGCGCGGACCGACGAAACCGAAGCCGTCGAGCAGAATCTGTCGGGAGACGTCTTTCTCGCCTCGTCGATCAGCGAAGCGACACCGGTGTCCGGACTCTGGCGACAGGGCAACATGCTGCTTCAAGCGGCAGTGATGCCGATCCTGCGCGGCGAGGACCTGCTCGGCTTCCTCGTCCTCGGCGAGGCCATCGACAATGCGCTGGCCACCGACATCAGCAAGATCAGCGGTGCCGATGTCGCCTACGTGTTCGTCGACAACGATCAGGCGGTGCTCAGTGCCAGCAGCCTCGATCCCGAAACCGCCGAGGGCCTGACCGGCTTCCTGGCGTCGCAGGCGAGTCTTCGCAAGGCCATCGCCGAAGCCCGATCGCTGGATCGCATCGATGTTCGCCTCGGGGATCGCGACTGGATCGGACGCGTCGGCCCGATCGATGCCGATGCCGGTGGCGGCCTCGGTGCCACGCTGTCGCTGACTTCGCGCGACCGTGCTTATGCCGGATTCCAGCGCATCCTGAACCTGGTACTCGCGACCGGGATCGGATCGCTGCTTGCTGCCTTGCCGCTGTCGTACCTGCTGGCGCGGGCACTGCTGAAGCCGGTGCGGACGCTGGCCGATGCCGCCGAGTCGGCCGCCGATGGCCACTACCAGACGCGACTCAGCATCGCTGGCAACGATGAACTCGCTCGCCTGTCGCGGGCGTTCGATCACTTGCTGTCGGATTTGCGCGAAAAGTCCGACATCGAGGGATACGTCACCAACCTGTCGCGATTCCTTCCGGAACCGGCGAGCGAGAAGCGGACGCAGGGCGGCGGCGAGTCTCGCGCGTCGCGCGTCGCACCGGCCACGCGGGCGCCCGACTTGGCCACGCGCGTCGTGTTGGGCATCGACTGCAGGGCCTTGGCCAAGCCGGTGACGCGCGACCAGGCCGAGCGTCTCGGCAACGGCATCCGCCAATTCACGCTCGCGATCGACGACGCCAGTGCGCGCGCCATGGCCCATGTCCTCGCTTTCAACGGCTTTCGCGCGGTACTCGGATTTTCCGGCGAGGACCCGCTGGGTCGGGCACTGCGAACCGCGCGCTTCCTGCGTCGCGATGCCAGCTTGCCGGACGCTTTGTCGGCCTCGCTGTCGATGGCGGTGCACGAAGGCGACGTGATCGAAGGATTGTTGACGCTGGGCAGCGCCTCGGTGCCGGTCGCCGGCGGCGGCACGTTGTACCAACTCGAACGCCTGCTGTCGGAGTCCGGCGAGCAGCAGTTGCTGATCGCAAAACCGATGCTCGACCAAGTCAAGCAATGGTGTGGCCATGACGCCCAGGCCGCGACTGGCCTGGTCAGTGGTCGCGCATTTCCGGTCCTCGATCTGGCGAAGCTCGATGCACTCGAGCCGCTGACGCCGGTGGCGGTCGCTGGCGGCAGCGACTATGCCACCGTCGTCACGCCTGGCTCGTCGATTGCAGCGACCAAGCGCGGCACGGCACAGGACGTGTCGCTGGGCAGCGTGTTCGCGGAACGTTACGAGATTCTGTCCGAGCTGGGCGCCGGTGGCATGGGCGTGGTCTACAAGGCGCGCGACCTCGAACTCGACGACATCGTCGCGATCAAGATGCTGCGCGGTGCCGGCCTGATGGACGCGGAACAGCTCGATCGCCTCAAGAGCGAGATCAAGCTGGCGCGCAAGATCACCCATCCGAACGTCTTGCGCACATTCGACTTCGGAGATTCCGACGGTCGCGCCTACATTTCGATGGAATACGTGCGCGGCATGACCTTGCGTTACCTGATCAAGCAGGCTGGGCGGATTCCGTTCTCGGCTGGCCTGCGCATCGCCAAGCAGTTGTGTGCCGGGCTCGGCGCCGCGCACGAAGTCGGCGTGCTGCACCGGGACATCAAGCCCGAGAATCTGATCCTCGAATCGAGCGGCAACGCGAAGCTGATGGACTTCGGCATCGCCCGGCCGATCCGCCGTTCCGAACCCGGTCACACCCAGCAAGGCATGTTCGTCGGCACGCCGCACTACGCGGCGCCGGAGCAGCTGGCCGGCGACGAAGTCGACCATCGCGCCGACATCTATGCCAGCGGCGTGCTGCTGTGCGAGATGTTCTGCGGCAAGTTGCCCTTCACCGGCAGCAACACGATGGAAATCTACATGGCGCAGATGCAGCAGGCACCGATCAGGCCCTCGGAATACTGGCCGGAAATCCCGTCCGGACTGGAAGCGCTGATCCTGCGCTGCATCGCGCGCCGTGCGGACGACCGTTTCCAGAGTGTGGACGAATTGGGGGCTGCGCTGTCGCAGCTGCGTGCTTGAACGCCACTGGGGAGATCAAGATGAAGACCCGCGGTCTGTTGACCCTTCTGATGTGCCTCGGTTTCTCGGTTCCGGTCATGGCGCAGGACGATGCCGAGGATGCGTCCAACGCCTGGTCCTGGTTCGGCGACCTGAGACTCCGGATCGATCATGTCCAGGATCTCGCCGGCCGCGAGGACATCGAACGCAATCGCGGACGCGTGCGTTTCGGTGCCCGCCGCATGTTCGGCGATCTCGAGTTCGGCATCGCGCTCGAAGGCGCGCTCGGCTCCGACGACAACGGCGACAATCGTCGCAACAACGACAATGAGCGCAGCGACGCCGTCAACCTCGACGAGTTCTACTTGCGCTGGAATCTCGCGGACGAGACCCGGCTACTGGTCGGGCGCACGGCGTTGCCGCTGTCGCTGACGCCGATGTTGTGGGATTCGGATCTGCGCCCGATCGGTGCCAGCGTGTCGCACGACATCGCGACCGGCGATTTCGACCGACTCGCGCTCACCGCCGGCTATTTCGCGGGCACGCACCTGTACGAAGACGATTCGCGCATCGCGGCCCTGCAAGCGGGCTGGTTCCTGCGCGAAGGCACGGACTTCGGTGGCGACATCCAGATCGCATGGCTGGATTTCTCCGATCTCGAACAGCTCACGCTGAATGGCTTGTCGAGGACCAATCGCCGGACAGGCGCCGTGTTGCTGTCGGACTACGAAATCGTCGATCTTCAGGCGGGCCTGCACACGACGCTCGCTGGCTGGCCCTTGGCCTTGCGCGCCGATGTCGCGCGCAATCTCGGTGCCGATGACCAGAACGAGGCTGGGCGGTTTTCGGCGGTGCTGGGCGACAAGTTGCAGGCGATGGGCTGGGAATACGGCTACGCGGTGCAGCGCATCCAGCGCGACGCCGCGATGGCCGCGTTCAACGAGGACGACTGGTGGTTCCACAGTTTTGCCAAGGGCCACATGCTCTGGGTCGGTTACGGCATCGACGAGACCTGGAACACCCAGTTCTCGATGTTCAGGGAAAATCGCGACGGTGTCAGCGAGGACGTCGACCGCTTCATTCTCGAACTCAATGCCCGCTGGTGAGCGGGCGCTGAGCGCTGTGCTACATTCAATCCAGTCGACGGATACGGCGGTGTATGCGGCTCCATTTCCCGCACGGTGAGCAAAGCGATGTCATGCTGCGCGAAGGTGAAACTTCGCTTGGCTCGGCTGCGTCCAATGCCGTCGTCGTCAAGGGCGAGGGCGTGCAGCCGATTCATGCGTCCCTGCTGTACGACCGCCGCGGTCTCACGCTCTTGGTCCGCGAAGGCGCGCAGGGCACGCACGTCAATGCTCGGCCGGTGCGCGAGAAGGCGATCGTTCGCGTCGGCGACCTCGTCAGTCTCGGCGACGTGCTGATCGCGATCAAGCCCGACAGTGATCAGTACATTACCCATCGTGTTCCGCCCAAGAGCAGCAACGACGACGCCATGTCCGAACCGAACAACGAAACCCGATATCGGATGGCACCACCCAAGGCCGTGCTGCGCGGCGTCTCCGGCCCGTACTTCGGCAAGATGATCGCGATCCCGGGTCGTCTGGTGATCGGCCGCGGCAACGACTGCGACCTCGTCCTCGACGAGCCGGAAATGTCGCGTCGCCACGCCATGGTCGAAGCGACGCCGGGCGGGATCTGGCTGCGTGATCTCGGCTCGGCCAATGGCACCTACGTCAACGGCGTGCAAGTACGCGATGCCGTGCTGTTCACCGGCGATCAGCTCGCCTTCGACCGCAACCGGTTCCTGATCGAAGCGCCGGGCACGCCCACGCGCCCGCTCGGCATGGATGTCCAGGAAATTTCCGCCAAGCCGCACGTCGAGGTCACCCAGACGCTGCAAGCCATCCGTCTGGACGCCGCGCAGAAAGAGTCGATCGAGACCGTGGCGGATGCACCCGCTGCCAAGCAGGGCAGTCCGTGGTTGCCGATCGTCGTGGGTGCACTGATCGCGATCGGTGTCGCCGCCTTGCTCAGTTTCGGGCGCTGAGTCGCGGCCAGCGCGCCAGCAGGAGCAGTGCGAGGATCGCCGCGTAAATCAGCGGCTCGGTGAGGTCGGCCTTCACCAGCCAGATGAAATGCAGCACGCCCAACACGGCGATCGCATAGCTCAGTCGATGCAGGCGCTGCCAATGCTTGCCGAGCCGACGCATCATCGCGTGAGTAGACGTGACGGCCAGGGGGATCAGCAACAGCCAAGCGCTGAAGCCCACGGTGATGTAGGGCCGCTTGGCGATGTCGGTCAGGATCTGTGCCCAGAACGCACCGAGATCGAGAAACAGGTAGGCGCAGAAATGCAGTGTCGCGTAGAAGAACGCGAACAGACCCAGCATGCGCCTGAACCGGATCAACACGTTCCAGCCACCCCAGTGCCGCAGCGGCGTGACAGCAAGCGTGATCAACAGGAAGCGCAGGGTCCACGCTCCCGTCTCGTGCACGATGCGTGCGACCGGGTCCGGTCCCGGATCGCCCAGAAACACGTCATGAGCGAGCATGCCCGCCGGCAGCAGGCACAGCAGGAACAGGACGAACTTGGCGACGGTGACGCGTGCCATCGTCAATACAGGGTCCTCGGATCCATGCCCGAATACATCGACGCCACCTGGTCGGCATACCCGTTGAAGGGGCGCGTCGCGATCCGGGACTTGAACACCGACATGCCCTCGGCGATGCGCCGTTCC
>DATMVT010000077.1:0-10996 GCA_035562895.1 Patescibacteria group bacterium | reverse complement strand
CGCGCGGCACCGAGGTGACGATGGTCGGAATGCGCGCCTCGTGCCAGCCGATCCCGCTGTTGATGATGGTCGCGCCGGCGGCTTCGACGGCCTTGGCCAGCGTGGTGATTTCCTCCCAGCTCTGTCCGCCATCGACGAGATCGAGCAGGGACAACCGATAGATGATGATGAAGTCGCGACCGACCTTGGCGCGGATCGCCTTGATGATCTCCAGCGGAAAACGCATGCGGTTCGCGTACGCGCCGCCCCATTCGTCGGTGCGCTTGTTGGTGCGCTCGCACAGGAACTGGTTGATCAGATAACCCTCGGAGCCCATCACTTCGACGCCGTCGTATCCGGCATCGCGGGCGAGGGCCGCACAGTTCGCGAAGGCCTTGATCTGCGCCCACACGCCGCGGCCCGACAGTTCGCGCGGCGCGAACGGCGAAATCGGCGACTTGATCTTCGACGGCGCCACGCCCAGCGGGTGATAGGCGTAGCGACCGGTATGCAGGATCTGCATGCAGATGCGGCCGTCGTGTTCGTGCACGGCTTCGGTGACCTTGCGGTGCCGCGCCACTTCCCACGACCAGCTCAGCTTGCCGGCGAACGGAGACACCCAGCCGGCAATGTTCGGGGCAATGCCGCCCGTCACGATCAGGCCGACGCCGCCCTTGGCGCGCTCACCGAAATAGGCCGCGAGCTTGTCGTAGTCGCGAGCGCGGTCCTCAAGGCCGGTATGCATCGATCCCATCAGGACGCGGTTGCGAAGCGTGACGTGGCCGAGATTCAGGGGTTGCAGCAGGTTCGGATAGGCAGAGTCGGTCACGGTGGCGGATCCCGGTGGCAATCAGATCCGCGATGTTCCGTTCGTCGGCTCGATCCGTCAAACGAATGTTTCATGTTGCGCAATGTGACATCGGTCACATGTTCGATCGGGGGTAGTTCACATAACGTCACGACACCCCATCGCCCGTGACGACATGCCCGACTTGATCAGGATTCTCAGTTTGGGCTTCGCGAGCAGCGAGCTGCACATGATGCAGATCGTGCTGGATGCGGCGGCGAAGACGTTGCCGCGCGGTTTCCGTCTGGTCAAGGCGACCGAGGCGGCCGACGTCGCCGTGGTCAACTGGAGCACGCTGAACATCGAGCGCACCCAAGCCTTCCTGGCCGAGCGATTCACGTCGACGCCGATGATTTCCGTGTCCGAGACGGGCGTGCTCGGATCTCCGGGCATGTGCGTGGCCGAGGCACAATTGCTGCCGAATCTCGCGGCGATGGTTTATGAAGCCATCGATGGCGTCGAGTCCGCGTATCGGGCGCGTCCGCCCGAATACGTGTCCTGGCTGAGCGTGCGCCGACATGACGAGGAGTCTGTTCGTGCCCCCTCGGCGGCGTCGCTGGATGGCGCGCCGGTTTCGGCACCGGCGCCGAGACCGAGCCTGCCGGTGTTCTCGGCGCCTCCTTCGATCGAAGCGCCCACGCCGCAGCCGCGCGTGCTGGATGGCTTGCGCGTCCTGGTGATCGACATCCGCTCGCATGGCGTCGAGGATGCCGCAAACGCGCTCTCGGAACTCGGGGCGCGCGTGGAGATCGCGGACGACGAACATGACGGCTGGGGGCGCCACCAGTCGCGGCGTTGGGACGTGATCCTGATCGATGCCCGTCTCGCCGACGAGTCCGGCTTCAAGCTGTGTCGGCGCATCACCCACGAATCGGTGCGCAAGCCGCCGCCGGTGTTCATGCTGGCGGAGAAACTGCGTCCGATCGAACGCGCCCGCGCCGCCCATGCCGGCAGCGCGGGATTCCTGACCTGGCCGCTGAAGCCGGAGATCTTGGTCGCTGCGCTTGGACCATTGCGCGCAGCCGCGGCCGCTGGATAATCGGGGTCGGAGGGTCACCATGCGCGCCATCGACCAATTGCTCGGCGAATACGCCGAATCGCACCGCAATCGCACCAACCAGATCATCCACAAGATCTGCGTGCCACTGATCGTGTGGTCCACGGTCGGGCTGATGTGGTGGGTGCATCCGTGGCTCGCGCTCGGATTCATGGCGTTCGCCGTCATCTACTACCTGCGCCTGTCCTGGCCGCTGGCGCTGGCCATGGGCGCTGCCGTCGGATTGATGTGCTTGAGTTACACGCGGATGCCATCGAACCTGCTGCTGCCGGTCATGGCGGCCGTCTGGGTCGGAGCCTGGATCGCGCAGTTCATCGGCCACGAGATCGAAGGCAAGAAGCCGTCGTTCTTCCGCGACGTGTTCTTCCTTCTGATCGGTCCGCTTTGGGTCCTGGCGCCGATCTTCCGCAAGCTCAAGATCGCGTATTGATGCGTGTCGGCATTTTCGGTGCGGGCAGCATCGGGGCCTATCTCGGCGCGATGCTGGCGCGCTCGGGTGCCGATGTCGTGCTGCTCGGCCGTCCTGCATTGGCCGACGCGGCCGCCCTGCATGGCTTGCGCGTCAGCGACAACGATGGATGCGATGTCTGCCAGCGCGATGTCGTCGTCGGCGTATCGCATGAGGTGCTGCGCGACCGGCAATTGATCTTCGTGACCACGAAGAGTGCCGATACCGACGAGGCGGGCGCGACGCTCGCGCGCCTGTTCGGCAACGGCGAGGGCCGCAGCATCGTCAGCTTCCAGAACGGCGTCGGCAATGCCGACGTGTTGCGTCGCCACTTGCCCTGCGCGCGGGTCTTCGCGGGCATGGTGCCGTACA
This sequence comes from Patescibacteria group bacterium, assembly GCA_035562895.1. GTDB lineage: Bacteria > Pseudomonadota > Gammaproteobacteria > Xanthomonadales > Ahniellaceae > JADKHK01. The sequence goes on along the minus strand of DATMVT010000077.1, from coordinate 8,293 downwards.
ACGTGGTCTGGCACGCGCCGGCGCATTTCCATCGCGGTACCAGCGGGGCCTTGATGATCGAGGCAAAGCCCGGTGCGGACGCGATCGTTGCGTTGCTGCGTGTTGCTGGACTGGTGGCGGAAACCCGTCCGGACCTCGTGGCCGTGCTTTGGGGCAAGCTGCTGCTCAATCTCAACAATCCGGTCAATGCATTGACGGGTATGCCCTTGAAGCAGCAACTGCTGGATCGGGGTTGCCGGCGCATCGTCTCGGCGTTGATGCGCGAAGGCTTGCGCGTCCTCGATGCGGCCGGCATCGTTCCGGCGAAGGCCGGCAAGGTCGGGCCACGGCTGGTGCCCCTGATCCTGGACTTGCCGACCGTCCTGTTCGCGCGGGTCGCGGCGTCCATGCTCAAGCTCGACGACGATGCACGCTCTTCGATGTGGGACGACCTCAACAAGCGCCGCCGCACCGAGATCGACTGGATCAATGGCGAGATCGTGCGCCTGGCCGAACGCCACCACAGCGCAGCGCCACTCAATGCGGCCGTGATCGCGCTGATCCGCGAAGCGGAAGCGGCGGGGCAAGGCTCGCCGCGATGGTCCGCCGCGCAGATTGTCCAGCGGCTCGGACTTCGCTGACGATCAGTGCCAGACCAGGGCGTGCTGGGCCAGCACGCCATACTCGTAGGCCGCGGCATGGACCGCTGGCGCGGCTGAACCCGAGGCGGCGCCGAGGGCGATGGGCAGTGGCAGCCAATGTTCCGGCGTCGGATGGTTGAAGCGCGCCTGCGGCGCCGACTCCCAGTCGAGCAGGGCGCTGCCGCGGTCGGCCGCGAGATGGTTCAGCGCCCAATCGGCGAAGGCGCGCGCTTCGGGCGTACCATCACTGCTTGCAGCACGCCAATCCAGCGCACGCAGATTGTGCGTCAACGAACCCGAGCCGACGATCAGCACGTCCTGGTCGCGCAAGGGTGCCAGCGCCTCGCCGAGGCGGTGTTGCCAGCGCGCGTCGCGGCGCGGATCGACCGAGATCGAGATCACCGGCACATCCGCGGCCGGAAACAGCCGCAGCAGCGGCACCCAGACGCCATGGTCGATGCCGCGCATCGGGTCCAGTCGTGCCGCGAATCCGGCCGACGCCAGTCGTTCACGGACCTCCCCCGCAATCGCCGGTTCGCCCGGCGCCGGGTAACGGATCTCGTACAACGCGCGCGGAAAACCGTGGAAATCGTGGATCGTGGCGGGCTGCGCGTTCGCCGTCAGCGTCGGTCCGGGCGTGTCGTGATGGGCGGAGGCGACGAGAACCGCGCGCGGTGTCGACAATGACGCGCCCATGCTGCGCCAGGCTGCCGTAGCAGCGTTTTCCTGCACCGCCAGCAAAGGCGCTCCGTGCGAAACGAAGAGGACGGGTTGGCGGGTCGTTGCGTTCATGCACACACATTAGAGGCGAACCCGGATCGAGACCATTCCGCAGCGATGCAAGCGCAGTTGTCGCGGATGCGTACGGCGTCCGGATCGGCGACACTCACCGGTCTGAATCGGAGACCGGAATCGAAATGCGCATCGAAACCAAGCTGCCCAAGGTCGGGACCACCATCTTCACCGTGATGTCGCAATTGGCCGTGCAGCACAAAGCGGTCAATCTCGGCCAGGGCTTCCCCGATTTCGATGGCCCGGAGTTGCTGCGCGAGGCCCTGAATCGCGCCATGCACGAAGGCAGGAACCAGTACGCGCCGATGACCGGCATTCCGAAGCTGCGCGAGCAGATCGCGCTGAAGACGCAGGCGCTGTATGGCCGCGCCGTGAATGCCGACACCGAAGTGACGGTGACCAGCGGGGCCACGGAAGCGTTGTTCTGCGCCATCGCGGCGATCGTTCGGCCGGGCGAGTCGGTGATCGTGCTCGATCCCTGTTACGACAGCTACGAACCGGCGATCGAACTGAACGGCGGCAAGGCCATCCATGTGCCGCTCGACGGCGAGACGTTTGCCGTCGACTGGCAACGCGTGAACGATGCGGTCGAACCGGGCACGCGCGCGATCCTGGTGAACTCGCCGCACAACCCGAGTGGCGCGGTATTCAGTGCGTCGGACCTGGACGCGCTGGCCGAAATCGCGCGCCGTCACGACCTGATCGTGATCTCCGACGAGGTCTATGAACACATCATCTTCGACGGACTGGCGCATCAGTCGGTGTTGCGGCATCCGGAACTCGCGGAGCGCAGTTTCGTCATCTCGAGCTTCGGCAAAACCTACCACTGCACCGGCTGGAAGGTCGGCTATTGCGTCGCGCCGCCGGCGATGTCGGTCGAATTCCGCAAGGTGCACCAGTACGTCACCTTTTGCACGTTCGGCCCGGCGCAATGGGCACTCGCCGAAGTGATCGAACGCCTGCCCGGCCATTACCGTGAGCTGCCGGCGTTCTACCAGGAAAAGCGCGACCGCTTCCGCGGCTTGTTGGCGGATACACCGTTCCGGCTGCTGCCGGTGTCAGGCGCCTACTTCCAGATCGTCGACTACTCGGCGATCAGCGACCGCGACGACATGAGCTTCTGCGAATGGCTGGCGCGCGAGGCCGGTGTCGCCGCGATTCCGGTCTCGGCCTTCTACGAAACGCCGCCGGAGTCGAGGCTGATCCGCTTCTGTTTCGCCAAGACCGACGCGACCCTGGCTGCGGCGGCGGAAAGGCTCGCCCAGATCAAGGCGGGCTGACGCGATGACGCAGCCGAATGCCGACCTGCGCGTCTCCCTGGTCCAGGCCGCGACGCATTGGCACGACGCCAAGGCCAATCGCGCGATGTACGGCGACCTGGTGCGCCCGCTGGCAGGAACCACGGATCTGGTCGTGTTGCCGGAAACCTTCACCAGCGGCTTCACCAACGACACCCTCGCGAATGCCGAGACCATGGCGGGCGTGACCGTGCGCTGGATGGGCGCGCTGGCGTCCGAAGTGAATGCCGTCGTCACCGGTTCAGTCGTGATCCGCGACGGCGACCGCTTCGTGAATCGCCTGATCTGGATGCGGCCCGACGAATCCTTCGCGGTCTACGACAAGCGCCACTTGTTCCGCATGGCCAACGAACACGAACGCTATGCCGGTGGCGATGCCCGCCTTGTCGTCGAACTGAATGGCTGGCGCGTCTGCCCGATGGTCTGCTACGACCTGCGCTTTCCGGTGTTCATGCGCAATGCGATGCGCGCCGACCTGGGTCGCATGGACTACGACCTGCTGCTGTTCGTGGCGAATTGGCCGGCGCCACGGCGCGGGCCGTGGCGGACCTTGCTGCGTGCGCGTGCGATCGAGAACCTGTGCTACTCGGTCGGCGTGAATCGCGTCGGCAGCGACGGCAATGGGCTCGACTACGCCGGCGACAGTGCCGCGGTCGATCCTCTGGGTGAAGCGCTGCTCGACCTGGACGAGCGCGCACTGGTTGCCACGACGATCCTGTCCGCGAACGCGTTGAATGCCCATCGCGAACGATTTCCGGCCTGGCGCGATGCCGACGCCTTCACGCTTCGCGACTGACTGCGCCGATCCGCAACCAGAATTCGCGCAGTGCGGCATGGACGCGTTGCGGTGCCTCGACCTGCGGATAGTGACCGATGTCGTCCAGTCGGACGATGTCGGGCGAAGGCACGCATTCCTGATAACGCTGTGCGAGATGCGCACCGGATACGGGATCGCGTGAACCGTTGATCAGGCGTTTCGGGATCGTTGACGTGACCAACGCACCGACCCAGCGTTCGCGACGCGCGTGCCGTTCCGGTACGTAGCGCATCAGGCGGTGGGCGATGCGCTGGCCACCCTGTTCGACAATCTGCGACCAGAATGCATCGATCTCTGCAGTCGTGGGTTGGGTGTCGGCACCGAACACGGCGCTGAAGCTGCGCGCGAAGCGCCGCTTCGTCAACAGTCGCGACAAGATCGGTCCGATCGGCGTCAGCAGCAAGCGTTGGATCGGACGCGGTCGGTGGGTTTCCGGAAACAACCCGCCGTTGAGGAACGCGATCGAATCGATGCGGCGGTGCTGGCCGCAGTCCGCTTGCTCGGCATCCCGAGCCAGCAGTTCCTGCGCGACTGTCACGCCGTAATCGTGGGCGAGCACATGGCCGTGCGTGATGCCGAATTCGCGGCACCATCGCTCGATCAGATCGGCCTGCGTGGCGATGCGATAGTCGAAGTCCGCCGGCTTGTCGGAGAGTCCGAAGCCGATCAAGTCCGGCGCCAGCACATTGAAGTCGCGCGACAACACCGGCCAGAGCGGATGCCAATCGAGCGCCGAGGTCGGAAATCCGTGGATCAGCAGCAGCCACGGGCGTCCTTCGATGGCCTCGCTCACTTGGGCGAACACGCGATGCCCGGCGAATGGCAGATATCGACCGCGTGCACGCCATGTCGAAGCCGCGTCGAGGCTGATCGGCGGGAAGTCCGGCATCGTCATGATCAGCGCAGAATGGCCAACTGATCGTGCACTTCGCCGCTCATCATTGCCAGGTAAACCGCCAGACCGAGATAAGCGGCGCCATATCGCAGTTTCACCGGCAGCGGCTGCTCGTAGTAGTTCTCCGGCAGGTTGGCGTGCCAGGTGCCGCGCCAAACCGACCAGATGCTGGGCAGCGCGAGGATCAGCAGCAGCAACAGCATCGGGCTCGGTCGCGTGACCAGCAGCACGCCGAGGATCGGCGCGCCGAGCAGCCAGATCTTCGGCGACAGCAGGCCGACGATGCGTCCGCCATCGAGCGGATTGATCGGCAACAGGTTCCAGAGGTTGAGCATGAATCCCGAATAGGCGAGGGCGAGCAGCAACGGGCTGCCGGTATCACTGGCGACGAAGTAGCAGACCAACGCGCCGACCGTGCCGGCCACCGGCCCGGCGAGTGCGATCTTGGCCTCGACGCGTGCATCCATCGGCTGATCCTTGAGTTCGATCCAGGCACCGACGAAGGGAATGAAGGTCGGCGCACCGACCTTGAGCCCGGCGCGACGCGCGGCGACGTAGTGACCGAGTTCATGGACGAAGATCAGCAGCACGAAACCGACGGCATAGCGCCAGCCGAACAGCCAGGCATAGGCGAACACCGAGATGATCATGGTGCCGCCGGTCTTCAGGATCGGACCGAGCTTGGCGAAATTGAGCAGCAGGAACAGGGCTTTCAGCATGGGGCGGGACGCGATGCGACGGGGACAAGGGACGCGAGATTGATCGGCGCCTCGCGTAGAATCGCACGTTCCCATGATGGAGCGACCATGCTGGCCCGACGAATCCTGATCCTGACCACGGCCGTCCTGTGCGCGGCCTGTGCACACCAAGGTACCGAGATGAAGACCGAACCACAGGCGCAAGCCGAGTCGAGCGTGCCGCAGCCGCCGGTGGCGAAGCGCGTGCCGTACACCGTGACCTCGCCGAACGGTGATCGCGTCGATCCCTACTACTGGCTGCGCGACGACACCCGCAGCAAGCCGGACGTGATCGATTACCTCAAGTCAGAGAACGACTACACCGCCGCGATGCTGGCGCACACGCAGTCGGCGAAGGACGTGTTGTTCAAGGAAATCGTCGGACGCATCCAGCAGGACGACAGTTCGGTGCCCTACCTGAAACACGGCTGGTGGCTTTACACGCGCTTCGAGCAGGGCAAGGAATATCCGATCCACGCTCGCAAGCGCGGGTCGCTGGATGCACCCGAGGAAGTGCTGCTTGATGCCAACGTGCTCGGCGCCGACAAGGGCTTCTACCAGATCGGTTTCTGGCAACCGAGTCCGGATGGCCAGCAACTGGTGTATGCCGAAGACACCAGCGGCCGCCGCCAGTACGTGCTGCGTTTCAAGAACCTGCAGACCGGCCAGCTTTGGCCCGAGTCGATCTCGAATGTCGAAGCCGGCACGGTCTGGGCGAACGACAACCGCACGCTGCTTTACATCGAGAAGAACCCGCAGACCTTGCTCGGATTCCGCGTGCGCAAGCACGTGCTCGGTACCAACCCGGTCAATGATCCGGTCGTGTACGAAGAAAAGGACAGCACGTACTACATGGGCATCGGCAAGAGCCGCAGCGACCGCTTCCTGTGGATCGGCCTGAACAGCACGGTCGCCACCGAATGGCGCTACGCCGACGCGAACGACCCGACGCTGACGTTCAAGACGGTGTTGCCGCGCGAACGCGACCATGAGTACCAGGTGCAGGACCACGGCGATTCGTTCTACATCCTGACCAACTGGAAGGCGCGCAATTTCCGCATCATGCGTTCGCCGATCGACAAGGCTCATGACCGCGCGAATTGGGTGGAATGGCTCGCGCACCGCGACGATGCGTTGCTGTCGTCGATGACCGTGCTGCGTGACCACATCGCGATCAACGAGCGCTCGGGCGGGCTGCCGAAGATCCGCGTCAAGAACATCGCCGACGGCAAGTCGGAGCTGCTCAGTTTCGACGAGCCGGCTTACAGCGCGTTCACCGGTGCCAATCCCGAATTCGATACGCGCACCTTGCGCATCATCTACACGTCGCCGCAGACACCCGCTTCGACCTATGACATCGATCTCGCCAGCGGCGAGCGCAAGCTGCTCAAGCGCGAAGCCGTCCTGGGGGGGTTCGATCGCGACAATTACGTCACCGAGTTCCGATTCGCACCGGCACGCGATGGTGCCCAGGTCCCGGTGACCTTGCTGTATCGCAAGGGCCTGACACGCGACGGTACGGCAGCGCTGTACCAATACGGTTACGGATCCTACGGCGCATCGGCGAGTCCGGCCTTCAATGATCGCGTGTTGTCGCTGGTCGACCGCGGTGTCGTGTATGCGCTCGCACACATCCGCGGCGGCGAGGACATGGGTCGTCATTGGTACGAGAACGGTCGCCAGCTGCAGAAGAAGAACACCTTCACCGACTTCATCGACATCACCGATTTCCTGGTGCGCGAGGGTTATGCCGCCAAGGATCGCGTCGTCGCCCAGGGGGGCAGCGCCGGCGGTTTGCTGATGGGCGCGATCGCGAACATGGCGCCGGACCGTTATGACGCCATCGTCGCCGACGTGCCTTTCGTCGACGTGGTCACGACCATGCTCGATGAATCGATTCCGCTGACCACGAATGAATTCGACGAGTGGGGCAATCCGAAGCAGAAGGCGTTCTACGACTACATGCTGTCGTATTCGCCCTACGACAACGTCGCTGCGCAGGACTATCCGGCGATGCTGGTCACGACCGGTCTGCATGACAGCCAGGTGCAGTATTTCGAGCCGGCGAAGTGGGTGGCGAAACTGCGCGCGACCAAGACCGGCAACGCGCCGTTGCTGCTCAAGACCAACATGGAAGCCGGCCATGGCGGCAAGTCCGGTCGCTTCCGCCGCCTCGAAGAAGTCGCGCTGGCCTATGCCTTCCTTCTCGATCAGCTCGGCATTCCGGTGGAAGCGCCGGGTGGCGACGGCTTCGAAGGTGGGGTCGAGGAACCCGCGGCCGGAGACGGCTTCGAGGGCAAGCATGCGCGCTAAGCCCGTGCTTGCTGCGATCGCGCTGTGCCTGCTGCTCGCTGCTTGCGGCCAGAAGGGCGAATTGGTCCGTCCCGAGTCAAAGCCGGAGGCGCGGGCCGCGTCATGAGCCTGCGCTTCACCAAGATGCAGGGCATCGGCAACGATTTCGTCGTGCTCGATCGTCGCGATGCCGAAGCGCCGTTGTCGGCCGAACTGGCGCGCCGTCTCGCCGACCGTCATTTCGGCATCGGCTGCGACCAGGTCATGACGATCGAGCGCAATGATGATGACGCGTTCGCGTTTCGTTACGGCATCTACAATGCCGATGGCTCCGCCGCGGGCCAGTGCGGCAACGGTCTGCGTTGTGTCGTGCGCTGGTTGGCCGATCGCGGGCTGGTGCGAGGGTCAGGCATTCACCTGCTCGGGCCATCGGGTCCGGTGCAGGTCGACGTCCTCGACGACGGCTGCATCCGTGCCGACATGGGTGTGCCGGAGTTCGACGCGGGCCGCGTGCCCTTGGCCACGGCAACGACGCAGGAGCGCTACGTACTCGAGTTCGACGGCACACCAATCAGCTTCGGCGCCGTGTCGATGGGCAATCCGCATGCCGTGATCGAAGTCGATGATGTGGCCACGGCATCGGTCGGATCGCTGGGATCGCGGATCGAGGTCCATCCGATGTTTCCGGATCGGGTCAACGTCGGATTCGTGCAAGTGATCGATCGCGCGCAGATCAAGCTTCGCGTGTTCGAACGCGGCGTCGGCGAAACGCTGGCCTGCGGCAGCGGGGCCTGTGCCGCGGTCGCGGTATTGCGTACCTGGCAATGCGTGGATGCCGAAGT
>DATMVT010000076.1:0-2352 GCA_035562895.1 Patescibacteria group bacterium | reverse complement strand
CGCCATGGACCAGCCACACTGGCGGACGGTTCTTGATCGCGCCGTACCATTCGCTCAGGCCCGCCTGGTCGGCGTGTGCCGACAGGCCACCGACCGTGTGCAGTGTGGCATTGACCTTGATCTGCTCGCCGAAGATCTTGACGAACTTGGCGCCATCGACGAGTTCGCGACCGAGTGTGCCGGCGGCCTGAAAGCCCGGGAAAATCACGTGGGTCGTGTTGCGCCACAGCTGGTGCTTGAGGTGATGGCGGATGCGGCCGCCATTGCACATGCCGGAACCGGCAATGATGATCAATCCGCTGCTCACGCGATTCAGCGCCATCGATTCCTGCAGGTTGGCGACCAGTTGCAGGTTCGGCAAGCGGAACGGATGCACGCGACCCTTCCAGACGCGCTTGGCTTCCTCGTCGAACAGTTCGTGGTGGTCGTCGTAGACCTTGACGACCTTGGTCGCCATCGGGCTGTCGAGCACGATGCGGAACCGGTCCAGTCCCCACGCGTCGAAATGACGGGCGAACTGATACAGGATCTCCTGGGTTCGGCCGACGGCGAAGGCCGGAATCAGGATGTTGCCGCCGCGTTCACCGACATCGCGGAAGATTTCGCCGAGTTCGACCAGCGTGTCGGCGCGATCGCGATGCAGGCGATCGCCATACGTGCTCTCCAGCATGACCAGATCGGCGTCTTCGACCGTGCTCGGGTCGCGCAGGATCGGCGTGCCCTTGGGGCCGATGTCGCCCGAGAACACCAGCTTGCGGGTGCCGTCGTCCTCGTCCGCCCAGAGTTCGACGATGGCGGCGCCGATGATGTGGCCGGCATCGCGCAAGCGGAAACGCACGCCCGGGAACAGCTCGACGATCTTGTCGTAATCGACGCCCTTGAGCTGGCGCAGGACATCCTCGACATCGTCCTCGTCGTACAACGGTTCCAGCGCCTTCAGGCCACGACGCGCACGGCGCCGATTCTCGTATTCGACATCCGCCCCGGCGAGCCGGGCCGAATCCTCCAGCATGATTTTCGACAGGTCCTTGGTCGCACGCTGCGTGTACACCGGGCCGCGATAGCCGCGCTTGCGCAGCAGCGGCAGGCGTCCGACGTGGTCGATGTGGGCATGCGACAGGATCATCGCGTCGAGGTTGTTCAGGTCGAAATCGAAACGCGCGGCATTGCGCTTGTCCTCGTCGCGACCGGACTGGATCATGCCGCAGTCGAGCAGGATGCGTTTGCCCGCGGCTTCGACCAGGTGACAAGAGCCGGTGACTTCGCCAGCAGCCCCGAAAAACGTCAGCTTCATGCCGTGCTCCTTGCGTTGAACCGGTACTTGGGTCGAACCGTGTCTGCGCTGCAGTGTCGCGTGACCAACGCCACTTTGGCAACGCCGGGCGCGGCGCTACCGTGTGCATTCGATTCCCGGGATCTCGCCATGCTCACTCGCTTTCGCCCGCTCGCGGCCGCCATCACGCTTGCATTGTCGTTCACCGTTGCCGCCGCTTCGAACGAACGCGGCATCGACCCATCGAATTTCGACACCACGGTCGCGGCCTGCACGGATTTCTACCAGTTCGCGAATGGCCAATGGGAGCAGCGCAATCCGATCCCGGCCGCCTATTCGTCCTGGGGCGTGATGAACGAACTGTCCGAGCGCAACTTTGCGGTGCTCAAGGAGATCCTCGACGTTGCCGCGAAAGCGCAGGCCAAGCCGGGATCGACGCAGCAGAAGATTGGCGACTTCTATGCCTCGGCGATGGACGAGGCGGCGATCGAGCAGGCCGGGTTCGATCCGCTCAAGCCCGATCTCGCCGCGATCGATGCGCTCACCGACAAGTCCGACCTGATCGCGCTGATCAACCGCTGGCATGCGCATGGCCTGAGCGTGCTGTTCGGCTTCGGCAAGGAGGCCGACCTCAAGCAGTCGTCGATGAACATCGCCTACGCGACCCAGGGCGGACTCGGCTTGCCGGATCGCGACTACTACACCAAGGACGATGCCGATTCGAAGGCCTTGCGCGACCTGTACGTGGCCCACGTCGCGCGCATGTTGACCTTGATCGGCACCGACGCGAAACAGGCGAAAGCCGATGCCGCAGCGATCATGGCGCTGGAAACGCGCCTGGCGAAGGCGTCGCTGACCCAGCTGGATCTTCGTGATCCGAACAAGAGTTACAACCTCGTCGAAGTCGCCGCCGCCAACAAGGCGACGCCGAATTTCGATTGGAACGCGTTGCTCGCGGTCATCGGTCGCAAGGACGTCGGCACGTTTTCGTTTTCGCATCCGGGATTCTTTGCCGAAATGGACAAGGCCCTTGCCGACACGCCGGTGGCCACCTGGCGGGCCTATCTGCGCTGGCACCT
>DATMVT010000075.1:0-16531 GCA_035562895.1 Patescibacteria group bacterium | reverse complement strand
GGCAGCGGCACGATCACGGTCGTGACCAACGATGCCGGCAATACCGGCAGCGGTGGCGCACAGTCCGATACCGACCTGATCGCGATCAACGTCGACGAGGCCCCGCAAGTGACGGTCAATCCGTCCGAAGGTGCCGTTGTGGTGGTCAACACCAATGTCACTGTGACGTTCAATGAATCGGTGACCTTGACGGGTGCCTGGTTCACGCTGAACTGCGCAACCAGCGGCACCCGGGTGTCCACGGGCGAACTCACCGGTACCGGCATCACCATCATCGAGAACACCCCGGATCTCGTCTACACCATCGATCCGACGGTCGATCTTGCGGCCGGCGAGGCCTGCGTGCTCACCATCGCGGCGGCCAATGTCGCCGACAACGATACGATCGATCCGCCGAACACGCTGGTGTCCGATGCCGTCGTGAATTTCAGCGTCGACGCCGCACCCGCAGTCACGACGACGACGCCGGCCAATGGCGACGGCAACGTCGCCACGAACGCGACGATCACGGTGAACTTCAGCGAAAACGTCAACGCCACCGCCGGCGCCTTCGCGCTCGACTGCGGCGCCGGTGCGATCGCGCTGAGTCCGGCCACCATCAGCAACGCCAGCATCAGCGTGTTGACGCCCAGCACGGCGCTGCCGCCGACCAGCACCTGCACGGTCACCGTCGCTGCCGCCAACGTCACTGATGCCGACACCATCGACAATCCGGACAACTTGGCCGCGAACTACGTGTTCTCGTTCACTACCACCGATCCCGCACCGACCGTCGTTTCGACCGTGCCGACCAATGCCGGCACGCTGAGCGCGAATGGCGACATCAGCATCACCTTCTCCGAGCCGGTGACGTTCGTCGATGGCAGCTTCACGCTGGCTTGCCCGGGTGCGACGGCCTTCACCAGCAGTGGCAGCGGCACCGCCACGGCCACGTTGAACCCGAGCAGCAACCTGCCGGTCGGCGCGACCTGCACGGTGACCGTGCTCGCGGCCGGCATCGCCGATGTCGACACGATCGATCCGCCCGACAACATGGCCGCGCCCTACGTGTTCACGTTCACGCCGGTCAATACCGCGCCGACATCGACCAATGACACCGCGACGACCAACGAGGACGCGACCCTGCTGCTCGCAGCGGGCGATTTCGGAACCTATGCCGATGCCGATCTCGACGCCTTCGCCGGCGTGCGCATCAGCACGCTGGAAAGCGCGGGTGATCTGGAATTCGACAGCACCGGCGCCGGTGCCTGGGTCGATGTCACCTTGAACCAGGACGTCATCGCCGCGCACCTCGCCGCGGGCCGCCTGCGCTTCGTGCCCGATGCCGACGCCACCGGCAGCCCGTATGCGACGATCGGCTTCCGCGTCAGCGATGGCATCGATGTCAGCATCGCGGCCTACACGCTGTCGATCGACGTCTTGGCCGCGAACGACGCGCCGGTGATCACCGTGCCGGGTGCGCAGACCACGAACGAGGACACCACCCATGCCGTCGTCGGCACCTCGATCGCCGACTCCGATGCCGGTGCCTCCCCGATCGAGGTGCAACTCGCCGCCACCAACGGCACGCTGACGCTGGCCGGAACCACGGGACTCGCCTTCACGACCGGTGACGGCACCGCCGACTCGACCATGACGTTCTCCGGCACGCTCGCGAACATCAACGTGGCCATCGCCAGCCTGAGCTTCGCGCCCACCGCGAACTTCAATGGCGCGGCCTTGTTGACGATCACCGCCAACGACCTCGGCAATACCGGCCCGGGTGGTCCGCAGTCGGACAGCGACAGCGTCACCATCAACGTGATCGCGATCGACGACGCGCCGGTCGCGAACGACCTCACGCCGGCCGCCTTCAACGAAGACGTCCAGAGCGTGATCACGCTCAGCTACACCGATGCCGACGGCGATCTGGCCACGGCGTGCGCAGTCGCGGCGCCGACCAATGTCACGATCACCCAGGCCTGCGCCTGCGCGGCCGGTGTCTGCACCGTCGGCGTCACCGGCACGCCGACCAACTTCAACGGCAGCGGAAGCTTCACCTACACGGTGACCGCGAACGCCGTGCTGTCGAACAGCGCGACGGCGACCTTGTCGATCCTGCCGGTCAACGACCCGCCGGTGGCTGCCGCGATCACGCCGCCGGCCTTCGATGAAGACCTGCAGGGCCTGATCACGCTCAGCTACACCGATCCGGACGCCGATCTCGCGACCACCTGCGCGATCACCGCACCGACCAATGTCACCGTGACCCAGGCCTGCGCTTGTGCGGCGGGCGTGTGCACGGTCGGCGTGACCGGCGCGCCGCTGAACTACTTCGGTCCCGCCAGCTTCGCGTACACCGTGACCGCCGCCGGGCAGCCCTCGAACAGCGCCACCGCGACCCTGACCATCAACCCGGTCAATGACGCGCCGGTCGCCAATCCCAATACCTACGACTTCATCGGCAATACCGAGTTGCGGGTGGCGCTGCCCGCCGGCACGACGCCCAACACACCGGCGAGCACCAATCCGCTCGCGAACGACACCGATCTGGTCGAAGGCAATGCGTTCACGGTCAGTTCGATCACGGTCGGTGGCTGCACGGACAACGTCGCACCACTGACTTGTTTCGACGCCGGCGTCGGTACCGTCAACATGAATGCCGATGGCAGCTTCAGCTTCGTGCCAGTGGCCGGTGATGTGAACACCAGCGAGTCGTTCCTGTACCGCATCACCGACAACGGCACGCCGACACCGGCGACTTCGGCGAATGCAGTCATCACCATGAATCGCTCCGACCGCGCCTGGTACGTGAACAACGCTGCAGCGGCGGGCGGCGATGGCACCTCGGCTACGCCGTTCGACACCCTTGTCGAGGCGCAGACCGCGTCGCTCGTGAACGACACGATCTTCGTCTACTTCGGCAATGGCACGTCGTCCGGCATGAGCGCCGGCATCGTGTTGAAGAATGGCCAACGCCTGCTCGGAGAGCATCTTGGCTTGAGCATGCCGGTGGCCGTGAACGGCGGTCCGAACCCGACGCCCCTGGTGTCGGCGGCAGCGGGCAACCGTCCGTTGATCGATGGCACCAATGCGGTGTCGGCGCTGGATGCGTTGCCGCTCGTGATCGGTGGCCTGTCGTTGAGCGGTACGACCGACGCCATCGACCTGACGACGAATGCCGGCTTTCCCTCCGCGGCCAACGTGGAAATTCGCGACAACGTCGTTCGCGGCGGCGGCGTGACCGGCTTCGACGTCAACCTCGGGGGTTCCGCTGGCGTGAACCTGTCGTTGCACGACAACACGTTCAACGCCGGCGCGAATGCCATCGACATCGACGAAACCGGCACCGGTTCACTGACCATCACCGCATTCGACGACAATGTCGTGAGCGGCAATGTCACCGGCAACGGCATCACCATCGACAATGCCATTTTTGACGCGACGCCGGGCAATCCGTTCAATCAGGTCAGCGGCGGCACGACGGCGATCGGCGCGTCCGGCAATGGTGTCGGTGCGAGCGGCATGCTGCTGAACAACGTCGTCGGTGACTTGTCGTTCACCGACCTCGATGTCTACGCAAGCGCCGGCGCGGGCCTGAGCAGCGTCAGTACCGGGGTGTTCAATGCCGCCAGCGGCACCGGCTTCCGTTTCGTCGTCGGCTCCGGCGTCGCGGTGATCGAAGCGGCAGGCGGTCCGGCCGTCGACATCACGCGAGCCACGATCGACCTGCAACCGACCAGCATCCGCAGCACCGGCAGTTCCGGTCTCGGCTTCCGACTCGACACCGTGGCAGGAACCTTTGCCGCGGGTGCCGCCAGCGTGATCAATACCGCGGCGAGTCAGGCGTTCGTCGTGTCAGGTGGTACGGCCAACGTCAACTATGCCGGCACGATCGCCAGCACGACCGTGCAGCCGGTGTCGATCTCCAACAACACCGCAGGCACGATCAATCTGAGCGGCGCGATTTCCGGCACCGGATTGGGCGTTGCCTTGAGCAACAACGCCGGCGCCACGATCAACTTCAGCGGTGGCCTGGCATTGAGCACCGGCACCAGTGCGGCCTTCACCGCCACTGGCCCCGGACCGGCGGCGACGAGTGGCGGCACGGTCAGTGTCACCGGTACCGCCAACACATTGACGACCACGACCGGCACCGCGCTCAACGTGACCAACACCACCATCGGCGTCAGCGGCCTGAACTTCCGCAGCATCAGCGCCAACGGCGGTGCCAACGGCATCGTGCTGAACAACACCGGTGCGACGGCGGGACTGACGGTGACCGGCGACGGCACCAATACCGCCGTCGGCGGCAACGCCAGCGGTGGCACGATCGCGAATACGTCGGGTGCGAACGGCGCCATCGCCGGCTCGGGCATCTATCTGAACAGCACCCGCAACGTCGTCCTGCGGCGCATGACCATCAATGGCACGCACCAGAACTTCGGCATTCGTGGCCAGGCCGTGGATGGGTTCACGCTCGAATACGCGACGGTGAACGGCACCTTCGGCAACGACGCGGCCGGTTATGGCGAGGGCGCGATCTACTTCGGCAATGCCGTCGGCACCACCGGTCTGACCGGCAGCGCGGCCATCACCAACGTGGTCCTGGGCGGCGGCTTCGGCCGCAACCTGTCCGTCGTGAATACGTCCGGCACGCTGAATCGACTGGTGGTCACCGGCTCCACGTTCAACCAGACGGCGGCGACCAGCGTCGGCGACAATTTGGCGGTCGAGGCACGCACCGGTGCAACCGCGCTCAATGTCACCGTGAACACGTCCACGTTCAACGGCGTCGCCGGCGATCAGATCGATGCCACCGGCCAAACCGGGACCAGCATGGACGTGATCGTGAACGGCAACACCCTCACCAACGCGCATCCACTCAATGCCATCGGTGGCGGCGGCGTGTCCTTGCAGTCGCAGGGCACGGCGTACCGGTTCGACTTCCTGAACAACACCCTGCGCGGTGCCCACGGCAGTGCATTGACGCTGTTCAAGGCATTCGATGGCGTGTCGTTCCGTGGCACCGTCGGCAACAATGTCATCGGTCAGGTCGGCGTGCTGGGTTCGGGCTCGGTCACCGGCAACGGCATCTTCCTGAGCGCGGCCGGCAACAGCGACGCCCAGAACATCGTGCTCGCGCTGACCAACAACCAGATCTATGGCTACAGCGGCAATGCGGCGATCTACGCCGACAACACCGGCGGCACCTACAACCTCGATGCGACCATCACCGGCAATGTCGCCGATACGCCCGGTCCGGGCGCATTCGCGGGTCTCGCGTTGAGCGCCGGTGCACCGTCTTCGGCGGACGACATCGATGTTTGTGCGCAAGTGGGGGGAGCCGGTGCACTGGCGAACAATTTCGCCAACGCGGATCCGGTCAATGCCAACGACATCATCGTCGGCGTGAGTACCGGTGCCTCGTCGATGCGCCTGCCCGGTTATGCCGGCGCGAGCCTGGCGACCGTGGAGGCCCTCCTGCTCAGCCAGAACAATTTCGCGAGCACGGCGGTGAGCGCGTATGTCGACGCACCGGCAACGGCCGCCAACTTCACCGGCGGCGCCAGCTGCCAGACCCCCTGAACCGAGGACGACACGATGGCCACCCCTTTCATGTCCGAGATCAAGCTGATGGCGTTCAATTTCGCGCCCCAAGGCTGGGCCGCCTGCAACGGCCAGTTCATGCCGATCAACCAGAACCAGGCCTTGTTCTCGCTGCTCGGCACGACCTATG
This sequence comes from Patescibacteria group bacterium, assembly GCA_035562895.1. Taxonomy (GTDB): domain Bacteria; phylum Pseudomonadota; class Gammaproteobacteria; order Xanthomonadales; family Ahniellaceae; genus JADKHK01. The sequence goes on along the minus strand of DATMVT010000075.1, from coordinate 10,812 downwards.
GCGGCAACGGCCAGACCACGTTTGCGCTGCCGAACCTGCAAGGTCGCGTGCCGATCCACCGGGGCAACGGCCACATCCTCGGCGAGGCCGCCGGAGCGACGGCCACGACCGTGACGATCGCGCAGTTGCCGACGCATACCCATGTCCTGTCCGGGTCGAACTCGCTGCCGGAAACCAATGTGCCAACCGGTGCCGCACTGGCGCTCATGTCGAATGCCTATGCGGCACCGAACAACCTTGTGGCCATGGGGCCCACGGCCGTCGGCAATGCCGGTGGCAGCCAGCCGCACACCAACATGCAGCCCTATCTGGCGCTGAATTTCTGCATTGCCCTCCAGGGCATCTACCCGTCCCAGAACTAGGAGCGCGACCATGTCGAGTCCATACATCGGCGAAATCCGCATGTTCGCCGGAAATTTCCCCCCGGTCGGCTGGATGTTCTGTGAGGGCCAGCTCATCCCGATCTCGGAGAACGACACCTTGTTCAACCTGATCGGCACCACGTACGGCGGTGATGGACAAAGCACCTTCGCCCTGCCGAACCTCGCCAGTCGGGTACCGATCCACCGGGGCTCCGGTCCGGATGGCACGACCTACCAACTCGGCGAAATGGCCGGTGTCGAATCGGTCACCCTGACCGCCAGTCAAATCCCGCAGCACAGCCATCCGATGCTCGCGAGCAACGACATCGGCACGTTGAGCACGCCGCAAGGCAACCTCACGGCGCAGTCGGCGGTCAAGCTGTATCGCGCCGGCAATGCCAGCGTATCGATGCATCCTTCCTCGATCGCACCGGTCGGCGGCTCGCAGCCGCACGAGAACATGCAGCCGTACCTGTGCATCAACTTCATCATCAGCCTTTACGGCATCTACCCGACGCAGAATTGAGGACACCACCGTGAGCAGTCCCTTCGTCGCCGAAATCCGCATCCTCGCGTGCAACTTCCCACCCACCGGCTGGGCTTTCTGCGATGGCCAGATCCTGCCGATCTCGCAGAACACCGCGTTGTTCTCGTTGCTGGGCACCACGTATGGCGGAAATGGCCAGAGCACGTTCGCGTTGCCTGACCTGCAGGGCAACGCGCCGATGCAGCCCGGCCAGGGGCCGGGCCTGTCGCAGCGCTTTCTTGGCGAGGCCAGCGGCAGTGAAACGGTCACGCTGCTGGAATCGGAAATCCCGTCGCATGCCCACGGACTCCTGGCGCAAAACACGCCGCTGGGCGGCACGGTGCTTCCTGCAGGCAGCACCTTGAGCCGACCCGCGAGCGGCTTTCTGTACGACGCGACCAGTCCGGTCCTGGTGCCGATGGCCGCGGAGGCGCTGGCGCCTGCCGGCGGCGACCAGCCGCACAACAACATGATGCCGTACCTGACCCTGAACTTCTGCATCGCCCTGCAGGGCATTTTCCCGCCGCGTCCTTGAGGTGCCTGACATGCAACGTCGATCCTTCCTGAAAAATGCGGCTTGCGTCGGCGCCTCCGCAACCGTGCTGGCGCCGATCGCCCGCGCCGCTGCCGCAGGCCGCAATGAACCTGCCACACGCTTGCGACTAGAGCGTCTCCCGAGCTCGGCGGAGCCGACGCGCATCGACGGTCTGTTGCGGGTGCAAGCGACTCCGGTCGTCCTCGGTGCCTTGGACGAGACCCTGCGTGTGCGCCTGTGGGTTGCGAGCGATGCCGGTCCGCGTGCACATGACTTCGCGACATTTGCCCGCAATGGCATCAGCCAGCGCCTGCGTTTCGTAGTGTCGCCGAATGCATTGATCGGCTTCGAAGCCGCGAGCGGTCAGCATCTCGACGACTGCAGCGCACAAGCGGCCTGCAACGCCGGACTCGCTGGCCTGGGCCCGGGGCGTTATCGGTTGTGGCTGTCGCGCGCGGATGTCGAAGTCGCTGCGGTCGACTTGCAGGTCGAAGCGCACGCGGCATGATCGATCCCGAGGTCGCGGCGGCGATCGATGCGATCACCGTCGCGTTGAATGCGGACGACGCGCATTGGCAGCTGAGGCCCGAAAGCGACGACGACATCGCGTTCGTGCGGTCCTTGTACGCATCCACGCGCTGGGAAGAACTCGCCGCATTGCCTTGGCCGGACGAGGCAAAGCGCGCTTTTCTGTCCGACCAGTCGCGCTTGCAGGGCAAGCACTACCGTGAACATTTCACCGGTGCAGCGTTCCATCTGATCGAGCGCGACGCACAGCCGGTCGGACGCGTCTACCTGCATGCGTCTCTACGCGAGTTCCTGTTGCTGGACATCGCGCTGCTGCCGGAATGGCGCGGCCTGGGTCACGGTGGGCGCGTCCTTGCCGCATTGATGCAATGCGCTCGCACCAGCGGGCGATGCATCACCCTGCATGTCGAAAACGACAATCCCGCGCGGCGCCTCTATGCGCGACTGGGATTCGCGTTTGTCGAACAGCAAGGGTTCCACGCCTGCCTGCGATGGCCTGCACCCGACGTCGACACTCAGTTGAACACCGCTTCGTAACGTGGTCCGGCCGCATCCGGCTGCAGCGGCACGATGAACAACTCGAATTCGCCCAGTGCCGGATGCGTCAGGTGAAACGTCGCTTGTTCGAGACGATGCGTGGTTGAGGTGAACATCAGCGAGAACGGTTGCGCGCGCGACGATGGCGACTTGAGGCGTTGCACGGTCAGCAGTCGAAGGACGTCGGCGATGCCGTTGACCGCGAAGGACGTGCCGACCAGGGGCTCGAAGTGTTCGGGTGTCAGGGTGGCGAGATCGAGCATGCGGCCTCCGGGCGGGCGCGCAGACTCGCGCTTCGGCCTGCGTGCGGTCAAGCGTCTGCGCTAATCTCGCGGAAATTCCGGAGTGGGCCATGAGCGAATCCATCGACCTGTACAGCTTCATCCCGTTCGATCGCGGCTCGCGCGTGCGCTGGCTCGCCAACGAGCTCGGCCTCGCGATCCACGAGCATCGCCTCGACGCGCGTGCCGGCGAGCATCGCGGTGCGGCGTACCGCCAGATCAATCCGACCGGACTGGTGCCGGCGATCGTGCGCGATGGCGTGACGCAGTTCGATTCCGCGGCGATCTGCCTGACCCTGGCCGAGACCCATCGCGGCGCCGGGCTCGCGATCTTCGAAGGCGAGCCGGGACGTGCCGAGTTCCTGAGCTGGTACTTCTTCGCCGCCAGCACGATGGACGCCGCGACCTATCCGCTGATGGTCTACAAGATGTTCCAGCCCGATCCGGCGATGCTCGAAGCCTCGACGCAGCGGCTGATGCCGCACCTCGCGGCGCTCGACCGGCGCATGATCGACCGCGACTGGATTTGCGGCCGCTTCACCATCGCCGACATCCTGTTCGGCCACGGGCTGGAATTGCAGCGGCGCTGCGACGTCAACTTCGCCGAGTATCCGGCGGTGGCTGCCTACCACGAACGTCTGAAAGCGCGGCCGGCCGGAGCCGGACTGTTCCAGCACTGATTCCCGCTTGCCGAAAGCGCCGCCGCCTCGCCAGAATGCCGGGCCCGCCGCAAGGCCGCTGCGGTGCCGTTACCGTTCGGGGAGAGTCGCGTGACAGGCATTCTGGTCGTCGAGCGTTCGGCGACATTGCATCATCTGCTGACGCGCACCTTGCAGGCGGCGCAAACCGGTTCCTGGTCGGAACTGTCGAGCTATGCCGACACGCTCGACCACCTCAGCCGCGCCACCGACATGGGCCAGCCCTACGGCCTGCTGATCCTCGGCGCGCCGGCGCGCATGAGTCGCGACTTCGAAGACCTGCTCGTCTACCTGCGCAATCCGCGCGTGCGCAAGACCGCCGTGTTGCTGTTGGCGCACGAAAAGAACCAGACCATCGACAGTTTCGTCAGCGACCGCCCCGATGCGCAGTTCCTGTTGTGGTCGAACTTCTCGCGGATTCCCGCGGTGATCGGCCAGCTGCTGCCGAAGGCGGCGGTGGCGATCGCGCCCACGAAGACCGCGACCGCGAGCGAACCGAGCCTCGACAGTGTCGTGGCGATGCCGGCACCGAACGCCGATCTGGCGTCGATCGACCCGCCCGTCGTCCAGGCGCCAGCCGAGCGTCTCGGCGTGCGCGTGCTGTTCGTCGACGACTCCGCGAGCATCCGCCTGGCCTACAAGCAACTGCTCGACCGCCATGGCTACGACTGCGACACCGCCGGCACCATCTCCGAGGCGTTCAGCAAGGCCACGAGCGGCCAGTACGACCTGTTCATCCTCGACTACTTCCTGCCCGACGGCAACGGTGACGAGCTCTGCCGGCGTCTGAAGGCATTGCCGGCCACGGCGGGCGGCACCATCGCGATCATCACCGGCACCTACCGTGAGGACATCATCAAGCGTTGTCTCGAAGCCGGTGCGGTCGAGTGCACGTTCAAGAACGAGGCGAAGGAGTTGTTCCTCGCGCGCATGGGCGGCCTGGCACGGCAAATTCGCCTGCAGCGCAACGCCGGCTCCGAGCGCGAGCGGCTCGACGGCATCCTGGGTTCGGTCGGCGACGGCGTGTTCGGCGTCGATGCCAGCGGTGTCATCAACTTCGTCAACCCGACGGCGCTGCGCATGCTCGGTCATGATGACGAGGCGGCACTGCTGGGCATGAATGCGCAGCACGCGATCCACCACTCCGACGAGCATGGACGCGCGGTCCGCGACGAGGACTCGCCGTTGCTGCAGGTCTATCGCAGCGGCGAATCGGTCGCGCGCATCGAGACCGTGTTCTGGAACGTCGAGCGCGAGGCGGTGCCGGTGGAATGCTCGGTGCTGCCGCTCAACATCGGCAGCCGGCGCGAAGGCTCGATCGTGGTGTTCCGCGACATCGGCGAACGCCGCGACACCGACCGCATGCGCTGGGAGCTGATCCATGATCCGCTCACCGGCTTGTTCAACAGCCGCCACTTCTCGCAATTGCTGGCGCAGGACATCGCGCGTCGCCGCGAGCACGGCGGCTACGGCGCGCTGCTGTATTTCGACATCGACCGCTACACGCACATCGTCGATGCCGGCGGCCCGGCCGTCGGCGATCGACTCGTGGCCGACCTCGCGCAGGCGTTGGGCAAGCGCCTGCGCGAAGGCGACGTGATCGCGCGACTCGAAGGCGACCGCATGGTGTTGCTGCTCAACGGCGCGCAACTCGACAACCTGTTCACGCTCGCCGACAGCTTCCGCGAGATCGCGCACAGCTGCCACTACACCGTCAATCAGCACAAGCGCCATGCGACGGTCTCGCTCGGCGTGGCCGTGGTGTCGCGCGACACGCCGAGCGCCGAGTACGTCCTCGAACATGCGCGTGTCGCCTGCAAGACCGCCAAACACCGCGGTCGCGACCAGACCCAGATCTGGGTCGGCGAACACGACACGCGCATCGCGCGAGAACTGGAAGCCGGCTGGACCGCCAAGTTGCGCGAGGCGATCGAAGAGAACCGCTTCGAGTTCGACGTGCAACCGATCGTGCCGCTCGCGGCGCTGCCGCAGCATGAAGCCGACATCACCGAGCATCAGGGTTGGCGCCTCGGCGCGCCCGGTCACGAAATCCTGTGCGAACTGCTGCTGCGCATGCGCGACCGGCGTGGCGAGCACGTCTCGCCCGGCGTGTTCGTGCCGCTGGCGGAGCGTGTCGGGATGATGCCGAAGATCGATCTCTGGGTGGTGCAGCATGCGCTGACCGAACTCGGCAGCCGCCGCGATCTGGTCGGGCGCATCGCCTTCAACATCAACCTGAGCAACCAGACGCTGGCCGATTCCGAATCGATGGCGCTGATCACCAATGCCATCCGCGCCTCCAACGTGCCGGCGCGGTCGCTGGTCTTCGAGATCACCGAAACCAGCGAAATGACCTCGATGCACACCGTGCGCCGCTTCATGAACCAGCTGCGCGAGATCGGTTGCCGCTTCGCGCTCGACGATTTCGGCACCGGCTTCTCGTCGTTCACGCACCTGCGCCATCTGCCGGTCGATTTCGTCAAGATCGAAGGCAGCTTCGTCGAAGGCATGGCCGACAACGAGCTCGACCACACCATGGTGTCGTCGATCGCCGGACTGGCGAAATCGATGAAGCTGGCGGTGATCGGCGAACACGTCGATTCGTACGCGACGCTGGTGTCGCTGCGCCAGTGCGGCGTCGAATATGCGCAAGGCCACTGGCTCGGCGAACCGCGCCGGCTCGCCGGCCTCGATCTCGCGGCCTTGCTGCCGCGCTGACCATGCCCGGCGATCGCCGTCTGCGTGCCGCGATCCTGATCTTCGCAGTGCTGGCGCTGGCCAGCGTGGCCGGCCCGTGGCTGCGACCGTTCGACGCCTGGCATACCGATTGGGCACAACTGCAAGTGGCGCCCGGTGTCGCGCATGGCCACTGGTTCGGATCGGATGCGATCGGCCGCGACGTGTTCGTGCGCACCTTGCTGGCCGGAAGGATCTCGCTGCTGCTCGGCTTCGGGGCCGGGTTGGTCGCGCTGCTGTTCGGTCTCGCCTATGGCGCGCTGGCAGGCACGCTGGGCGGGATCGCCGAACGGGCGATGATGCGCGCGCTCGATGTCGTCTCGGCGCTGCCCTTCCTGCTGATCGTGGTGTTGCTGCTGACCCTGTTCGGACGCAGCGGCGTGCTGTTGGTGCTGGCGGTCGGCGCCTATGCCTGCATCGACCTCGCGCGCATGCTGCGGGCCGAAGCGGCGCGCTTGCGCGCCCTGCCCTTCGTGCAGGCGGCGCGTGCGCTCGGTGCTGGCCCGTGGTGGTTGCTGACCCGCCACATCGCGCCGAACCTGATCGGTTTCGCCTTCGTGTACCTGAGCCTGGCGGTCCCGCAGGCGATCCTGGTCGAGTCGTTCCTGAGCTTTCTCGGACTCGGGCTCGACGAGCCCTCGGTCAGCCTCGGCGGCCTGCTCGCGGAAGGTGTGCAGGAACTGGAGGACGCGCCCTGGGTGTTGCTGGCGCCGGCCAGCTTCCTCGCGTTGCTGCTGATCGCGTTCACCGTCCTCGGCGATGCCTTGCGCAGCCGCCTGCACGCGCGGGCCGCCGCATGAGTGCCGCGCTGCTGTCGATCCGCGCACTGTCCGTTCGCTATCGCAGCGGTGGCGGGGTGCTGCACGACATCGGCTTCGATCTCGCGCGCGGCGAATGCCTGGCCGTCCTCGGTGAATCGGGCAGTGGCAAGTCGACCCTTGCGCGCACCCTGCTCGGCTTGTTGCCGGCCGGCGCGCAGTCTCAGGGTCGCGTGCAATTCGATGGCGTGCCGGTCGATGCCGCGGGTCAGGAGCGGCTGCGCGGTCGGCGCATCGCGATGGTGTTCCAGGACGCCGCCGCGAGCCTGCATCCGCTGCGCCGCGTCGGTGTGCAGATCGCCGAAGCGCTGCGCCGGGCGGCGTCCACGCGCTCGGTCGCCGAGGCCTTGCGCGAGGTCGGGCTCGACGCGGCAGCGACCCTTGCGACGCGCCATCCGCATGAACTCTCCGGAGGGCAACGCCAGCGCGTGATGATCGCGCTCGCACTGGCATCGTCACCGCAGCTGCTGATCGCCGACGAATGCACGTCCGCGCTCGATCCCTTGGCCGCGCGCGGCATCCTCGACCTGCTGGTGCGGCTGCGCAGCGAGCGCGGTCTGGCCTTGCTGTTCATCAGCCACGACCTGCACGCGGTCCGGCGCATCGCCGACCGCGTGCTGTTGTTGCATCGGGGCCGCGTCGACACCTGCACTGACCGCAGCGCCTTCTTTGCCGATCCACCGAGCCCGTATGCGCGTTCACTGCTGGCGGCTGCGGTGCGCGGCGACACGCCGCCGCTCACGGCCGGCGAAGCGTGGTTGCAGGTCCAGTCCCTGAGTGCCGACTACGACCGGCGCCCGGCCCTGCGCGACGTGTCGTTCGACCTGCCGCGCGGCGCGGCACTCGGCGTCATCGGCGCTTCCGGCAGCGGCAAGTCGACGCTGGCGCGAGTGCTGCTTGCGCTGCAGCGCGGCCACGCGCGCGCGTTGATGGTTGCCGGTGCGGATCCACTCCAGCTCGGTCGCGCCGCGCGCAAGGCCTGGCGCCGACGCGTGCAGATCGTGTTCCAGGATCCGGGCAACGCGCTCGATCCGCGCATGAGCGTGGCCGACACCCTGTGCGAGCCCTTGCGTCTGCATGGCATCGGCGATCGATCTTCGCAGTCGCTGCGCGTCGCCGAGTTGCTGGCCGCGGTGCAACTCGATGCGGCGCTCGCGTCGCGACTTCCGCACCAGTTGTCCGGCGGGCAGAAGCAGCGCGTCGCGATCGCGCGGGCGCTCGCCCTCGATCCCGAGGTGCTGGTCTGCGACGAAGCGGTGTCGGCGCTGGACGTCTCGGTCCAGGCCGGGATCCTCGCCTTGCTGCACAACCTTCAGCGCGCGCGCGCACTCACCCTGATCTTCATCTCGCATGACGTCGATGCCGTGCGCGCGCTTTGCGACCGCCTGCTCGTGCTCGAGCACGGGCGCGTCGTCGAACAAGGGGCCACGGCCGATGTCTTGCGTGATCCTCGGCACCCGCACACGCGCGCCTTGCTGGCGGCCGCGGGTTGAAGATGCCGCCGATGCCGGTCCGATGTTGCGCGCGATGGCGCGCACGCTTGCATCGCGCCAATTCTCAGGAGTAGATTCAAGAGCTATACGCAAGAGGCTGATTTTCATGTGGCTTCTGATCGCATTGCTGACGGCGCCGCTGGTCCTGCTGGCCAGCATGCGTCGTGTTCGTGCGGGCGAGGCGGCGCGACTGCAGCGGTTCGGCCGGCCTGCCGGCATCCTCCTCACCGGCGTCCACTGGCTGCTCCCGGGCGAGGCGATCGCGACCCGCGTCTCTCTGCTCGGGCGTCACCTCGAGATCGCGCCGCGCCGTGTGCATGGCGGCGCGCATTCGGCGCGCGTTGCCGGTCGCGTCTATTTTCAGGTGCTGGATGCGGAGCGCGCGATGTCCAGCGACGGCGAGATCGATGCGCGCGTGCAGGACGCGCTGCTGACCCGGCTGGCCGGTTCGCTGCCGCAGTTGAGCGAACTCTCGCCCGCCGAGCGAAATCGCTGCCTGCGCGATGACCTGCGGCGGCTGCTCCAGGACGACGGCATCCTGCTCACGCGTCTCGAGCTCGCGATCATGACCAACTGCATCGGCTGACGCGGTTGTCGTCGGCGCGTCCGCTGCGGATACTCGCGGTCCCTCCGGATCGGAACCGACCATGCGTGCATCCCTCGTCCTTCTCGGCTTGATCGCGGCAGCGACGGCCGACGCCGGGCCGGCACCCGCCGACCTGATCCTGCACGATGCGCGCATCTACACGGTCGACGCGAATCGTCCGGTGGTGAATGCGCTGGTCGTGCGCGACGGTCGCATCGTCTTCGTCGGCAGCGCGCGCGAGGCGATGGTCTTCCGTTCCGGGAAGACGCAGGTGCTCGATCTCGATGGCGCCACCGTCATTCCCGGCATGATCGACGCACACGCGCACCTGCTCGGTCTCGGACAGGGCCTGCAGACCGTGGACCTGCGCGGCACGCCGTCGTTCGATGCGGTGATCGCCCGGGTCGTCGCGCGCCGCGATACGACCGCGCCGGGCCGCTGGGTCGTCGGTCGCGGCTGGGATCAGAACGACTGGGCCGACACCCGTTTCCCGGAACACGCGGCCTTGAGCGCGAAAATCGCCGACCATCCGGTCCTGCTGGAGCGCGTCGACGGCCATGCCGTGCTCGTCAACGCGGCGGCGCTGAAGGCCGCCGGCATCACCCGCGACACGTCCGATCCAGCGGGTGGCCGCATCGAACGCGATGCCGAAGGCGAACCGAGTGGCGTGCTGGTCGACAACGCCATCGACCTGGTGACGAAGGTGATGCCGGCGCCGACGCCGGACGAGTTGCGCGATGCCGTCACCCGGGCCATCGCCGAACTGCAACGCTGGGGCCTGACCGGCATCCACGATGCCGGCGTCACGCGCGACGTGATCGGCATCTACGAAGACCTTGCGCGCGAAGGTCGCCACGGCCTGCGCAATTACGTGATGGTGGCGGGCAACGATGCCGACATCGATTGGGCGATCGCGCGCGGCGCGCAGAACGGCCTGCACGACGGCCGGCTGTGGTTGCGCTCGATCAAGCTCTCGGCCGATGGCGCACTGGGTTCACGCGGCGCCTGGTTGCTTGAGCCCTATGCCGATGCGCCCGGCCACGCCGGTCTGGCGACCTTGCCGGCCGGGCGCGTGCGCGCGGTCGCGGCCAAGGCGCTGAAGGCCGGCTTTCAGGTCAATACCCACGCGATCGGCGATCGTGCCAACCGCGTCGTGCTCGACGAACTCGCCGAAGCCCTGGACGTGGCGCCCGTCGCCGATCACCGATTCCGCATCGAACACGCGCAGATCCTGCATCCGGGCGATCTCGCGCGCTTCGCCGAACTCGGCGTGATCCCGAGCATGCAGAGCAGTCACCAGACCAGCGACATGTACTGGGCCGGCGCGCGCATCGGCCCGACGCGCGAACTCGGCGCGTATGCGTGGCGCTCCTTGCTCGATACCGGCGTCATCGTTCCGAACGGCTCGGACCTGCCGGTCGAGCTGACCAATCCGCTGATCTCGTTCCATGCCGCCGTGTCGCGTCAGGACGCGAGCGACTGGCCCGCCGGCGGCTGGCACCCCGAGCAACGCATGAGCCGCGACGAAGCGCTGAAATCGATGACGCTGTGGCCGGCCCAGGCCGCGTTCATGGAAGCCGAGGTCGGTTCGCTCAGTCCCGGCAAGCGTGCCGATTTCGTCGTGCTCGACCAGGACCTGATGCGCGTGCCGGCGGAACTGATCCTGCGCACGCGCGTCCTGCAGACCTGGCTGGGCGGCGAACGCGTGTACG
>DATMVT010000074.1:0-4789 GCA_035562895.1 Patescibacteria group bacterium | reverse complement strand
CGACGCGGCTGAGGTTGACGATGCGCGAACGATGGATGCGCGCGAATCGCTTCGGATCGAGTCGCGTTTCCATCCGGGTCAATGTCTCGCGCAGGATCAGGGTCTCGTTGCCGGTGCGGATGCACAGGTAATTGCCGGCGGATTCGATCCAGTCGATGTCGTCGAGCGCGATCAGGCGGATGCCGTGGTCGACGGGCAGCGACAGACGGTCCGGGTAGTGCGATTCGCCGCCCAGTTGTTGCAGTTGCGCGACCAGTTGCGGCGACCACGGCGTGCGCCGTGCACGCACGCGCTCGACCGCCTGCTTCAGGCGTTCCGGTTCGACCGGCTTCAACAGGTAGTCGATGGCGTCGGCGCTGAACGCGCGCACCGCGTGCTGGTCATACGCGGTCACGAACACGATGGCCGGCCTCAGGTTCTCGGGCAAGCCGGCGATCAGCGCGAAGCCATCGCGCTCCGGCATCTCGATGTCGAGAAATACGAGATCGGGCGTGAGTTCGTGCACGAGCTCCAGGGCGTCGGTGACGTTCGCGGCCTCGCCGACGATTTCGATGTCGTCGATGCTGCCGAGCAGTCGGCGCAGACGGTCGCGCGCGAGCTCGACATCATCGACGATCAGGCAGCGCAGGGGCGTGTTCATGCGATCTCCACGGGTTGCAGGGGCAGCAGCAGACGCACTTCGAAGCCGTTGGGATCGAGGCCGGTGGCCTGCATGCGGGCGCCACCGCGATAGAGCACGTCGAGGCGTCGCCGCAGGTTGCCGAGGCCGATGCCTTCACGCATCGGCGCACGTTCGCCGACGCCGTCGTCGGAGACGCTGATCGCCAGCAGTTCGCCTTCGCGCCAGGCGTGCACGCGGACGCGACCGCCCTCGCGCTTGGGCGCGAGGCCGTGGCGGATCGCGTTCTCGACCAGCGGTTGCAGCAGCAGGTTCGGCACCGCGAGACCGCGCAGGTCGGCGGCGACATCGATGTCGACGCGCAGCCGGCCGCGCATCAGCGCACGGTGGATGTCGAGATAGGCTTCGAGGAAATCGAGCTCCTCGGCGAGCGTCGCGAAGTGCTGCGCACTGCCCGACAACGATCGCCGCAGCAACTCCGACAGGCGCAGGATCAGGCGTTCGGTCAGCGTCGCGTCCTGGTGCGCGAGTTCGGCCAGTGCATTGAGCGTGTTGAACAGGAAGTGCGGATCGAGCTGGGCGCGCAGTGCGGTGAGTTGCGCCTCGACGCGCCAACGCTCGGCTTCGAGATAGCGCAGCCACCACGCGTAGCCGTGGCAGGCGATCGCGGTGAGCGCGTACAACATGATGTTCGTGGCGGAGACGCCGGAGAGTTGCATTACCACCAGCTTGTCGACCGGCTCGCTGCGTCCGATCAGCTTCAGCCACAGCACCATCAGCAGCAGATGCACCCCGGTGAGCAGCAACGCCGCCAATGCATGCACGCCGAAGCCGCGCGCGATCTGCGCTTCGCCGATCGGCCAGCGCCGGGTGATGCGCCAGACGATCGGCGTGAACGCCGCCCAGATGATCCAGATGCCGAAGTTCGACAGGATGATCACCGGGTCCGGATCGCTGGCGCCGCGCACCGCCGCCATGATCAGTTGCTGCGGCACGTAGAGCAGGGCGAGGCCGAGCCAGAACAGCGCCACCCAGGTCATGGGCTGTCTGCGCAGGTCGCGCCATCGAATGCGGTGTGACAAGGTCGCCATCGTCGCATTGTGCCGCGCGCGCCTTGCCAGCGGCGATCGGGCGGGGTCATCGGTGTCGCGGGAGGGATGGATGCGCATCGTCGCCGGTACAATCCGGCGATGGACGTTTCCCATCTGCTCGACGCGCTGAACGAAGCGCAGCGCGAGGCCGTGTGCGCGCCGCGTGGCCACTACCTGGTGCTGGCCGGCGCCGGCAGCGGCAAGACCCGCGTACTGACGCACCGCATGGCCTGGCTGACCGAGGTCGAGCGCGTGTCTCCGTGGTCGATCCTCGCAGTCACGTTCACCAACAAGGCCGCCGGCGAGATGCGCGGGCGTGCCGAACTGCTGATGCCTGCCGGCACGCGCGGACTGTGGGTCGGCACCTTCCACGGCATCGCCCATCGCCTGCTGCGCCAGCATTGGCGCGAAGCGGCGCTGCCGGAGACCTTCCAGATCCTCGATGCCGATGATCAGGTCCGTCTGGTCAAGCGCGTGATCGCCGATCTCGGCCTCGAAGAGTCACGCTGGCCGGCGCGCCAGGCGGCGTGGTTCATCAACACGATGAAGGACGAGGGCAAACGCCCGGGCGCGATCGCCACCGACTACAACCCGGCGACGCGCACGTTGATCGACATCTTCGTCGCCTACGAAGAACGCTGCCAGCGCTCCGGACTCGTCGACTTTGCCGAGTTGCTGCTGCGCACGCATGAAACCCTGTTGCGCGACGGCGAACTGCTCAAGCACTACCGCAGCCGATTCGATCACCTGCTGATCGACGAGTTCCAGGACACCAACACGCTGCAATATGCGTTCGTGCGCCTGCTCGCCGGCGAGCGCGCCACCGCCTTCGTCGTCGGCGACGACGACCAGGCGATCTATGGCTGGCGTGGCGCCAAGGTCGAGAACGTGCAGCAGTTCCTGCGCGACTTTCCGAACGCGGTGACGATCAAGCTCGAGCAGAACTACCGCTCGACCGCGAACATCCTGAACGCCGCGAACGCGGTGATCGCGCGCAATGGCGGTCGCCTCGGCAAGGAATTGTGGACCAGCGCCGGCCAGGGCGAGCCGATCGATCTGTACGCGGCCTACAACGAACAGGACGAAGCGCGATTCGTGGTCGAACGCATCCAGCGCTGGATCCGCGAGGGCGGCTCGGCACGCGACGCCGCGATCCTGTACCGCTCGAACGCGCAGTCGCGCCTGTTCGAAGAGGCGTTGATGGTGCAGGGCATGAAGTATCGCGTCTACGGCGGCCTGCGCTTCTTCGAACGCGCCGAGGTCAAGGACGCGCTCGCGTATCTGCGACTGGCCTTGCTGCGCGATGACGACGCCGCCTTCGAGCGCGCGGTGAACACGCCGCCGCGCGGCATCGGAGACCGCACGCTGGAGTCACTGCGCAAGCGCGCACGCGACGCGCGCTCGTCGATGTGGACGGCGGTGGAAGCGGAGCTGGCCGGCGGTACGCTGGCGGCGCGCGCGAAGTCGGCGCTGCGCGGTTTCGTCGAGCTGATCGAGAAGCTTGCTGCGGAGAGCACCGACGCGACCCTGGCGGTGCGCATGGAACGCGCGATCGAGGCGGCGCAGCTGAAGCCGTATTACGAAGCCGAAGGCAAGGGCCAGGCCGAGTCGCGCATCGACAACCTCGACGAATTGATCAATGTCGCGACGCGCTTCGAACGCAATGCCGACGACGTCGAGGCCGGCTTGAGCGAAGTCGCGGCCTTCCTCGCCCACGCCACGCTCGAAGCCGGCGAGGCCTCGGGCGAGGCCTGGGAAGACTGCGTGCAGCTGATGACCTTGCACTCGGCGAAAGGGCTGGAGTTTCCGCTGGTGTTCCTGGTCGGTCTCGAAGATGGCTTGTTCCCGAGCCAGAAGTCGCTGGAACAGGAGGATCGCCTCGAAGAAGAGCGGCGCCTTGCCTATGTCGGCATCACCCGTGCGCGCCGGAAGCTGGTGTTGTGCTACGCCGAATCGCGGCGCTGGCATGGCCAGGAAACCTACAACCGGCCGTCGCGTTTCCTCGGCGAGATTCCGAAGGAACTGCTGGCCGAGGTGCGCCCCAAGGTGCAGGTCAGCCGGCCACTGGGCGGCTTCGCGCGCAGTGCCGAGGGCTTTCTCGCCGAACGCGGCCTGTTGCGCGGCGGCATCGTCGAACTGCCGCCGATCAAGCTCGGCGCGCGCGTCGCGCACGCGAGTTTCGGCGACGGCGTCGTCACCAATTTCGAAGGCGCGGGTGCATCGGCGCGGGTGCAGGTGAACTTCGCGAACGGCGGCGCCAAGTGGCTGGTGCTGGCGTTCGCGAACCTGACCGTGTTGTGATCCGGCAAGACGGAGATCGCGAACGATGAACAATGCCGTGTGGTTCTATGCCGATGCCAGTCGTCAGCAGCAGGGTCCGGTCGATGGCGACACGCTGGCCGAGTTGTTGCGGGCGGGTCGCATCGATGCGCGCACGCTGCTCTGGCGCGACGGCTTGGCGTCCTGGCAGCCGTTGTCTTCGCTCGGCGATGAGCTGCCCTGGGTGCGCAGTGCCCTGGTTGTCGCGACGACGCCGCCACCGATCCCGATGTCGGCGCCATCGTCAGCGGCGCCCGTCGTGCGCAAGGGCATGGGCATGGGCGCCGGCTGCGCGATCGCGGTCGTGGCGGGACTTGTGGCGGTGCCGGTGATCGGCATCCTCGCGGCGATCGCGATTCCCGCGTATCAGGACTACACGAAGCGCGCGTTGCTGATGCAGCACATCATCTCGGCGACCCCGATCAAGCTGCGCATCGCCGAGGCCTTCCAGCGCGACGGCGGATGCCCGACCGAGCTCGGCATCGCGTCGAAGGACGTGCCCGCCGGCTTCAGCGAAGTCTGGGTCGGCCGCTTCGAGGACGGTACCTGCGGCGCCCAGTTCACCTTCGACACGGTGGCCCGATTGCCGGAGGCGCAGGGCAAGAAGCTCTGGTTCTGGCTGGATGAATCGGGCAGCGACTGGAAGTGCTCCTCCGATCTCGCGAACAGGATCCTGCCGGCGAACTGTCGCAGCTGACCCGGAAACGACAAGGGTCGCTTGCGCGACCCTTGTTGCATCGAGCGTGGCGCGCCGAAGTTC
>DATMVT010000073.1:0-2223 GCA_035562895.1 Patescibacteria group bacterium | reverse complement strand
AGGCGTTGAGGCTGTAGAAAATCCTCTTTTCGCTGCGCTCAGACGGTCACGACGGCGATACGGACGCGTTCGACGCTGCGGCAATCTCCACTGACGGCGTCAGCCGATGCCTTCACCATCGCGCTGTGGCAGCGATAACGTCGCTGGCGATCGAAGCGCGCGGATTACCCGGTTCGATCTACGCTGCCTTGCGCAATTTCGTCCACTTCTCGATGTTGTGGACCAGGGCGAACAGCTTCCACTGCCCATCGACCTTGCGCTGGCCGCGCAGCGTGAAGCGGCTGAGTCGCTTGTTGTGGCGGAGGTTCGCGAACACCGGTTCGACCGTGGCGAAGCGCCGACCGTATTGTTGTCGTCCGAGTGGGCTATCGATGCGTTCCCGCATCGCTTGCGTGTGCGTCTTGCTGACCGATCGCGTCAGCACCGCGACTTGTCGAACCTTCGTCTTCTCCGGTGTGCGCAGGCACTGCGCGCGCAGCGGACAATCCTTGCAGGCCGAGATCGGCGCGCGGAATTTGGTCGCGGTGTAGTCGCCGACGTGGCAGTGCGCGCCGCTGCGATAGAGGCGCTTTCCTGCAGGGCAGATGGCATGGGACTGGTCTTCGGCGATCACGAAGTCGTCGGTACCGAACACGGCGCGGGGCTTCGGCTTCGCCGATTTGTCGTACAGCGCATCCGGCTTTGCGGTGTGCTTGGCCTGATCGGCAAAGCGTTCGTCGCGACGACGCATGCCGTTGTCCGCGATCAACGCCTCGACGCCACGTTCGGAGAGTGCGGCGAGATTGGCTTCCGAGTGATAGCCCGCATCGGCGGTGATCAAGGTCGACGCGTTGCGTTGCTCGGCACAGGCATCGATCACCGGCAGCAGCAGTTCCTGTTCCGAACCCGTGCCATGCGCCGAGGCTTCGACGATGACCTGGTGCGCGGCATCGACCACGGCCACGCCGCAGTAGCCCTGGATCACGCCCTTGTCGGTGGCGAGCTTGGCCGAGCTGTTGTCGGTGCGGTTCGACTTGCGGATCGATCCGCGCGAACCGGCGCGGTCTTCCGGATGTTCGGCCAGCCAGGCGCGGATCTGCGCGGCCTCGCGCGTCAGGCGCGCGATGCGCGCCGCCGCCTGCGGGTCGTCGCCTTCTTGCGCGCGGGCGTCGTTGCCGCGGTGACGATCGAGCATCTGTCGTGCCGCCTGCTCCAGCTTCGCCGCCTGCGCCAGGAACTCCGCGCGGGTACCGGAGCGATGCTTCGATGCGTTCGACGGCAGCTTCACGCCATCGATTGCGAACATCTCGCGGCCGATCAGCCCTTCCTTCCCGAGGATCGCCAGCACCTGCGCGAACACCGACGCGATCGCATCGCGCGAGCGGCTGACGAAGTCGGCGATCGTCGTGAAGTGCGGCTTGGCATCGCCGGTGAGCGCGATGAACAACACGTTGTCCCGGCAGGCCCGCTCGATCGAACGCGAACTGACGATGCCCTGCGAATACGCCAGCAGCACCGCCTTCAGCAACATCGCCGGTGCGTGCGCCGACGCCCCGACCTCGTCATTGCGGTAGTGCGCGTCGAACGCCGACAGATCCAGCAGATCGACCAGATGATGCAGCCCGTGCGCGAATGTCCCCGGCACCAGCTGCGCTTCCAGGTCCACCGGCAGCAACCGCGGGCTCATGTCGACAAACTTGTATCGCGCCATCACCGACTCCTTGATCGCCGCAGTTCATGCGAGCAAGATCGGGGCCAGTTTTTCTACAGCTTCGTTAGCCTTCAATGTCGAGCCTTCAGTCATCTGCCAATGCGAATCGAGTCACATTCGGTAGAGTGGCATTGCTCTATCTCGGCATCTGCTTTAGCGCGCTCATATCCTTCGTTCTGTATACCGTGCTTGAAGTCTCTGACCCGATGCCGCAGAGAAACATGAATCCGTTGGTGGTGATATTTACCCCAATGCTGGCTCTGGTGACGCTTTCGGTTGCGGTTACGCTGGAGCTGTTCGTGTTTGATGCCTTGCGCCACTTTCAGCGCAATCACATGTGGTTGGCCTTGGGGCTTGCCTACGGTTTGTTCTGGACATGCTATCCATTCGTTTCAGTCTCGAAGAGTTCGAGCGGTAGCCTCATCTGGGGTTGCACTGTCGCCATTGGCGGAGCCGTGCTTGTACATCTGCGAGCACGCAGGGCGGCACATCGCGTTGAAGGCTCCTCATCCGCTG
Organism: Patescibacteria group bacterium; assembly: GCA_035562895.1. Classification (GTDB taxonomy): domain Bacteria; phylum Pseudomonadota; class Gammaproteobacteria; order Xanthomonadales; family Ahniellaceae; genus JADKHK01. Next base: position 17 of record DATMVT010000073.1, on the reverse strand, counting down.
GAACGATCATGGCCAGA
>DATMVT010000072.1:0-2668 GCA_035562895.1 Patescibacteria group bacterium | reverse complement strand
GCCTTCGCCCACGAATGGACCAGCGCCCAGCAGGCGCGCCGCGCCGGCGACCTGTCGCTCGCTTTCCATCATCTCGAGCGTGCCCACATTCTTAGCCAGCGCCTCACCTGGTTGCACGTGAAGACCCATCTCGGCATGTGGCACATCGGCTGGCTGCGGCGCGACCTGCGCGAACTGTTCGGGCAAAGCACGCGCATTTTCGCCGCGGCGTTGTTCTCGCGGATCTGGGTGCCGATTGGCAACACGGGCGGCGCCAATGTCAGCCCGCTCCGGCCGATGCCGGTGCCCGAAGACCTGCGCGCCATCCTCGAACCTGAACGGACCGAGTTTGTACAACGCACCGGGTGACCCTAAGCTGATGACCATGTCGCGCTCTCATTCCTTCCGACTGGCCTCCTTGCGACGCGTTTCCGCGTTCGCGGGCTTCATGCTGGTCGTGTTCCTGATGCGGATCGGCATTGGGATGGCGTGTGAACCGCACGACCTCGCAGAATTGTTTGGTGATCCGTCACCGATGGCGCTGATCGTCGGCGTCGATGACGGCGATGGCCTGGATCCGCTTGCGGATCATGGTGCCGACCATTGTCGTCAGTGCAATTGCCACCACAGCGTCGCGCTGCCCTCGTTTGCGTCCATATCGCCCACGCAGGCCGACGCAGCCGTGGATGTACGCATCGTCATGCCGCACGTCGTGTCGCCGCATGAGCGGCACCTGCGCCCACCAATCGTCTGAACCCTGATTGCCCGGATCCGTCGTGCCTGCGCACGACGGGCTGCATTTCAATGTTCAGAGGATCACCTTCATGCTGTCTTTCCTGTTGCCGCGCGGTCTGTCGACCGTGCGAACGCGACGTTGGCGCGCTGCGCTACTCGCGAGTGTTTGTGCTGTTTGTTCCCCGTTGGTGCTCGCCGCGCCCAACGATTTGGCGGATGCCGTACGCGCCGCCTGGCTCGCTCATCCCGGTGCGACCGCTACCGAACAAACGCTGATCGCCGCGCGTGCGCGTGCTGAAGCTGCGGGTCGGCCCCTGTACAACCCCGAGTTGGAACTCGCCGTTGATGATGCAGGCGACGAGCGCACGACGACGGCCGGTGTTGGCCTGACGCTCGATCTGTTCGGCAAGCGTCGGGCGCGAGCCGCTGCGGGCGATGCCAGCCTAAGCTTGGCGATCGCCGAAGCCGAACTGCGTCGGGCGAGCTTTGCCCAGGCCTGGCTGAAGGCCTGGGCCGATCGGCGCGCTGCGCAACACCGTGTGCAACTCGGCGCGCAACGCGTGAACCTGGTGCAACGCTTTGCGGATCTCGCCGAGAAGCAGCAGCAGGTGGGCGACATCTCGTCGCTGGAACGCGATCTCGCGCTCCTCGCGCGCGATGAAACCCTCGCCGAGCAAGCGACATTGCTCGCAGACGCTGCGACCGCTGACGAAGCCTTTCGGGTCGTCGGCGGCGCTCCGGAACGTGACGACGCGTCGAACAGCGGCGACGTCCCGCCCGCACTGGCGCCCGACAACGACCGACTGGGCAACGTGCCGGAGCAACAGATCGCGCTTGCACAATCTCTGCAGGCCGAACGTCGAATCACGGTTGCCGAGCGCGATCGGCGACCCGATCCGACCGTGAGTCTGCGCGGTGGCCAAGTCGACCTGGGTCCGATGAGTGACAACGTCATTGGTTTGACGGTCAGCGTGCCGATGTTCGTACGCAATGGTTACCGCGCCGAAGCGACTGCCGCGCGCGCGGAACACAGCGCGACCTCGGCCGAGCAACAACTCGTCACGCTGCAGGTTGAAGCTCGTGCCGAACGTGCACGCAAGACCTACACCGCGGTACGCGAGGCGTGGGCACTGTGGTCGAAGAGTCCCGGTACCGACGTCGACACTCGAGCGTCGCTGCTCGAACGCCTGTGGCGTGCTGGCGAGATCAGCACGGCCGACTTCCTGATCCAACTCCAGCAGACGCTGGACACATCACTCGCGGGCGCCGACCTGCAAGGCCGCGTCTGGCGCGCCTACGTCGACGCGCTCTACGCCACCGGGCAATTGAATGCCTGGATCGGCTTCGAACCATCCGTTTCCGAGGTGAACCCATGAATCGTTTCTCCACTGCGACCGCCGTATGGCTGATCGCCGCGATGCTTGTCTTGTCCGCGTGCGGCAAGGATGCGAAACCGCCCGCTGGTAATGCCGCCAAGCCCGCCAGCGCGCAAGCCAAAGTCGCGGAACAACATGCCGACGACGCCGAGGACGCACACGGCGACGAACACGCCGACGAAGGCGCGGATGAACACGGCGACGAGCATGGCGAGGAAGGCGAAGAAGGCATGGCCCCGATCCGCATGGACGCCGCCGCGATGAAAGCGGCCGGCATTCGCGTCGGGACGCTGGCCAAGGCGTCTTTGCGCGAAGAATTGCGCACGCCAGGCGAAGTCGTCGACAACGCCTATGGCACGACGCTGATCACGCCCCGCGTCGAGGCCTTGGTCGTTCGACGTCACGCCAAGCTGGGTGACGAAGTGAAGGCCGGTGCGCCCCTGGTGACCTTGTCGTCAGTCGAAGTCGCGACTGCACAAGGCACGCTGTCGATCGCCGAGCAGGACTGGAAACGCGTCCAAGCGCTCGGTCGCGAAGCCGTGTCCGGTCGCCGCTACAGCGAAGCGCAGGTTGCCGTC
>DATMVT010000071.1:0-2475 GCA_035562895.1 Patescibacteria group bacterium | reverse complement strand
ACGCGCGAGTGTGCCGTCGAGCGTCGTCAGGGAAATGCCGATGTGCGCCAGCTTCCTCTGCGCGAGTTCGGCCCAGAGGTCGATGTCACGAACGATCAGCGACGACTTGGTGACCACCGATACCGGATGGCGGGTTTCCAGAAAGATTTCGAGCAGGCTCCGCGTCAGTTGCTCCTTGCGCTCGAACGGCTGGTAGGCATCGGTGGCGGTGCCGAGGGCGATGACGGAACAGACATAGTCGGGGTGGCTGAACTCCTCGCGCAACAGGCGCGGGGCATCCGGCTTCATGAATATCTGCGTTTCGAAATCGAGTCCGGGAGAGAGGCCCAGGAAAGCGTGTGTCGGGCGTGCATAGCAATAGATGCAACCGTGTTCGCAGCCGCGATAGGGGTTCAGCGACTGGTTGAAACCGATGTCGGGCGAATCGTTGCGGCTGATGATCGACTTCGCGCGGTCGACCAGCAGGCGTGTCCGCGGGTTTGACGGCGCGGCCGGTTCCCAGCCGTCGTCCTCGGCATGGCGTGTCTCGACGCTGAAGCGATGGGCGACATTGCCCGAGGCGCCGCGCCCCTTGACGGGCCGTCGCGGAATCTCCGGGGAGGGGTGCGGGTCGAAGTCGTCCATGCGTATCCGCTAAAATGATGCCCGGTTGTCATTGCTGAAAGCCGGCTGCCGCGGAGATCCGGCTAGAGCATGACCCGATTGCGTCCGCCGCTCTTCGCCCGGTAGAGCGCCTCGTCGGCGGCGGCGATCAACTCCGACAATGTTTGCCCCGGCTGCATGCGCCCGATGCCGATCGATATGGTCATGTGCGGCAGGTCTTCGCCGCGCCGGAAGCTCATGGGCAGGAATTCGATCGCGCGCCGCACGCGTTCGGCGACGATGAAGGCCTCGTCCAGGCCGGTGTTCGGCAAGCCGATCACGAACTCCTCGCCGCCGAAACGCGCCAGCAGATCCTCCGGCCTGATGTTGTTGGCGAGCGATGCGGCGACTGAAGCCAGCGCCTGATCACCGGAAACGTGTCCCCAGGTGTCGTTGAGCCGCTTGAAGTTGTCGATGTCGATCAGCAGACAGCAGAACGAACGACCCCCGTCGAAACAGCGCGCCATGACCCGCGGGAAGGAATGTTCCATCCAGCCACGGTTGTTGATCCCGGTCAGGGCATCGACCGTCGCCGCCAGTTCGAGATCGCGCTGCGTGCGCATGTTGCGAATGAACAGCTCGTTGCCATAGCGCACCCGTGTCGACAGGATGTAGAGGAGATTGCGCGCGATTGCATGTGATATGTCGACCATCGCCCAGAGGGCGTCCTGCGAAATCCTCAATACACGTGTTTCCTGCTCGGCAATGACGTCAGCCGACACCACGTTGCCGTCGACCACCGACATCTCGCCGGCACATTCTCCGACGCCGATGTAGGACGCCGGTTCGTCGTCCGGGGCCGTCAGGTGCACGCTCACGCGACCGGCGAGGAGGACATAGATGCTGCCGTTCGGCGCATCGCGCGAAAGCAGCGTTTCGCCGGTGCCGACAGCCAGTTGTTCGCAGTCCAGCAGCAGATGCGCGATCGTGTCCATGGGAACGCCGCGAAAGAGCCGCGACTCGCTGAGCATCTCGATCAGGTCGGTGCCGGTTGTTTCGCTCGCTGCCATATTGTTCTTTTTCTCGCTCATCTCTCTCCCTGGTGCGCAAGCGTTTGCTCATATTCCCGCGCAGTTGCAATAATGCTGCCGAATCCCTTCGACCGTCAATCTACCGCGATGCTACTTCGGCATGCGGTGCCAGCGGCGCGGTGGTCCGGGTCCGACCTCGTCTCTCGAAAAAGGCGATGGTCCGTTCCAGGATCAGTCGGCGAAGCGCGGCGGTCGCCTTTCGCGCTGGGCGGTGATCGCTTCGTTGAGGTCGGCGGAAAGCAGCATCGAGGCGTTCCACGTGGCGACGAAGTTGAGGCCATCACCGACCGAGTGGTCGCGGCTGAAATTCATCACTTCCTTGATGCCGCGCGTGGACAGCGGTGATTTGGTGGCAATGGCTTGCGCCAGTTCGCCGACGGCTGCGGTCAACGCCTCCGGGGAGGCAAAAACGCGGTTGATCAGGCTGTACCGCTCGGCCTCGTCGGCGAGGAAGTTGCGCCCGGTGAACGCCAGTTCGCGGGCGATGCCTTCGGGAATCAGGCGCGGCAGGCGCTGCAGGGTGCCGACGTCGGCAACCAGGCCGACGTCGATCTCGCGCACCGAAAAAACGGCATCGGCGGCGGCATAGCGCATGTCGCAACAGGTGACGAGATCGATTGCGCCGCCGATGCAGGCGCCCTGGATGGCGGCGAGGACCGGCTTGCGGCAGCGTTCGATGCTGCTGAGGCAATCCTGCAGGTCAAGGATCAGCCGGCGCAGCATTTCGCGGCTGCGCGCGCCGTCGGGGTGGGCGATGCGTTGCTGGATGCCGCCGAGCATGGCGAGGTCGATGCCGGCGCAG
>DATMVT010000070.1:0-4009 GCA_035562895.1 Patescibacteria group bacterium | reverse complement strand
GGCCATGGCAGCAGGTTCAAGCCATTGCCACCACCCGATGCCGCCGCGACCGGCTTCGCGAGCGCGGCCTTGACGTAGTTCTGCACGTCGTCGCGGGTGATGCGTCCGCCGCGCGCCGAACCCGTCACCTTGGTCAGATCGACGCCGAGCTCGCGCGCGAACAGCCGCACTGCGGGCGAGGCGTAGGGCAAGGTATTGCCGGCGAGTTGCGACGCATCGTGCGTGTGCGGAACGGACGCAACGGTAGGAGCGAGCGCCGGCTCGCGACTGGGCGCGACCGCTGCCGAGATCGGTGCAGGTGCAGGTGCAGGTGCGGGCAACGGCGCGGGTGCAGGTGCAGGTGCAGGTGCAGGCGGCGGCGCGGGTCGCGAGCCGGGGCTCGCTCCTACAGGCGCAGCATCCGCCTCGATGATCGCCACCAGCGACCCTTCGGACAGCTCGTCGCCGAGCTTGACCTTGACCTCGCGCACGATGCCGGCGAACGCCGACGGGACTTCCATCGTCGCCTTGTCGGATTCGAGCGTGACCAGACCCTGATCCTTCTTCACCACGTCGCCGACCTTGACCAGCAACTCGATGACCGGGACCTCGCTGCTGCCTCCGAGATCGGGGACGCGTGCTTCCTTCAGATCGGCCATGTTTCCTCCACCCAGGCATTTGCCCCAGTGTGGGGCAGACAGGCCCACATTGTTGCGGCTTCCCGGTGCAACGGGAAGCCACAGGCGTTTGACTCGCTGCGGGACTCAGTCGACGACGTTGAGCTTCACGTCGATGTTGTTGCGCGTCGCTTTCGAATACGGACAGACCTGATGCGCAGCGTCGACGATCTCCTGCGCGACGGCACGCTCGAGGCCAGGCAGGCGCACGTCCAGTTGCGCACCGAGACCCAGGCCGCCGGCGTCAAGCAGGCCGATGTCGACATGGGCGGTGACGAAGACGCCATTCAGCGCGATCTTTTTCTGGCCGGCGACGAAACCGATCGCACCGGCGAAACACGCCGAATAGCCGCTCGCGAACAATTGCTCCGGATTCGTCGTGCCCGGCGCCTCGTTGCCACCCAGGGTCTTCGGCTTGTTCAGCTTCACGTCGATCATGCCGTCGGACGACTTCACGGAACCATCGCGGCCACCGTCGGCGGTGGCATGGGCGGTGTAGAGCACTTTCATCGGCGCGTCTCCTTCGTGGGAAGCGCTGATGCTAGCCACAAATCGTGACGATCGCGCCCGGCCCGCTACACTGGTCGGTCTGACTGCCGGATTTCCCATGTCGAATGCCCCCGATCCCCGACGCCTCGCCGACCTCTCCGCCCTGCCCGTGCTCGACTCCGAGCGCCTGCATCTGCGACCGATCCGCGAGGACGACCTGCCCGACCTGTTCGCGGTCTTTGCCGACCCCGACGTGATGCGCTACTGGACCAAGCCGCCGATGCGCGACGTCGAAGAGGCACGCAGTTACCTGGCCGGGATCGAGCGCCACTTCGCGGCACGCACCGCATTCAAGTGGGCGATCACGCGCAAGGGCAACGACCGCCTGATCGGCACCACCTCGTTGTTCCGTCTGGACGGTCCGCACAACACCGGCGAAATCGGCTACGCGCTCGGCTCGGCCCACTGGGGCAACGGCTACGCCGCCGAAGCGGTGCACCGCACCTGCCGATTCGGCTTTGACGAATTGCACCTGCGCCGCATCGAGGCCGACATCGACCCGCGCAACCACGCCTCGATCCAGGTCATCGAGAAGGCCGGCTTCCAGCGCGAAGGCGTGCTGCGCGAGCGCTACATCTACAACGACGAAATCCAGGACGTCGTCTACTACGGCTTGCTGGCGCGCGAATTCACGCGCTGAGCGAACCGGCACCGGGTCACGCTTCGTGACCTTGGGCACAGGCCGGTTGCAGCCGCACCCGGGATGATGCCGGTGTTATATCCAACCAGCACACCACACTCGACCGGGGAACCACGATGCTTTCGATCCGCAACCTGTCCAAGACCTATCCGAACGGCGTGCAGGCGCTGAAGTCGGTCACGCTCGACATTCCGAAGGGCATGTTCGGCCTGCTCGGGCCGAACGGCGCCGGCAAGTCCAGCCTGATGCGCACGCTGGCGACGCTGCAGGAAGCGGACAGCGGCGAGGCGAAGCTCGACGAGATCGACGTGCTGCGCGACAAGGACGCGGTGCGCCGCGTGCTCGGCTATCTGCCGCAGGATTTCGGCGTGTATCCGAAGGTGTCGGCCGAAGATTTGCTGGAACACTTCGCCGCGCTCAAGGGATACGTGCACCGCAAGGAACGGCAGGAAGTCGTGGCCTCGCTGCTGCAGCAGGTGAACCTGTGGAACGTGCGCAAGCAGAAGCTCGGCGGCTTTTCCGGCGGCATGCGCCAGCGCTTCGGCATCGCGCAGGCGCTGATCGGATCGCCGAAGCTGGTCATCGTCGATGAACCGACCGCCGGCCTCGATCCCGAGGAACGCAACCGCTTCCTCAACCTGCTCGCCGAGATCGGCGAGAACGTGGTGGTGATCCTGTCCACGCACATCGTCGAGGACGTGACCGACCTGTGTCCGCGCATGGCGATCATCAACAAGGGCGAGGTCCTGTTGGCCGGGGAACCGCTGGACGCGATCCGCTCGCTCGAAGGCCGCGTCTGGAAGAAGGTCGTGGACAAGAACGAGCTGCCCGACGTGCAGATGCGCCTGACGGTGTTGTCGACGCGCCTGGTCGGCGGCAGACCGGTCGTCCACGCCTTGTCGGACACCCAGCCGGAGCCGGGCTTCGAACCGATCGCGGCCGGGCTCGAAGACGTCTACTTCGGCCAGCTGACGCGCCACCGCGCGACGCTTGCGGCCTGAGGCGCGCATCATGTTCACCGAATTCCTCAAGTTCGACCTGCGCTACCAGTTGCGCCAGCCCTTGCTGTGGATCGGCATCGCCGTGTTCGCGTTCGCCGCATTCGGTGCAGTGACCTCCGACGGCATCCAGATCGGCGGATCGATCGGCAACGTGCACCGCAATGCGCCCTTTGTGATCGTGCAGTGGCTAAACATCTTCACGATTCTCGGCCTGTTCATCTCGGGCGCCTTCGTCGGCGGCACGCTGTTGCGCGATTTCGAGATGGGCACCTCGGAGTTGTTCTTTTCCAAACCGATCGGCGCGAAGTCCTACCTGCTCGGGCGTTACACCGCCGGCATCCTCGCCTCGCTGGCGATCTATCTAGGTATCGCGCTGGCGATGCTGATCGGTGCCGCGATGCCCTGGATCGATCCGGCCCGACTCGGGCCGTTCTCGCTGATGCCCTACGTCTACGGGCTGGCGGTGTTCGTGATCCCGAACCTGGTGTTCAGCAGTGCGCTGATCCTGCTGTTCGCGGCGCTGATGCGCTCGATGCTCGGCGTCTATCTCGCGATCATGGCGTTCCTGGTGATGTGGGGCGTGGCCGGTTCGTACACGCGCGACCTCGACAACCAATGGATCGGCGCGCTGGCCGATCCGTTCGGTGGCCGCGCCCTGAGCCGGACCACGCAGTACTGGACCGCGGAAGAGCGCAACACCCTGTTGCCCGACCTCGGCGGCTACATCCTCGCCAATCGTGCCCTGTGGCTGGTCCTCGCGGTGGGCCTGATTCTCCTGACGTTGCGCCTGTTCCGCGCGCAGCGTGCCGGCACCGGCGGTGCTCGCAAGCCCTGGTTCGCAAAGCGTGCCCGGTCGATCGCCGCGGCCGGTGAAGTTCCGGTCGTCGCCAACCCGGTGCGCCGCGCCGTCGCCGCGCCGGTCGCAGGCGGCTTCGCCGCCGCCTTCAAGCAGTACTTGCGCCAGACCCGCTTCGACACCGTGCACGTGCTGTTCTCGGTGCCGTTCCTGATCATGGTCGCGTTTGGCCTGCTGAACCTGGTCGCCTCGCTCACTGCGCCCGGCCCGATGTACGACACGCCGCTGTATCCGGTGACGACACGCATGCTCTCCGCGATCCAGGAGTCCTACACCTGGATCCTGATCTTCGTGGTGATGTTCTATG
>DATMVT010000069.1:0-12779 GCA_035562895.1 Patescibacteria group bacterium | reverse complement strand
ACGCTTCAGGCGTTGTCGCCTTCGAGGAAGCGTGCCTCGTACATCAGGGCCTGAATGCGTTGCTCCTGGCCTTCGACGAACATCACGCCGAGGTGGTCGGGCGCGGTGCGCACGACGCGTGCCGCGACGCCGATGACGGTGTCCTGATCGAGCATGAAGAACACGCGCACCAATTCCGGCGCGGGGTTGGGCCAGCGCTTCGGCTTGCCGAGGCGAGCGCCACCGCCCGACAGGTCCCAGACCTCGCTGAGGTGGCCGTCGTCGCCCAGCACCAGCATCGCGGCGGTAAAGACGTCCTTGCGGGGGTGGCGGCGTTTTTCGGAAAGGTCCATGGCGCGACCATATCGGGCGCGGCGGGCGGGCGGCAAGCCGTCGACGTCCCCGGTTTCACATCCTTGTGACGCACCTTGACGTGTAATCTTCACACCTGTGAAGGAGTGAGCCGTGACGATCCAAGAAGAAACGATGGGGTTGGTCCTGCTGGTCGAGGACAACCGGGGTATTGCGGAGATGGTCGGCGAGTTCCTGGAACGCCGCGGCTACAGCGTGGATTACGCCGCCGATGGCGTGTCCGGCCTGCGTCTGGCATCGACCGAGACCTATGACGTGATCGTGCTCGACCTGATGCTGCCGGGCCTCGACGGCCTCGAACTTTGCCGCCGCTTGCGCAACGACGCCAAGCGTTCGACGCCGGTGCTGATGCTGACCGCGCGCGACACGCTCGACGACAAGCTCATCGGGCTTGATGCCGGCGCCGATGACTATCTGGTCAAGCCGTTCGAGATCCGCGAACTGGAAGCGCGCATCCGTGCCCTGATCCGCCGCGACCGGCGCATGGTCTCGACCGAAGTCCTGCGCGTGGCCGACCTCGTGCTCGACACCGCCACGCTGCGCGCTACCCGCGACGGCAAGGACCTGCCGCTGTCGCCGATCGGCTTGAAGCTGCTGACCATCCTGATGCGCGAGTCGCCGCGCGTCGTGACGCGACGCGACATCGAGCGCGAAGTCTGGGGCGACCTGCTGCCCGACTCCGACACCCTGCGCAGCCATCTCTACAATCTGCGCAAAGTGATCGACAAGCCGTTCGCGAAGCAGCTGTTGCACACCATCCACAGCGCCGGCTATCGCCTGGCCGACCTCGATGCCGAACTCGCATCCGCCAAGGCCGGCTGACGCCGTCGCCAGCAGCGGTCGCGGACTGCGCGGCCGCCTGTGGGTCGCATTCGTGATGCAAACGGTCGCGATCGCGCTCGCGACGCTGCTCGGCGTCTATGCGGCCATGCTGGTGCTGCGCGACGTGCTGATCCAGCGCGCGCTGGTCGAGGAAGCGCAGCACTACTGGACGCGGTTGGCCTCCGACCCGGCCGCGTCCTTGCCCGACACCTACAACATGAAGGGCTACCTGCGGCATGCGCACGCGTCGCCCTCGGGCATCCCCGCGTATCTGCGCGAGCTGAGACCGGGTTATCACAGCATCCACGCGCCGGGCGTCGATGAACTGGTGCTGGTCGGCGACCAGGACGGCCAGCGCCTGTGGCTGGTGTTCGACCAGCACCAGGTCGATCGCCTGGCGCTGTGGTTTGGCCTGGTACCGCTGACCCTCGTGCTGGGCACCGTGTATCTGGTGTCCTGGATCACCTACCGCGCCTCGCGGCGCGCGGTGTCGCCGGTGATCCGGCTGGCCGAAGTGGTACGCGAACAGGATCCGAAGAACCAGGACTGGCAAGAGATCTGCGCCGTGGTGCGTGCCGGCGACGCCGACGACGAGGTGGTGATCCTCGCCGACGCGATCCGCACCTTCGCCGAGCGCAATGCCGAGTTCGTCGACCGCGAGCGCAACTTCACCCGCGACGCCAGCCACGAGTTGCGCACGCCGTTGACCGTCATCAAGGTCGCGGCGGACGTGCTCGAGGAAGAGGCACTGTCGGGCTTTGCCGCGCGCTCGGTCGAGCGCATCAAGCGTGCCGTGCGCGACATGGAGTCGCTGATCCAGGCGTTCCTGATCCTGGCCCGCGAGGGCGACACCGGATTGCCGAGCGAACGCTTCGTGATCAACGACATCGCCGCCGAGGAAGTGGAGCGCGCGCAGGATCTGGTCGTCGGCAAGCCGGTCGAAGTGCGGCTGGTCGAGGAAGCGCGCATCGAGATCGACGCGCCGCCGCGCGTGTTCTCGGTGCTGATCTCCAACCTGTTGCGCAATGCCTGCCAGTACACCGAGCAGGGTGCGGTCGTGGTCACCGTCGGCGACGGCTTCGTGCGCGTCGATGACAGCGGCAGCGGCATGGCGCCCGAGGATGTCGCGAATGCATTCGAACCCTTTTATCGGGGCAAGGGTGCGGGCAAGGGCGGACACGGGGTCGGATTGACGATCGTGCGTCGCCTCGCCGATCGCTTCGGCTGGCCGGTGAAACTCGCGTCCGAACTCGGCATCGGCACGCACGCGACGATCACCTTGCCGACGGCACGACCGACCGCCGCCGCGATCGATTAGGATGCGTGCCGCGCGATCGGCGCGTCCCCTGGTGCGCTGGCATGTCCGAAACTGATCCGGGTTCCGCGGCGACGCTCGCCCACGGCGTCTTGCCGCTGCATCCGCGGATGCACCTGATCTGGGCGCTGGGTCGTGGCGTGATGTTCGCGGTCCTGTTCGCGCTGGTGCTGGTGCCCTTGTCGGTGAAGCGCGAACTGATGCCGGTGCCGATCGCGATCGCGGTCGCGGTTGCTGCCGGGATGTTCGTCGGTTGGCGCCAAGCGACGTTGTTTGTGGCGCGCTATGCGGCTTCGCACTTGGTCGATGGCGTGCTGATCCGGCGCGGCGTCTGGTGGCGCAGCGAGTTGTTCGTGCCGCGCGCGCGCATCCAGCACACCGAGGTCAATCAGGGGCCGCTGGATCGTCGCTGGGGCATGGCCAGCGTCGGCATCCATACCGCAGGCACGCGCCTGGAAAGCATCACGTTGCCGGGCGTGCCGCATGCGGTCGCGGTGCAGTTGCGCGATGCCTTGCTGGATCGGAACACGCATGCCGACGGTGCCTGAGGCGCGCGACGACGAGCGTCGCCTGCATCCGTTCTCGTGGCTGTTCGTGCTGATCACGCAGCTGCGGGAAGTGGCGTTGCCGTTGATCATCCTGGTCTTGTTCGGACGCGGCGAATGGTGGGAATTCCTGGCGATCGTCGGCGCCGTGCTGCTGGCGCTGTACTCGCTCGTCTACAGTTTCGGATTCCGTTACCGCATCGGTCGGGACGAATTGCTGGTGCGCGAAGGCATTTTCGATCGTACCGAGCGCCACGTGCCGTTCGCGCGCATCCAGAACATCGCTCGTCGCAGCAATCTGCTGCATCGCGCATTCGGGGTGACCGAACTGCGGCTCGAATCCGGCGGAGGCCTGAAGCCCGAGGCGGTGATGAGGGTATTGCGCGTGGCCGATGCCGATGCACTGGTCGCGCTGCTGCGTGCGCGACGCGCCGCCGAGTCGGATGCGGGGCGCACGGAAGCAGTCGTGACCGACAACGAGGTGCTGTTGCGTCTGCCGCTGTCGGAACTGGTGCGTTTCGGACTGATTTCGAATCGCGGCATGATCGTCGTCGCTGGCGCCTTCGCGGCATTCTGGCAGTTCAATCCGAGCCAGCCGAAAAGCATGATGCGGGTGCCGATGCAGTGGATCGAGCGCGCCTTCGGCGAAGTGCAGGCGCAGCACTACAGTCTGATGACGATGGCGGTCGGTGGTGCCTTGCTGTTGCTGCTGCTGTTCGCGTTGCTGCGGCTGCTGTCGGTGTTCCTCGCCATCCTCGTGCACCATGGCTTCACGCTGGAGCTGGACGGGGATCGGCTCGGTGCCGGTGGCGGGCTGCTCACGCACGCCCATGGCAGCGCGCGCATCGACCGCCTGCAGATGCTGCACGTCGACCAGAGCTTGTTGCACCGATGGTTTGCGCGCATGGGTCTGAAGACCGATGTCGCCGGCGGCGTGCGCGCCGCCAACGACCAGAGTGGCAAGCTGCACTGGCTGGCACCGGTCGCGACGCCCGTCCAGATCGACGCGCTGCTTGCGCGCGTGCTGGGCGCACCGGGGTTGGGCGCGTTGCCGTGGCGACCGTTGCACGCGCGCGCCTGGCGACGGCGTGCGCGCTGGCCCGGTGCATTCTGGCTGTTCGCGTCCGCAGGATTGACGTTCTGGTTCGGCGCGCCCGGTTTGCTGGCGTTGTTCGGCCTGCCCTGGACGGTGGTGTCGGCGCGCGGCTGGGCCGGCTTCACGCGCTACGCCATGGACGATCGTTTCCTGGCGTTCCGGGACGGCTGGTGGTCGCGGCGTTATGCCCTGGTCGAACTCGACAAGGTGCAGGTCGTCGAGCTCTCGCAGTCACCGTTCGATCGGCGCCACGCGATGGCCAGCATCCGTGTCGACACCATGGCCGCGGATCCGCTCGGTCATGGCATCGACATCCCCTGTCTGCCGGTGGCCGAAGCGCGCGCGCTGTTCGCGGTGCTGTCGCGGCGCGCGTGCGGACGGCGTTGAGTCGGGCGCATGGCCCGCTTCGGCGCCGGATCGCGTATGCGGCGCCCGCATGGCGCCGGGGGGCACGCCGGCATTGATCGGATCGTCACATTGGCCGATGATCGAGCGGTCAGCTCCGGCGGCGCGACCGGACCTGGTGTCTTCATGTCGCGTCTGAATCGAAATGGGTGGGGGATAACACAATGGAAGAGAGTGGCGGCGGAATCATGGGCATCATCATGATGCTCGTATGGCTGGCTTTGGTCATCGGCATCATCGCGGGAATCTGGAAAGTGTTCACGAAGGCGGGCAAGCCCGGCTGGGCGGCGCTGATCCCGATCTACAACATCGTCGTGCTGCTGCAAATCGTCGGCCGTCCGATCTGGTGGATCGTGCTGCTCATCATCCCGATCGTGAGTATCGTGGTGGCGATCATCGTGTCCATCGACATGGCCAAGAGCTTCGGCAAGGGCACCGGTTTCGGCGTCGGCTTGGCCCTGCTCGGCTTCATCTTCTACCCGATGCTCGGCTTCGGCGACGCCAAGTACCAGGGCCCGGCCGCCGCGTCCGGCAGCTGATCGCAGCCCTCGCGCAAACAAAAACCCGGCCGAGCGATCGGCCGGGTTTTTTGTTGCGGGCAAGATTTTCGACTCAGCCCTGGCTGTCGTCGCTGATGAGTTCGAGGCCGGTGGCGTTGCCGAGGGCGACGGGCTGTTGGGAGGCGAAATCGAGCGCGACTTCGGCTTCCTGCGGCGGCTTCACCATCCACTTCCAGTTGCGCACGGCACCATTCCGGATCGTGTACTTGATCGGCACCACGACCTTGCTGGCGACCGGCCTGCCATTGACCTGTTCCGGCTGGAACTTCCAGCGACGAATCGTTTCCATCGTGTCGGCCGCGAAGCGTTTGCCGAGGCGGGCATCGTCGAGATTCATCATCAGCGAGTGCAGTTCGACCTTGACCGGCTGTCCTTCCGCATCGACCGTCGCAACGACCGCCACTTCCGCACTGACTTGGCTACGCATGGCGTCCTTCGGATATCGCGGCGGTTGCTGCACTCCATCCGGCGCGGCGCCGTGGCGCAGATAACGCGCGGTGACCTGGGCCGACTGGTTCTTGTCGATGTCGACGACAACCTGCGTCGTCAGCGTGGTCGTGGCCGTGGCCGGCTGGCCGTCGGCCATGGCGGGACGGAATCGCCATTGCTTCACCAGACCTTCGATGGTGCTCGCGAAGGCCTCGTCGACGTCCTGGGCCTTCAGGTCGGCATGCACGACCTGACCGTTCGCGTCGATTTCGGCGGCCACGCCATAGGTGAATTCACGGCGTTCGGCCTGAGCGTTGCCGAGACCGAGCATGAGGGGAATCAGGATGAGCAGACGTTGCGCTTTCATGTTGCCTTCTAGGCCGCGGATCGAAAGACCCGCAGCCTAAGCGAAGATTGCAACGCAATGCAACGTCGATCAGAACCCGCGATCGCCCGAAAGAATGCCGCCAAGTCCGCCGAGGACCGAGCCTTCTTCCTTGGATCCGCCGCGCTGGTAGGCGGCTGCGAACATGCGGCCGGCCATGCGCGAGAACGGCAGGGACTGCAGCCAGACGTGGCCGGGGCCGGTCATCTGCGCGAGGAATACGCCTTCGCCGCCGAACAGCATCGACTTCACGCCACCGACCGGGATCACGTCGAATTGGACGTTGCTGGTCATCGCGACGACGCAGCCGGTATCGACTTCGAGGCGTTCACCGGCCGCGAGTTCGCGCTCGACGATGGTGCCGCCGGCATGCACGAACACCAGACCGTCCCCTTCGAGCTTCTGCATGATGAAGCCTTCGCCGCCGAACAGCGCGGTCATGATCTTCTTCTGGAAGAAGATGCCGATCGACACGCCGCGCGCCGCGCACAGGAACGAATCCTTCTGGCAGATGATCTTGCCGCCGTAGTTGGTCAGCGTGAACGGGATGATCGTGCCCGGATACGGTGCCGCGAACGCGGCCTTGGCCTTGCCGCTGGTGCCGCTGTGCGTGAACACCGTGGTGAACAGCGATTCGCCGGTGATGATGCGCTTGCCGGCACCGAGCAGCTTGTCCATGAAGCCGCCGCCGGCCGATTGCTGCGAGCCATCGCCGAACACGGTGTCCATGCGCACGACGGGTTGCTTGTACATCAGCGAACCGGCTTCGGCGACCGCGCTCTCGCCGGGGTCGAGTTCGATCTCGACGAATTGCATGTCGGAGCCGAAGATCTTGTAGTCGATCTCGTCGGCGCGTTGCAGCGCACCCACGGCCGGTGGCGGCGGTGCCGTCATCGCGTGCGAGCTGGACGCCGCCAGTTCATTGCACTTGGCGATCGGAATCCACTCGGCGAAGCCCTGGCGCCAGCAATGGCCGCCCGGATTCTGCGTGGCCTGTGCCACCGCCGCGGCATGATCGAGCGGACCCATCTGTTGGCCGTTGTAGCTCAGGAACCATTGGTGCATTTGTTTGCCTCCGTCGGTGGAAATGTCATGCAGGAGCGACCCATGGGTCGCTCCTGCGAAATCGCATCAGCAACGACCGTAACGATCTTCGAGTCGCACGATGTCGTCCTCGCCGAAATAATCGCCGCACTGCACTTCGATCAAGTGGATGTCGTCACTGGTCGGGTTTTCGAGACGGTGCAGCGTGTCCATCGGGATGTAGACCGATTCGTTCCGGTGCAGCAGCTTTTCCTCGTCGCCGACGCGCACCCTGGCGGTGCCGCGCACGACGGTCCAGTGTTCGCTGCGGCGATAGTGCTTCTGCAGCGACAACACCTGGCCGGGCTTCACGGTGAGGCGCTTGACCTTGCAGTCGGGCGCGTCTTCGAGCACGGTGTAACTGCCCCACGGCCGATGCACGGTGGTGTGCAGTTCGGTGGTGCTGTGCTGACTGCGCTTGAGCGCATCGACCACGTGCTTGACCGACTGCGACTGCTCGCGATGCGCGACCAGCAAGGCGTCTTCGGTATCGATGATCATCAGGTCGGACACGCCGACCGCGGCGATGATGCGCTTGCCGCCCTGCACGTAGTTGCGCGCGGCGCCGACGAACACCGCCTCGCCGAGGTGGCGGTTGCCGACTTCGTCGCATTCGACCAGGTCGCTCAACGCGTTCCACGAGCCGATGTCGCTCCAGTCGAAACTCGCCGGCACGACGGCGCGATTCGTCGCGCGCTCCATCACCGCGTAGTCGATCGAGATTTCCGGGATGCGTGCGAAGGCCTCGGCATCGAAGACCAGACTGTCGTCGTCCGGGCTGGCCTTGAGGCAGTCGCGGGTCGCCGCGAGGACTTCCGGGCAGGTCACGCCGGCGGTCTCGATCAGGGTGCCGACGCGGAAGCAGAACATGCCCGAGTTCCAGTAGAAGCCGCCGGATTCGAGATAGCGCGTCGCTGTCGCGTGGTCGGGCTTCTCGACGAAGCGCTTGACCTCGTAGCCGTCGCTGCCGATTGCGGCGCCGCGCTCGATGTAGCCGTAGCCGGTCTCGGCGCGCGTCGGGACGATGCCGAAGGTGGCGAGATGGCCCGCCGCGGCGAGTATCGCGGCGCGGCCCACTGCTTCCTTGAAGGCATCGACGTCGCGGATCAGGTGATCGGAGGCCAGCACCAGCATCAGCGCATCATCGCCATGGCGGGCCTGGATCTTCAGCGCGGCCGCGATCACCGCCGGTGCGGTATTGCGCGCGCTCGGTTCGAGCAGGTAACGCGCCCGTGCCGTGTCGAATTCCGGATGCTTGGCGTAGGCGTCGCGGGTGATGAAGGCGTAGTCGCGACCAGTGACGGTGTAGACCGGTGCATCCGGTGTCGCAACGGCGAGCGCACGCGCCAGTGTCTTGCCGATCAGCGTGTCGCCATCCGGCAGGGCCATGAACGGCTTCGGGTAGAGCCGGCGCGACACCGGCCACAAACGCGTACCGGCACCGCCGGAGAGAATCACGGGAATCAGCATGCGTCCTGCTCGAATCGGTTCCGGAAAGAGTCGCGATTATGGGGGCGGGGACGCGAAATGCCAGAGTGCACCCACGGAAGCGGGGGCACAGGCAGACGCTCACGCGGCGGGAACGACCAGATTCAGGCGCTTGTCCGCAATGCGCAATTGCACGCGCCGGCCGGAGACGAAATCGATGCGGTCGGTCTCGATGCCGTCGGCGAAGATCACGCCGCCTTCGCTCATCTCCGATGCGATGCTCAGCGGCGTGGTCGCATCGACCGTGCCGACATCGAGCGATGCCGAGGTCGCGACCGAAGGCCAGGGTTCGCGCACGAACCACGCGAGGCGGGCTTCGTCGACCGCCGGCATCGGCAGCTCGAGACCGCGTTGCCTGACGATCGAACGCGCCCAGCCGGTGGCGCCGGAGCCGGTCGAGACGATCACGCCCGACGACGAATGGCGTTCTTCGGTGTCGCCGGCACGCAGCCGGTAACGTGCCGACTGATGCGTGATGTGGCCGATGAAGATCTCGTTGAGCGCGAGCAGGCTCTGGCCGTCATCGCAGCGCGCTTCGGCGAGCACGCGCGGTTCGATGCGCCAGCGGGCGTCGCCTTCGATGGCATGCGTGGTCAGCGCTTCGACATGTTCCGGGGCATGCCGGCACAGCACGCCGTCGTATCGCGATGGATCGGGATTCACCCCGATCGTGTGCTGGCCGTCGAGATACTTGGCGACATTCGCGACCAGTCCGTCCTGGCCGACGATCATCACCAGGTCATCGGGCGCGAACAGGAAGCGGTCGAGGTCGGCGCGGTCGATGCGCGTATACGGACGGTCCTGGGGAATGCCTTGCAGTGCGCGCCCCAATCCGTGTTCGAGGCGTTCATGCGTGGCTTCGTACCAGCCGATGTCCTCGCCGGTCGAGGCCAGGATGAACTTCGCTTGCGCATGGGTGCCGTAGCGCGCGATCAGTTGTTCCAGCGGCGTCGGGCGCGTGATCACGACGACGCGCGCAAGTCGGCGCGGGGTGTGGCTCATGTCGCGTCGGGCGGATTGCCGAGCCACTCGCGGAAATGCTGGGCGAGCAAGTCCGGCGTGATGTTGAGATGGCCGATCGACTTGATGTGTTCGGCGAAACGCGCCATCACGATGCCGGACGCGGCCTGGCTCGGCGTGTTGCGCCAGATCTCGTGGTAAGTCGCGGTCTCTTCCATGCGTGCTGCTCCGAGCACCCGCTGCGACTCGGCCGCGGCGTGCGTGGACACCGCCTGGCGCTTCGCCTCGGCTTCGGCGATGGCCTGCAGGCGTTCGATCTCGCTGCGTGTCTTCTCGGCTTCTGCGGCGGCGCTCTGGCGTACCTGGTTCAGTGCGTTGTCGCCGCGCTGCTTGATCAGCAGTTCCTGCTTGCGCTCCAGTTCCAGTTCGGTCGCGAGTTCGTTTTCCTTGATCGCGCGTTCCTTCTCGACCGCCTGCGCGCGACGCTGGAAGATCGCCTCGTCGGCCTTGGCCTGGATCGACTCGCGCGCCGGCGTCTGCAACGCCTTCTCGACATCGGCCATCGGCGCGAGCTGGTCGATCACGACATTGACCAGCGCGAGGCCCATCGCGCCGATTTCGCTGTCGGCGCGGAACGCCTTCATCAGCGCTTCGCGGATCGCGTCCGAGCCGCGACTCAGCGCTTCCTCGAGCGTCGCCGCGGCGAGAAAACTGCGCGCCGGGGGCAGGGCGCGTTGCGACCACAGCGTCGCGATGGCATCGAGCGGACGCTGTACCCAGGTGCCGGTGTCGGCGCCGATCGAGAAGTTCACGCGCGACACCGCGACCGCCGGGTCGGCGACGCGATAGACCACGGTGCATTGCACTTTCAGTGCCTGGAAGTCGCTGCTGCGCTCGTTCAACACGAAGGTCGTCGCGATGTCCTCCACCGGCACTTCGGCCAGTGCCGCCGACAACGGCAGGAACCAGTACGCCAACCCGGCGCCCGAGCGCACCAGCTTGCCGTTGCCGAAATGCAGCACGAACTGGTTCGGCTCGGCCCGCAGGTGCCGCAGGGGGCCGTACTTGCTGATCGTTGCCATGCGCGTCTCCGAGAGGTCGTCGGATCGTAAACGCTTCGGGGCGTCACCGTGTAGCGCGTCCTCGCAGTTACTCTTCTGGTGCGCGATGCTCGCGGTGGTGCCAAATGCGCAGCACGATGATCGCGTTTTCGGTCGGCAGGTAACGCACAAGGTAGTCGGAAACCACGAGATCACGAATCTGTTGCGGTTCCGGTGATTCCTCGACCAGTCGGCCGACCAGCGGAAAACGCCGCAGGTGTTCGACTTTCGCCACCAGTTCGCCAGCGATGCGGGCCGCTGCGCTCGGGTTGTGCTGGGAGATGAAATCCCGCAGCCGCGCCAAGTCAGAGACGGCGCGCTCCGAGTAGAGGAGTTTCACTTGCTGGCCGTCGGTTTGGGTTGCTCATCTGCACTGCCCCAACTGCGCAGCCAGTCGTGCACCGCCTCGCCCGACACCACGCGCCCTTGAGCGACATCGGCCATGGCGTCGAGCGTCTGTTGCCAGCGCGCTTCGCCTTCGCGATTTCGGGCGATGTACTCGCGCAGCGCTTCGCTGATCACCCAACTCTTGCTTCGCTGCATTTTGCTGGCCGTCGTTTCCAGATCCTGTTCAATCTCAGGTGAAAGACGGACGGTAGTGACACTCATGCGCGGTCTCCGCTGAATGAATGCATTGTATTACAACGTAGTCAGTTCCGCGCCGCGATAGAAGCGATGCTGCGCCAGCGCGAGCAGATGCTCGTCCTCCGGCGTGTCGCCATGGGCATGGACTTCGCGATAGGCGGCGAGGCCGTAGCGCTCGCGCACGCGTCGCGCCTTCTCGGCGAGCACGTTCTGCGCGCCGAGATATCGGCCGGTCAGGCGGCCATCGCGAACTTCCAGTGTGGACGCGATCAGGTCGAGGCCATGGGCCGCGCACCAGTGTTTCAGATAGACGTCGTAGGCGCCGGACACGACCACGACGGTGTCGCCGTTCGCCTTGTGCGAGGCGATGCGCGCCATCACGTCCGGCCGCAACACGCCCGGCAACGCGTCGCGCGCAAAGGCGACGCCCTTGGCCTCGTAGTCGGCCAAGGGCATGCCGCGAAACCCGACCCACGAAATCGCCGTGCGGATCGTCGTGCCGCTGACCATGCCGGCGCGGTAGGCGAGCACCAGCGGCGTCAGCAACGCACCGCCAATGCGCAACCGCCACTTCGGCACCGCAAAGCGCACGAAATCCGGCAGCATCTCTCGCGTCGTGATCGTGCCGTCGAAGTCGAACAGGGCCAGAATGCGACCGGATTCCGGTGCATTCATGGGTGAATCTCACCCATCACCCGTGCCAGTCCTTCGGTCCAATCCGGCAGCGTGAGACCGAAAGTGGATTGCAGCTTGGCGGTGTCGAGCACCGAGTACGCGGGGCGTGTGGCCTTGGTCGGAAATTGTTCGGTGGTGATCGCGGCGACTTCGGGCTTTCGTTCGATCAATCCAGCGCGGTGCGCGTGATCGATGATGCGGTGCGCGAAGCCGTGCCAGGTGGTGTGACCGTTGGCGGTGAGGTGATAGGTGCCGAAGCGCGCATCGGTGGATGAGGCGTCGCGCAACGTGTGCAGGATCAGCGCGGTGGTCTCGGCGATCAGGCGTGCCGGCGTCGGCGTTCCGAACTGGTCGGCGACGATGGTCAGGCGATCGCGTTCGCGCGCGAGGCGCAGCATGGTGCGCAGGAAGTTGGCGCCACGCGGACCGTAGACCCAGGCGGTGCGGAAGATCAGGTGCGCTGCGCCGGAGTCGCGCAAGGCGACTTCGCCGGCGAGTTTGCTGCGGCCATACGCGCCGAGCGGTCCGGTGGCATCGCCTTCGCGCCACGGCTGGTTCGCGCGGCCGTCGAACACGTAGTCGGTCGAGTAGTGCACGACACGCGCATCGATGCGCTTCGCGGTGGCCGCGATGACGGCGAGCGCATCGCCATTGATGCGTTGCGCGAGTCCGGGTTCGTCCTCGGCGCGATCGACGGCGGTGTAGGCGGCGGCATTGACGATCCAGCGCGGCTGCGTGGACTCGATCAGCGCGCGCAATGCGTTCTCATCATCGAGATCGCAGCGCGTGCAGTCGATGCCGCCCGGCAGAACGCCCTTGCGCGTGGTCGCGACGATCGGCGCGAGTGACGCCAGCGCGCGATGCAACTCGAAACCGACCTGGCCATCGGCACCGAGCAGCAGGACCGTCATGCCGAATAGACCGGGAGCCGGTGTTCGGGAATGTCGGCGAGCAAGGGCGCCTTCATGTCCTTGTCCGAC
>DATMVT010000068.1:0-8251 GCA_035562895.1 Patescibacteria group bacterium | reverse complement strand
GCGCCGGTCTACAACGCGCTGCCACCGGAGACGCGCGACTATGTGCCGATGGTGCTGGCTGCAGCGTGGCTGTTCCTGCATCCCGAGGACTATGGTCTGGAATTCCAGAAATTCGATGCGCGTGCCAGCCAGATCACGCTGGAGCGCCAGATGTCGATCAACGAGCTGGCGGTCTGCATGGGGCAATTCGGCAACGCCCGCGGCTGGTTCCGTACGCTGCGCAATCTCAATCCGAAATACGAAGCCGATGCGCGCATCGATGCGGGTACCGCGCTCGATGTTCCCGAGGCTGCGGCCACGGCGTACGCCGCGCGCTGTCGCAGCGGGCTGCTGGCGCAGACCGCGGCCGAACTCAATGCCGCGCGTCCGCCGGTGGCTTCGGGGTCGGCCTGGACGGCATCGTCCGGCACGAACCCGGCGGCAGCGGGTACGCGCACCCATGTCGTGCGCAAGGGCGAGACCTTGCACGCGATCGCGCGTCGTTTCGGTTGCGGCGTCCCCGCGGTCGCCCGCGCCAATGGCTTGCGGGCGCCGAGCTACACCATCCGCGCCGGGCAGCGACTGCGCCTGCCGAGCTGTCGGGCATGAAAAAGCCGACCGGTTGAAGCCGGTCGGTCGTGTTCATCCGGGTCAAATGACGCCGATGAATCAGGCGAAGCGGCGCTGATCGCGGCGCAGTTCACTCGCCTTCGGCAATTCTTCGCCATGCATCTGGCGCAGTGCGCGCAACACCAGGCGATGCAGGTTCTGGACCTCGCCATAGGGTGAATTGAAGGTCGCGCGATAGGCGCTGACCAGCCAGCGCTTGAGGCCGGCAAGACGGATCGCGTTGTGCTGCGAGCGTACGCGTGCGAACGCGACCGAGGCTTCAACCGACCAGTTGGTGGCTTCGCTGGTCACCGGTGCCAGTCCCGAGGTTTCCGCCTGGGTGAGCTCTGCCAGCGCCGTCAGCGCGATCTGGCGCCGCTGGTCCGGCAGCAGGCCGGTGATCGATTCGTTGACCGTGTTGAATTGGCGCAGCAGGGTCAGGTAGCGCGCGAACGCGGTGGTGCGCTGTACCCATTTGTTGTTGGTGACGGCTTCCATGACGAACTCCCGATGCGTGGATGACGCCGCCGATCATCCCTGTCGCGGGCGCGGGAAGCGCGCGCCGCGTCACATTTCGTCAACTTGGGTCGATGGCATGCGTGATCCGCAATGAATCGCACATTCCGGGCGTGATGCGATTCGCGAAATCCGGGCCTAGGCGGACCGTCTTGCGAGCGCCTGTCCGAGGCGCACCGGCACTTCTGCGCTCAGCGCAGCCTCCAGCGTGGCCACACCGGGCGGCAGCAACACGATGACGGTCGAGCCGTAGTTGAAGCGCGCCATCTCGGCGAAGCGGTCGAGCAGGATCGGCGGCGTCCGCTCGCGATAGTCGCGCACGATCACGCGGTCGGCATAGGCCGGGATCTCGACGCCGCTCCAGACCGTTTCCACGCCCGAGACCAGCAAGGCGCCGACCATGACCACGGCCATCGGCCCGAACGCGGTATCGAACACGCAAACCAGTCGCTCGTTGCGGGCGAATACCCGCGGGACTTGCGCCACGGTGCTGGTGCCGACACTGAACAATCGGCCCGGGACATGGCGGGTCTCCAGCAATCGACCCGCACACGGCATGTGCACGCGATGATAGTCGCGCGGCGACAAGTACACGGTCGCGAAGACGCCGCCATCGAAGCGCTTCGCCAGCGCGGCGTCCGCCAGCAATTCCTCGGCACTGAAATCGAAGCCCTTGGCCTGGAACATGCGCCCGTGGCGGATCGGGCCGCATTGGCTGATGCGACCATCGGCGGGCATCAGGATCGTGCCTTCGTCGCCGGCCGCGACGCGGGCACCCGGTTTCAAGGCGCGCGTGAAGAAGGCGTTGAAGTGCGGGTACTCCGCGAGATCGGCGCTGGCGGCCTCGGACCAGTCGACGCCGAACTTGTTCGCGATGAAACGGATCATCGCGTTCTTGAACCATGGCGCTTCGATGCGCGCGATGCGCAGCGCGATCGCCGACAGCAGGCGATGCGGCAACAGGTACTGCAGGGCAATGAAAGGCGACATCAGGTCCCCGCGATCCGTTGCAGGTCGGCGAGCATCTTCGCCGGGTCGAGCGGTGGCGAGAAGCGGCCGATCAGCCGGCCTTGGGCATCGAGGACGAACACGGCAGCGCTGTGATCGACGTTGTAGTCCGGCGAGTCGGTCTGCTCCTTGACGTAGAGCACGCCCATTTCGCGGGTCAGTGCACCGAGACGCTCATGGTCGCCGGTCGCGGCCAGGATGTGCGGGCTGAAATACTTCGCGTATTCGCCGAGCGTATTCAGATCGTCGCGCTCCGGATCGACCGACACGAACAGGAAGCCGACGCGGCCATCGAGTTTCGCGGCCGCGAGGCCATCGGCGATTTCACGCATCACGGCGAGCGTCGTCGGACAGACATCCGGGCAATGCGTGAAGCCGAAGAACACCAGTTGGTGCTTGCCGGACAGGCGCTTCGCATCGACGACTTGGCCGTCGCTGCCATCGAGCGCGAACGGCGACAGGGTGCGCGCCTGCGGGTATTGACTGAAGGCGGCATGCAAGGGCGGTGCGGGCGTGCTGGCCGGGCGCAGGCCGAGCCAGAGTCCGAAGCCGGTCGCAGCCGCGACGAGCACGATGATCCAGGGAAGTTGTCGCATGGGGTCAGCGAATTGGCAGAAGAAGGGCGTGGAGTATATCGGCCTTGCTGTCTATGATCGGACGATGACCGACGAACTCAAGACCATCATCGATTTCATCCGCTACGGCGCCTCGCGGTTTGCCGCAGCCGGGCTGACGTTTGGCCATGGCTACGACAATGCGCTCGACGAAGCCACGCAGCTCGTCCTGCACGCCCTGCACCTGCCGCATGACCTGAAGCCGGCCTACGGCGCGGCGCGCCTGGTCGCTGAGGAAAAGAAAGCCGTGCTCGACTTGTTCGAGCGCCGCATCCGCGAGCGCAAGCCTGCCTGCTATCTGACCGGCGAAGCCTGGTTTGCCGATCTCTCGTTCAAGTGCGACGAGCGTGCGCTGGTGCCGCGTTCGCCGATCGCGGAACTGATCGAGCAAGGATTCGAGCCGTGGCGCAATGGACGACCACTGAACCGCGTGCTCGATCTCTGCACCGGCGGCGGTTGCATCGCGATCGCCAGCGCGCATTATCTGCCCGAGGCACTGGTCGATGGCGTCGACATCAGCGCGAAGGCGCTGTCGCTCGCGAACGAGAATGCCGACCGCCTGCTGGTTGGCGACCGCGTGCGCTTCATCGAGTCGAACCTGTTCGGCGCGCTCGAAGGCGAGGTCTACGATCTGATCGTGACCAATCCGCCCTACGTGACGCATGCCGAGGTGGACGCGCTGCCCGAGGAATATCGCTTCGAACCCGAAAACGGACTGCGCGCCGGCGATGATGGCCTCGACCTCGTCCTGCAGATCCTGGCGGACGCTCCGAAGCATCTGGCCGAGGACGGCTTCCTGATCTGCGAAGTCGGCGAATCCGAGCGGGCCCTGGTCGAGCTGTTGCCGCAGTTGCCGTTCAACTGGATCGAGTTCAAGGTCGGGCAGATGGGCATCTTCCAGATCGAGCGCGACGACTTGCTGACCTGGCACATCGAGATCGAGGCCCTGGCCGCGGAGCGTCGCGGTCGATGAGTCACAACCGCTTCGGGAAGATCTTCTCGGTCACGACCTTCGGCGAGAGCCACGGGCCGGCGATCGGGTGCGTGATCGACGGCGTGCCGCCGGGCATCGCGATCGCCGAAGACGATTTCGTGCATGACCTCGAGCGGCGGGCGACCGGTCGTTCGCGCCACACCTCGCAACGGCGCGAGGAAGATCGGGTCGAGATCCTGTCCGGCGTCTACCAGGGCCGGACGACGGGTACCGCGCTGGCGCTGCTGATCCGCAACACCGATGCGCGCAGCAAGGACTACGCGAACATCGCCGAGCAGTTCCGCCCCGGCCACGCCGACTACACGTACTGGCAGAAATACGGCATCCGCGACCCGCGCGGCGGCGGACGCTCGAGTGCGCGCGAAACGACGATGCGCGTCGCTGCGGCAGTCGTCGCGAAGCGGTGGCTGCACGAACGCTTCGGCATCGAAGTCCGTGGACACTTGGCGCAGATCGGCGAGATCGTGCCGCGTGCATTCGATCGGAGCGCGGTCGAGGGCAATCCGTTCTTCTGGCCCGACGCGGCCATGGTGCCGGAACTCGAAGCCTTCATGGATGCATTGCGCAAGTCGGGTGACTCGGTCGGTGCGCGCGTCACCGCCGTCGCGACCAACGTGCCGCCGGGTTGGGGCGAACCGATCTACGGCAAGCTCGACGGCGACCTGGCCGCGGCGATGATGAGCATCAATGCGGTCAAGGGCGTGGAGATCGGCGACGGCTTCGCCTGCGTCGCGCAACGCGGCACGGAACACCGCGACCTGATTGCGCCGGATGGCTTCCGCAGCAATCACGCGGGCGGCATCCTCGGCGGCATTTCGTCCGGCCAGGACATCGTCGTCAGCGTCGCGATCAAGCCGACGTCGAGCCTGCGCCTGCCCGGTGGCAGCATCGACGTGAACGGTGACGTGGTCGATGTCGTGACCACCGGCCGCCACGACCCCTGTGTCGGCATTCGTGCGACGCCGATCGTCGAGGCGATGCTGGCACTGACCCTGATCGATCATGCGTTGCGTCACCGCGCGCAGTGCGGCGATGTCGGCGACGTCTCGCCGCGCATTCCCGCGACCACGACCAAAACCACCACGTCCTGAGCGCCGGACTCCGGCGCCGCGACGAGGTCTCGGCCGTTCGGACTTCAAAGCGACTCCCCGGAACGGCGGCAAGCAGAGGAAACCTGGAATGAACACGAATCGCAGTTTCAACGTCGCCGTCGTCGGCGCGACCGGTGCCGTCGGCGAAACCATGCTGAACATCCTGCACGAGCGCGACTTTCCGGTCGGCGAACTGGTGCCTTTGGCGAGCGAGCGCTCGGCCGGGTCACGCATCAAGTTCGGCGACCGCAGTTTCGTCACGCAGGATCTCGACAAGTACGACTTCGACGGCATCGACATCGCGCTGTTCTCGGCCGGCGGTTCGGTGTCGGCGCTGCATGCGCCGCGCGCGGCCGCGGCGGGTGCGGTCGTCATCGACAACACGTCGCAGTTCCGTTACGACGACGACATTCCGCTGGTCATTGCCGAAGTGAATCCGCATGCGATCGCGCGCTACACCACGCGCGGCATCATCGCCAATCCGAATTGCTCGACGATGCAGATGCTGGTGGCGCTGGCGCCGATCCACCGCGCCGTCGGCATCAGCCGGATCAATGTCGCGACTTACCAGTCGGTGTCGGGCGCCGGTCGCTCCGGACTCGAGGAACTCGGCAAGCAGACCGCGCAGCTGCTGAATTTCCAGCAGGTCGAGAAGCACAAGTTCCCGGTGCAGATCGCGTTCAACCTGATCCCGCACATCGACGACTTCATGGACAACGGCTACACCAAGGAAGAAATGAAGATGGTCTGGGAAACGCAGAAGATTCTCGAGGATGCGTCGATCGTGGTGAACCCGACGGCAGTGCGCGTGCCCGTGTTCTACGGTCACTCCGAGGCGGTGCACATCGAGACGCGCAGCAAGTTGTCGGCGGCCGATGCGCGTCGGCTGCTGGAGGGCGCGCCCGGTGTCGAGGTCGTCGACGATCGCGTGGCCGGCGGCTACCCGACGCCGGTGACACATGCCGCCGGCAATGACCCCGTCTATGTCGGGCGCATTCGCGAGGACATTTCGCATCCCCATGGCCTGAACCTTTGGGTGGTGGGCGACAACATCCGCAAGGGTGCCGCACTGAACGCGGTGCAGATTGCGGAGAGATTGATTGCCGAACATCTGTGACGGGGATCGCGGTTTCCCGGCGCGAAGGCTCGGCTCTGCGCTCGGAATCAGCCCGGAAACCCAATCTTCCCCTGTACTTAGGGCCGTGTTATAAGCTCGATTCTAAGATTGCTGACCGTGCGTGACGGTCGGGACCAAACTGGACGAACTGGGGATACGGGCATGAACCGACTGTTGCCGCTTTCTCTCGCCGTGGCGCTGGCCTTGGGCAGTACCACTGCACAGGCTTTGGGCTTGGGCGGGATCAACGTGAAGTCGGAGCTGAATCAGCCCCTGCGCGCCGAGATTCCGGTCTACGTCAGCGCGCCGGCCGAGGCCGAATCGCTGCGCGTGGAACTGGCCGCAGCGGCGGAGTTTGCCCGCGTCGGCCTCGACATCGGCAACATCGGCGTTCCGCTCGAGTTCGACGTCGGCAAGAATGCCCGTGGCGAACCCGTCATCGTCGTGACCTCGAACCAGGCGATCCGCGAACCGACCTTGACCTTCCTCGTCGAAGTGAATTGGTCGAACGGTCGATTCCTGCGTGAATACGCGGTGTTGCTCGAGCCGCCGGTGTCGGTGCCGGTCACCATGCCCAGTGCGCCGCCGTCAGCGGTCGTGCCGGCCGCGTCGGTCCAGCCGATCGCCGAACCCGAGGCGGTGTCTCCGACCCCGATTTCCGCGCCGGAACCGCTGCCCGAACCTGAAGTGGCCGAAGCGCCCGTGCCCGAGCCTCCGCCGCTCGAGGCGCCGGCCGCCGCGACGCCACCTGAAGCCGAACCCGCTGCCGTCGAACCCGAGCCCGAGGTCGCGCCCAGCGAACCCTTGGCCAGCGAACCGCCGGCGCCGGAACCCGAAGCGGCACCCGTATCGATGGCGCCGTCGGCCAGCGAATATGGCCCGATCGCGTCGGGAGAGACCTTGTGGGAGATCGCGAACACCACGCGCCCGGGGAACATCACGCCGAACCAGATGATGATCGCCCTGCTGCGTGCCAACCCGGACGCATTCTTCCGCGACAACGTCAACGCGCTGAAGCGCGGCGCGATCCTGCGCATTCCGGGTGAATCGGATCTGCAGGCTTTGGCTGCGGCGGAAGCGGCAGCGGAAATCGTCAGTCAGAACCAGGCCTGGATCGAAGCGACGCGTCCGACCACGGTCGCTGATGCGAGCGTCGCGTCAAGCGCGACGGCCTCGGCGCCGGTCGCCGCTTCGACGCGACCGAATGATCGTCTCGAATTGGTCCCGCCGGCGTCCGGACAGAGCACCTCCGATCGCCCCGGTGCGCCCGGCGGTACCGGCGACAGTGCCGCGGTCCGCGCGGAATTGGCGCGCACCAAGGAGTCGTTGAGCAGCGTCCAGCTGGAGAGCGGCGAGTTGCGTTCACGGGTGAAGGAACTCGAGACGATCAACTCGACCAATCAGCGCCTGCTCACGCTGAAGGACAGCGAGCTCAAGGGTCTGCAGGACAAGCTGAAGGCCGCCGAAGTCGCGGCCGCGGCACAGGCGGCACAAAAGCCGGTGGTCACGACGCCGCCGCCGCCGATGCCGGAGCCCGACCCGGTCATGACGCCCGACGCGCTGACCAGCGAGCCGATCGCTGCGGCCGATCCATTGGCCGCGACCGCGGACACCCCGGTTTCTGATCCTGCCGCGGCGCCGGACGAGACCGCGGATCCATTGGCTGCGGCCGATGCACCCGCAGACTCCGAAGCTTCGACGGATTCAACGGATTCGGCGGAAGTGACGCCGATCGCGGATGCCGAGCCGGTGGCGGTGGGAACCCCTGCCGCACCCGCGGCCGAACCCTGGTATGGAGCCCTGATGAACAAGTACGTGCTCGGTGGCCTCGGCTTGTTGGTGCTCGGCGGCCTCGGTTTCGCGATGGCACGTCGCCGCAAGCCCGAGTTGCCCGCGGTTGCGCCCGGATCGATTTCGGGTCAGTTCGGCGACAGCGTCGGTGGTGACAACGAAGAGTCCTCGATGTTGTCGGCGCTCGCCCAGGACCCGACCGATCTCAACGCGCATCTCAATGTGCTCGAGTTCTATTACATGCGTCGCAACGCCGACAAGTTCGAGGCGGCCGCAGAGGCGATGTACGCGCAACTCCCGGATCCGAATGCACCGGAATGGCAGGGTGCGTTGCTGATGGGGCGCGATCTTTGCCCGACGCATCCGATGTTCTCGGATGGCTCGGAGATGCCGGAAGCGGGCGGCAACGCGTTTGCCGATCCGTTCGCGTCGGTGCCGCGTTTCGACGGCCACGAACCGGCCGCCAAGCCCGTGGCCGATGGCGATGATTTCGATTTCGACCTGGGCGTGACGCCGCCGGCGGCGACTCCGG
>DATMVT010000067.1:0-12057 GCA_035562895.1 Patescibacteria group bacterium | reverse complement strand
TGGAACGATCGCGATGTGCGGTGGCTTACTTCAGCCCGGCCGCACTGCGCAGGTCGTCGGCCTTGTCGGTCTTTTCCCACGAGAACGCGGTGGCGGTGTGCTGCTTGCCGGCGCCGTCGGTGTAGGTGACTTCCTTCGGCTTGCGGCCGAAGTGGCCGTAGGCGGCGGTGGCCTGATAGACCGGGTGGATCAGGTCGAGCATCTTGATGATGCCGTACGGACGCAGGTCGAAGTGGCCGCGGATCAGCTTCTCGATCTGCTCGTCGCCGATCTTGCCGGTGCCGAACGTGGTTACCGAGATCGAAGTCGGTTCGGCCACGCCGATGGCATAGCTGACCTGGACTTCGCACTTGTCGGCGAGGCCGGCCGCGACGATGTTCTTCGCGACGTAGCGCGCCGCATAGGCCGCTGAACGATCGACCTTGGACGGATCCTTGCCCGAGAACGCGCCGCCACCATGGCGGGCCATGCCGCCGTAGCTGTCGACGATGATCTTTCGGCCGGTGAGGCCGCAATCGCCGACCGGTCCGCCGATCACGAACTTGCCGGTCGGGTTGATGTGGAACTTGGTCTTCTTGTCGATCAACTTGTGCGGCAGCACCGGCTTGATGATCTCCTCCATCACCGCTTCGACGAGATGCTTCTGCTTCACGTCCTCGTCGTGCTGGGTCGAGAGCACGACCGCGTCGATGCCGGCGATCTTGTTGCCGTCGTAACGCAGCGTGACCTGCGACTTCGCGTCCGGGCGCAGCCACGGCAGCGGCGAATTCTTCTTCTTGCGGATCTTGGCCTGCTGTTCGACCAGACGGTGCGAGTAGTAGATCGGCGCCGGCATGTATTCCGGGGCTTCATTGCAGGCGTATCCGAACATCAGGCCCTGGTCGCCCGCGCCTTGCTCTTCCGGCTTCTTGCGATCGACGCCCTGGTTGATGTCCGGCGACTGCTTGCCGATCATGTTGATGATCGCGCAGGTGTGGCCGTCGAAACCGACCTTCGAGGTGTTGTAGCCGATGTCGTTGATGACCTTGCGCGCCAGCGACTCGATATCGACCCACGCGTCGGTGGTGATTTCGCCGGCGACGATCGCGGCACCGGTCTTCACCATCGTTTCGCAGGCGACGCGGGCGCGCTTGTCCTGCGCGAGGATGGCGTCGAGCACGGCATCGGAGATCTGGTCGGCGATCTTGTCCGGGTGTCCTTCGGAAACGGATTCGGAGGTGAAGAGATAGCTGCTCATCGAGGCATATATCCTTTGATTCGGATGGAGGGATGAAAACGGCCGCGCACTATAGCGACATCGCCGGCCGGGTGCAGCACTTTAGCGGCTCGCGGCCAGCCTGTTCAGCGACGGTTGCCGGATGCTGAAACAGCAACATCGCAAGGCGGTCATCGTGGCCGGGACCGCGCTTTCTTGACATTTCGCTGCTGGCTGGCAGGCACGACGGCGGGTTAGCCTTGGCAAGTTCGATCGCCCTGCGCTGCGCTGCGGTCGGACCGGGCCAGGAGTTTTGATGAGGATGCCGAGGTGGGGGTGGATGGCCGAACGTTGGCGGCAGTCGCTGCGTGCGTTGTTGCTCGGGCTGGCTTTCTCCAGCGCGGTGGCCGCGGATGTCCATGACTTCGATTTCGGCGATCGCCTGTTCGAGTCGGTCGGCGACAACGATGATATTCCCTACGGCGTGGTCACCCGCATTCTCCAAGAGCCATCCGGCCTGTTCTGGATCGGCACCCAGAACGGCTTGTTGCGCTTCGACGGCTACCGATTCCGCCGTTACGTGCATGATCCGCGTGATCCCGGATCGTTGTCGGGCGATTTCGTGCAGACCCTGGCCGTCGATGCGCGTGGCCGCCTTTGGGTCGGGACCGAGGCCGACGGCGTGTCGGTGCTCGATCCCGCGACCGATCGCTTCACCCGTTACAGCCACGTGCCGGAACGCCGCGACAGCATCGGTCCCGGGCCGATCCACGCGATCGCGGTGGCGCCTGACGGCAGCGTCTGGATCGCTGCCGACGCGGGCTTGGTCCGCCTTGATCCGAAGACGGGCACGTTCACGTCCTGGCTCGGCGAGCGCGAAGGGTTGATCGCCGGCCCCGGCGTGCGTGTGCAGAGCTTGCTGTTCGATCGTTCGGGCACGCTCTGGGTGGGCACCCGCGACGGGTTGGCGCGCGTGCGTGCCGGCAGCGCGGCGGTGGAGCGGGTGACGACGCACGGTAGTCCGGCGCTCGCGGGCAAGGAGATCTCGACCTTGTTCGAGGACAGCCAGGGGCAACTCTGGATCGGCACCCGCGAACATGGCGCCGTCGTGCTCGACCCGGGCAGTGGCCGCCTGCGCTGGATCGGCCGCGACCATCCCGCCGCCGAGGCGCTCTCGCGGACCTGGATCAACGCGATCGCGCAACCGTCCGCCGACGAAATCTGGTTGAGCCGATTTTCCGAAGGCATCGTCGTCGTCGACCGCGACAGCGGTGCGGTGCGGCATCTGCTGCGGCACGACCCGGCCACGGCTTCGGGGCTGGCCTTCGACGCGGTCGGCGTACTGTACGTCGACCACAGTGGGCTGTTGTGGGTCGGCACCTTGGGCGGCGGGCTGCAACGCCACAATCCGCGCAACCTGGCGATCCGTCTGCTGCGCCACAGCCCCACCGAGCCCCTTCGCCTGTCGCATGCCAGCGTGCTGCGCATCCTCGAATTGCAGGATGGCCGCCTGCTCGCGGGCAGCACCGGCAATGGCATCGACATCATCGATCGCCGTCGCGGTGTCATCGGGGGTTATCGCCCCGATCCGGCCGATCCCGAGGCGCTGGCCAGTGGCGTGGTCAGCGGTCTTGCACAGGATCCCCAGGGCACCGTGTGGGTCGGCACCTATCAGTCCGGCGTGCATCGTCAGGATCCCGGTCGCAGCGGATTCCGGCGTTACACGCGCGAACACGGACTGCCGACCCTGCAGATCGAGTATCTCTACGTTGCACGCAATGGCGTGTTGTGGGTCGGCACCGGGGATGGACTGCTGCGCTTCGACCCCGAGCGCGATCGCTTCGTCGCCCTGACCGACGCCAATGGCAACGCACCGCAGGTTCGCGTGAACGGGTTTGCGGAGGAGAACGACGGACGATTGTGGATCGCGACCTCGGGTGGCCTGTATGCCATCGAGCCCGGTGGCGACCGGTTGCGCGTACTGCAGCGGCGTACGGGCGCCGATGGCGAGTTGGTCAGCGACCATGTCGCGAGCGTGCTGGTGGACGGGCGCGGTCGACTCTGGGTCGATACCGCCAAAGGCTTGCAGCGCCTGCATCGCGAGGCGGGGCGCGAGTGGTTCGAAGACCTGTCGGAGCGACTGGGCATGGCTGGCCAGGGCCTTGGGGGCAGCCTGCTGGAGGATGCCTCCGGACGGATCTGGTCACCGCTGTACGTGTTCGACCCCGAGGCGATGTCGATCTACGCGCTGCATCGTGCCGACGGCATCGACATCGGTGCTCACTGGATCGGCGCCGCGGCCCGGACTCGTGACGGACACTTGCTGTTCGGCGGCTCGACCGGCTTGGCGGTGATCGCGCCCGAGCGCTTCCTGCCCTGGCGCGAAGATCCGCGGGTGCTGGTCTCGGGGCTCACCATCGACGGACGCGAGCAGCCGCTGGGTGTGGCGCTGCAGGGCTTGCATCTGGCCAGCGGACAACGCCGCTTCGGCATCGAATTCAGCGCCGCCGACTTCGCGGCACCGCAAGCCAATCGATACGAGTACCGCCTGCTCGGCGACAGCGAGCAATGGATCGAAGTCGATGCCGATCATCGGCTAGCCAGTTTCAGCAACCTCTGGCCGGGCGAGTACGTGCTGGAAATGCGTGCCCGGAATCGTGTCGGGGATGCGAGCAGCGTGCCCACGCGCCTGCGGGTCGACGTCGCACCGCTGTGGTGGCAGACGATCTGGTTCGCAGTGGCCCTGCTGTTGCTCGTGGTCGTTCTGGCGCTGGGGCTGGTGCGATTTTCCGCCGATCGATATCGCCGCCGCGCGCTGGTCTTGCAGACCCTGGTCGACCAGCGCACGCGCGAGCTGCAGGCGTTTGCGCGTCAGGCCGAGATCGCGAGCCAGACCGATCTGCTGTCCGGGCTCGGCAATCGTCGCTCGATCGGCAACATCGTGCCGGAGAAGGTCGCCGAAACCCTTCGCCAGGTGGTTGCGCAAGGCGTCGATTCGCCTCGGCTCGCGTTCCTGGTCGTCGACATCGATGGGTTCAAGGCGATCAACGACCGCTATGGACATCGCGCTGGCGACCGCGTGATCGAACGGATCGGTGCGGTGATCCAGGGCTGCCTGGACAAGGCCGACATCGCGGCCCGCTGGGGCGGCGAAGAGTTCCTGGTGGTCGCGCCGGTCGCGGACGAGGCCGAAGCCTGGCGTCGTGCCGAGGCGCTGCGGGTCGCCGTGGCGGAGACCGATCATGCGGTGGCCACGCGCTTGACGGTGTCGATCGGGGCCGCCTGCCTGCCGTTCGATCCGTCACAGCCGCGGACGCCGGGCTGGGAACAGGTCGTCGAGATCGCCGATGCTGCGATGTACGTCGCCAAGCACGAAGGCCGCAATCGCGCCTATGCGTTTCGCGCCACCGCCGCCATGCCTGCGGACTTCATCGAGCGCTTCCGCCACGACCCCGAGGCGGCCGCACAGGTGCTGCCGGTCGAACTGCTGCGGATCACCCCCGCGGATTGACCCGCGGCGTTGGGCTTCAGACCAGCGGCACGCCGGTCTTCGCGACGAGTTCGTCGCGGGTCACGCCCGGCGCGGTCTCGATCAGCTTCAAGCCCAGCGGCGTCACGTCCATCACCGCGAGCTCGGTGATGATGCGGTTGACCACGGCGACGCCAGTGAGCGGCAGCGTGCAGGTCGGCAGGATCTTGTGCTCGCCGCCCTTGGCGGTGTGTTCCATCAGCACGACGACGCGGCGCACGCCGGCGACCAGGTCCATCGCGCCGCCCATGCCCTTGACCATCTTGCCCGGCACCATCCAGTTCGCCAGGTCGCCCTCGTGCGTGACCTGCATCGCGCCGAGAATGGCGAGGTCGATGTGACCGCCGCGGATCATCGCGAATGAATCGTGACTGCCGAAGTAGCTCGCGCCTGCGCGCGCGGTGACGGTCTGCTTGCCGGCGTTGATCAGGTCGGCATCGACTTCGTCCGCGGTCGGGAACGGTCCGATGCCGAGCAGGCCGTTCTCGGACTGCAGCCACACGTCCATGCCCTCGGGAATGAAGTTCGCGACCAGGGTCGGCAGGCCGATGCCGAGGTTCACGTAGGCGCCGTCGCTCAGTTCCTGTGCGGCGCGTTGCGCCATTTCGTCACGGGTCCAGGCCATCACTTGTCTCCTTGGCGAACGGTGCGCTGCTCGATGCGCTTCTCTGGCGTGGCGTTCAACACGAGGCGGTCGACGTAGATGCCGGGCAGGTGCACCTGATCCGGATCGATGGCGCCGATCTCGACGATCTCTTCGACTTCGGCGACACAGACCTTGCCCGCCATCGCGCAGGCCGGGTTGAAGTTGCGCGACGTTTTGCGAAACACCAGGTTGCCGGCGCGGTCGGCTTTCCACGCTTTCACCAGCGAGACATCGGCCTTCAGCGCCGTTTCCATCACGTACCAGTGGCCATCGAACTGGCGGGTTTCCTTGCCTTCGGCGACGATGGTGCCGTAGCCGGTGCGGGTGAAGAAGGCCGGGATGCCGGCGCCGCCGGCGCGCAGGCGTTCGGCCAGCGTGCCCTGCGGATTGAATTCGAGCTCGAGCTCGCCGGACAGGTATTGGCGCTCGAACTCCTTGTTCTCGCCGACGTAGGACGAAATCATCTTCCGGATCTGTCGCGTCGCCAGCAGCATGCCGAGGCCGAAGCCGTCGACCCCGGCGTTGTTCGAGATCGCGGTCAGACCCTTGGCGCCGGAATCGCGCAGCGCGGCGATCAGCGCTTCAGGAATGCCGCACAGGCCGAAGCCGCCGACCGCGAGCGTCTGACCATCCGCGACCAGATCGCCCAGCGCCGTGGCCGCATCCGGATACACCTTCGATTTGCCGCGCACACCCGCGGCGCTCGTCGTTGCCGACATCGGGAACTCCTCAGTGAGGCCGCGAGTTTACCGCTTGTGACGTCGCGCGCACTCGTACCTTCGGGCAAGTCGATCAAGGACCCGCCGCGATTTGCTGGATGTAGTGCCAGCCGGCGTCGGGATCGTCGGTGATCTCCCAGATCGGGACGATGGTCGCGAATTCGTCGTCCTGATCGAGGTCGGCGAGCGCACCCATCAGGCGCACATGGGCCTTGGCCGGGTCGTCGCAGTAGAAAATGTACTGATGAAATCCATCGCTGGTCAGCGACGCGACAATGATCGCGCCGGCATGTTCGGCGACGGCGCGAAACGCCCTTGCATAGGCATCGATCTGCCGCCATTCGGCCGCGTTCGGCAAACGGCGCGAGCCCTCTTCGTCATAGGCCAGGCCAAGGATCAGGCGTTGCGGATGGCGCTTCTGCACGGCGCGGTCCGGCAGATCGCGCAGTACCCGGATCACGAACGCCTCACCGTCGCGTTCGCCGCGCTGTTCTTGCCAATCATGCATGACGGATGCTTCATGGCCGGAGGGACGGGGTGCCCGGACGTCGTCGGCTGCCACCGACCGTGCAGCAAGGGCCAGCAGCAGGCTCAGGAGAATTCCGTCAGGCTTGATCACGGTCGTCGCAGTTTACCTGTTGTCACGACCGGGTCACTCGTGCGCCAATCGGCGACGCGGCACGCGGGTCGGGCCGGAATGCGTCGGTGTTGTCTTGGGGAGAGGCGTTCTGCGGATCATCGTGGCAAGCACACGCAAGGCCCGGTGGCGGCTGTGCGCCGCCGCGCTGGTGCTGGCGTGCGTCTGCACGTCGACGGTGCTGGCGACGGGGCCGGCGTTCGACTTCGGCGAGCGCGTGCTCGACACCGTCGGCGGCGAGGACGAGATTCCCAATGGCGTGATCACCGCGCTGGCGCAGGGCGCCGACGGCTTCCTCTGGATCGGCACGCAAAAAGGCCTGCTGCGCTTCGACGGCTACCACTTCCGGCGCTACACGCATCGCGTCGATGATGCGACGTCGATGGCCGGCGATTTCATTTTCTCGATGGCGGTCGACCATGACGGGCACGTCTGGATCGGGCACGAGGTCGATGGCGTGTCGGTGCTCGATCCCGAGACCGAGACCTTCACGCGTTACCGCCACGATCCGGCGCAGGCGGCCGGCGTCGGGCCGGGCAACATCTACGCGATCGCGGTCGCACCGCAAGGCGGCGTCTACCTCGCCGCCGATGCCGGATTGACGCGCTACGACCCCGCCCGTCGACGATTCGACGCCGTCGTGCTCGGCGCCGGCGCACCGTTGCCGGCGCCTTCCGAGCGGGTGCGCAGCCTGCTGATCGCACGCCACGGCACCGTGTGGATCGGTACCCAGGATGGCTTGTTGCGCATGCGCCCGGGACACCTTGCCGCCGAGCCGATGTTGACGCAGGGCGATGTTTCGCTGGCCGGTCGCGAGATCGTGTCGTTGATGGAAGATCGCGAGGGCCGGATTTGGGTCGGAACGCGCGAACACGGCGCCGCGGTGGTCGATGCCGCGACTGGCGCGATCCGCTGGATCGGTCGCGAGCACGTTGAACGCGAAGCCTTGTCGCGCTCGTGGATCAATGCGATCGCGCAGGTGTCGGCGGACGAAGTCTGGCTCAGCCGCTACGGCGCGGGCATCGCACTCGCGGATACGAAGTCGCTGGCCGTCACTCACTTGCTCACCCAGGACGCCAGCGTCAAGGATGGCTTGAGCTTCGATGCCGCCGGTGCGTTTCAAGTGGATCCCGCCGGCCTGCTCTGGGTCGGGTCCTGGGGTGGCGGATTGCAACGCCACAACCCGCACAATCCCGGCTTCCGCTTGCTTCGCCACAGCACCGCGCGCCCGGGCCGGCTCAGTTATCCGAACCTGCTCAGCGTGCTGGAATTGCGCGATGGCCGCGTGCTCGCCGGCACCACCCAGAACGGCATCGACATCATCGATCCGAAGCGCGGTGTGGTCGGCGGCTGGCGTGTCGACCCGATGCGTGCGGACACCCTCGCCGATGGCGTGATCGGCGGCATGGCCGAGGCGGCGGACGGCACGCTCTGGATCGGCACGTTCCAGTCCGGCGTGCAGCGGCTCGATCCGGGCGCGAAGGCGTTCCGTCACTATCAGCGCGAGCAGGGCCTGCCGACCTTGCAGACCGAGGCGATCGACGTCGCGCGCGACGGCCGCGTCTTCGTCGGCACCGGTGACGGACTGGTGCGCTATGCGCCGGAGACCGATCGCTTCGTCGACGTGCTGGCACAGGATGGCGAGCCGCCGCGAACGCGCTTCAGCAGCATGACCGAAGGCGACGACGGCCGGCTCTGGTTCGGTTCCGCGAACGGCTTGTATCTGCTGGAGCCGGACGCCGAGCGGTTGCGCCGGTTCAGCCACGATGCGGCCGATGCCGCGAGCCTGGTCAACGATGTCGTGGCCCAGGTCGCGATCGACGGCCAGGGCCGCGTCTGGGTGAACACGCAGATGGGCATCGACCGCTATCGGCGCACGCCGGACGGTCGCGAAGTCTTCGAGCACATTTCGCCGCAGATCGGCGTGTCCGGCGATTCGCTCGGCAGCAACATCCTCGTCGATGATCGCGACCGGCTCTGGACCAGCACGGCGATGTTCGATCCGGCCGCGATGCGGGTGCATCGCTTTCATCGCGCAGACGGACTCGATCTCGGCACGAACTGGATCGGCGCAGCGGCGAAGACGCGCTCGGGCCTGTTCCTGTTCGGCGGCACCAATGGCCTCGGCATCATCGACCCCGCAAGGTTCAAGCCGTGGTCGTACCGCCCGAAGGTGCTGGTGACCGAGGTCACCGTCGACGGCCAGCGCCGGCCGCAAGCGGCGGTTCGGCGACGGATCGAACTCGCGGAGGACGAGACGCGTTTCGACGTCGAATTCAGCGCCAGCGATTTCTCGGCGCCCGGCGCGAACCGATTCGCCTATCGGCTGCTCGGTTCGGACAATGAAGCCTGGGTCGAGGTGGACGCCGATCATCGTCACGCCAGTTTCGGCAACCTGTGGCCGGGCGAGTACACGCTGGAGGTGAGCGCCACGAATCGCGTCGACGAAACCAGCGCCGCGCCGGCGCGCGTCGGCGTCCGCGTCCTGCCGCAATGGTGGCAACGCAAGAGCGTGGTCGCGGCGCTGTCGATCCTGGCGCTGATCGCATTGTTCCTGCTGATCAGGCTCACCGTCGCGCACTATCGTCGTCGCGCGGCGCTGCTGCAGAACCTCGTCGATGCGCGCACCGCCGAACTGCGCGCGGCCTATGCCGATGTCGAACGCGCCAGTCGCACCGATCCGTTGACCGGTCTCGGCAATCGTCGCTCGCTGGAGCAGGCGTTGCCGTTGCTCGCCGAGCAACGGTCGAGCGGTCGCGCGCGTGATCGGCCGCAACGACGCCTCGCGCTGATCGTGATCGACATCGACGAGTTCAAGCAGGTCAACGACCAGCATGGCCATGCCGCAGGTGACCGCGTGCTCGAAGGGGTCGCACGACTGATTCGTGCGCAGTTGCGCGAAGGCGACCTGGGCGTGCGTTGGGGGGGCGAAGAATTCCTGATCGTCGCTTCGGTCGCGGATGAAGTCGAAGCACTGCAAAGCGCCGAGCGTCTGCGCATCGACGTCGCTTCGCACCGCTTCGACATCGGCAGTGGCGCATCGATCCAGCGAACCTGCTCGATCGGATTCGCCTGCCTGCCTTTCATCGCCGAATCCGGGGATTCACTGCCCTGGCAACACGTGCTCGAAATCGCCGACGCCGCCCTGTTCGAAGCCAAGCACGACGGCCGCAACCGCGCCTACGGCTACGCCGCCGCCGGCCCGATCGCCGTCGACTTCATCGATCGCTTCCGTGCCACTGCCCCGGAGCAGCGCCGTGCATTGCCGTTGCGGCGATTGGGTGGGTGAGGGCGAGCGGGCGGCGTTTCAGCCGCCCCGGAACCACGCCAGCGCGGTGCGGGTGATGCCGATCACGTACATCGTGGCGAAGATCATTTGAGCCGCCATGCCAACGTGATCGATGTCCGGACAGGAAAACGGCGCCCCATGGCGCCGTTTTCCGTTGTCTCGATGACGGGCGTGGATCAGTACTTGTACTCGAGCGACAGCCAGATCTTGTCGGTGTCGCGAGCGAAGTCGTCGGCTTCGTAATGGGCGATCTTGGCGAGCGCGGTGAAGCGCTGCTTGAACGCATAGCTGAGCGAGGCGTCGAATTCGGTACCGTAGTCGGCGCCGCCGTGGTCGGCGCTGTACTGGTGGAACGAAGAGATCCATTGCAGCTTGCCGATCGGACCGGCGAAGGTGACGAAGCTGTCGACGAGGCCGTTCACCGGCGTGGTCAGGAACTTGTCGGCCCAGCCGTTGAAGGCATGCAGGGTCGCGAACGGGGTCTGGAACGCGTAATGGCCATCGCTGCCGAGCACTTCGTAGGAATACTTGCCGGAGTAGGCGCCGCGCGCCGCGCCGAACTCGAACAGCATGTAGTCGGCATCGATGTTGGCGGCACCGCCGCGCCAATCGGCCTGCTGCGCGAATTCCATCGCGTACAGCAGCTTCCAGGGCTCGTCCAGTGCGTGCGCGCCGGTCAAGCGTGCGCCGACGATCCGATTCGAGGTGAGCGGCAGATCTTCGTTCTCGACGAAGTAGCCGTAACCGACCAGGGTGGCCGGACCGAATGCGTGCGAGACGTTGAGCACATGGCCACCGATGTCGTACTCGGCGAGCAGAGGGTTCGGATTGGCGTTGCCGAACACGCGATGCGCGTCCTGCAGGTAGTAGTAACGGGCCGACGTGTTCTTGCCGAAGGTCTGCGTGAATGCGGCGGCGTCGAAGGTCTGTTCGTTCTGGCGCCAGCCGACGTTGCCGAAGAAGCGCGCGTTGTCGAGGATGATTCGCTGGCGCCCGATCGTGAACTGGCTTCCGGCGACCGGTTCCCAGCGGATGAAGGCCTGATTCCATTCGCTGCCCTCGGGGTCGGCGACGACCGGATACTGGGTGCGGCCATTCGCGGTCGAGTTGTAGCCCTCGTCGAGCGCGCGCACGTCTTCGAGTTCGGCGAACAGCGTGAAGCCGAACCACGGTGCGGTCTGGTAGCCGACGCGACTGCGCCAGGTGAGTGCACCGGCGTCCTTCTCAAAGGCGTCGTCGGACACGTTTTCGGCGCGCAGGCGCGTGTCGAGGGTGACCTTGCCGCCGGTCAGGGCATCGGCGAGCGAAGCGGGTTCATCGGCGTGGACGGCGGCAGCGGCGGCGAGGGCCAACGGCAGCAGCGCCATTCGGAGGGTACGCATGGGAAAGTCCTTCAAAGTTGGAAAGGGGTTGGCGGTGTCCGCCTTTCCCGAATCGTGCCGCGACACGGTTCGGGAAAGGCGGCCGTTCCGCCACTCTCCTCGCGAAGAGTGGCGGACGGCCACGTTCCGATCAGTACACGTCGTGCGCGGTGTTGAACACGTTGAACTTGCCGGTCGGCGTGATCATGCCGGGGCCTTTGATGACCTTCTTGAGCTTGAGCGTCTTGTCGTCGATGACGACGATCGCCGATTCTTCCTTCTGGCCGCTCCACACCGAGAACCACACTTCGTCACCCGCCTTGTTGTATTCGGGCTGCACGACGCGCTTCGGACCCGGGCCGAGCTTGGCCCACTCGGCGATCGGCAGCACCTTGTAGCCGGCGGCGAGGTTGTTGATGTCGTACACGGCAATGGTCTGGCTGGCCTTCGGATCCGGATTCAGCGGCGTATCGATGTAGAAGTGACGCGATTTCGGATGCGTCTTCACGAACAGCGATCCGCCACCCTGACCCTTCAGCACTTCCACCGCCTTCCACGCGAACTCCTTGTGGTTTTCGGGATCGGTGCCGATCAGAGTGATCTTTTCGTTGCCGAGTGCCGACGTCGCCCAGACCGGACCGAACTTGGGATGGACGAAGTTGGCGCCGCGACCCGGGTGCG